>NZ_FNTG01000002.1:2717447-3019385 GCF_900104795.1 Burkholderia sp. WP9
GGTGCGACGAACCTGTCGCCGAAGCCTGAAGCGATGGCCTTCGCGACGATGACGCGGGTTCTCGACGGCACGAACACGCTGGGCCGGATCAAGGGCGCACCTTCAGGTGTCTTTGCCTATGCGTTCCAGCAACTGGGGAACGGCAAGGTCGTGACGGCGGCGTGGACGCACAGCAACGCACAATGGCCGGCGAGCAACGGCGCGTATAGCCAGACCTATTCGACCAGCTATTCGCTCCAGGTCGACAATGCCGGCACGTCGGGCAACGTGACGAAGATCGATGGTTACGGCAATGTCAGCACGGTCGCCTACACCAACGGTCAGGTCGCGCTGACGCTCACCGAGGTGCCGCAGTACATCGTGTCGAACAACGCGACGGTCGCCAAGGCCAACTCGACCGTTCCGCTCGGGTACACGGGCCAGTAAATGACCCGATAAGCAGTCGGACAAGCAGTCCGACTAGCAGTCCAATAAGCGCGGAAAACGATCGACGCGCCGCCGATGTAAATGGCGGCGCGTCGATTGCGCTTTGGAATACGAAAACCAGCACCCTGTGCAGCGCTGACGCATTCGCGGAAGCCGATCACACTCGCGGTACTCCAGCCCACTGCGCGAGCGGCGCTTACTGCTCCGCGTTCAGAACCTCGACACCCTTATCCGTAAAGAAGGCAAGCCCGGCCCCGAGCATTGCGTACTGGCCTTTGATCACCGGCATATCGTGCGGAGCCGCGTCGCGTAACGCCGCAAGATACTTGGGCGTGAATATACGATGCCAGTTGGCGGATAGCTGATTCGCCGAACCGATCATCTCGTGGTGCGCTGCGCCCCAATTCACCCGCAACGGAAAGTGAACGAAACGCGCGGCCTGCTTCGGATCGCCCTTCAGCGCGGCGAAATAGAAACCTTGAGCGCGCGCTTCGAATGCATGGTCCGATTCGTCGGTGATCATGCTGTACAGGCGACCCGCATTCGTGTCCGCGGATGACATACTTTCGAGGGCGAGCTTGACCGGCAAAGTCTTTCCGCCGCCAGTCCAGGTGCCGGCAAGGCCGACGCTATTGGGAAAATCAAGCGGCTGGCCGCCGTTCGAACCATTGCCCACAAAATGCAGCGTGAACGCGCCGTTCGCTTCCTGTAACGTCAGCGTGCCGCCGGATTGCTGACCGGTCAGCGCAATGTCCTTCAGGTAGCGGTAGTAGAAGTAATGTCCTTCGCCGAAATCTTTTCCATGCAGAGCGAGCGTCATGCCCACCTTCGCTTCGCCGACGGTGCCGGAATACGCAACCCGGGTCATGTCTTCAGTCTGCGCGCAGGCGGAGTGATTGACGCTGGTCGAAATCGTCAGTAGGGCGGCAAGCATCGCAATCGTGCGTTGCCGGCTCAGGCCATGAAGGCGCAATCGAAGTGTGTTCATGCAACGTCCCGTGAGCAGAAGTCGCGAGGCTAGCATGAACATGAAATGGCCTCGCTGATGGATCGCTTCAGTGTGAAGCACCGAATCTCCCGGTCGGCCAATACCGGCCGGAAGCCGGCACGCAGTATCAAAGCGGCTGCGCGACGTTCGCCATTGGCTCGCGGATGAACGCAAGCAGAGACTCGCCCGCCCATGTGCCGGCCATTAGTGCCGGCTCCGTTTGCAGCGCATGCCGAAACCTCGCCTGGGTGCGCGGATCATCGCCCGCGTAGCTCCTGAAGAGTTCGAGCCAGCGACGCGCCAGTTCGCGTGCTTGCGATGACCGTGGCCCGACGCCCGCGTCGATCGCATCGCGCACCTCGGCCATGAGTTGCGGCCATTCCATTGCGCGCTTGCCGTTTCAGGCGCGGATTCTTGCGACCTGCCAAACCGGGGCATGGCATATTGGTGGCCGTGGTCACCAACAGGAGCTCACCATGCGAATCCAGACGTCTTTCCTCTTCGATCTCGACGGAACGCTGGTCGACAGCGTCTATCAGCATGTTCTGGCGTGGAAAGAAGCGCTCGACAGCGAAGGGATTCCTTTGTCGGTATGGCGGATTCACCGCAAGATCGGCATGAGCGGCGGCCTCTTCACCCATCAGCTTCTGCGGGAAACCCACGGCGAAATCAGTGCAGAACGGGTAGAGAGCCTGCGTCGTGCGCACGCCGCCGCCTATCAGCGACTGCGGGCGCAGGTGTGCCCGCTGCCGGGCGCGCGGGCGTTGCTCGACGCGCTCACGCAAGCCGGAACGCCGTGGGCCGTGGCGACCAGTGGCCGCATGGAGACGGCGGCGCTCAATCTGGAGGCGCTGGGTGTCGATCCCGCGAAGGCGGTGGTCGTTACGCGCGACGACGTCAAATATGCAAAACCGGATCCGGATCTGTTCATCGCCGCGGCTGAGCGGCTCGGCGTGCCGGTCGAAAACACGGTGGTGGTCGGGGACAGCATCTGGGACATGCTCGCGGCGCGGCGCTGCCGCGCTCTGGGCGTGGGCCTGTTGTCGGGCGGATACGGCACGGAGGAACTCGAACGCGCCGGTGCGCTGCGGGTGTACGACGACCCCGCCGATCTGCTGGAGCATCTGGACGAGGTCGCGTCGCGGCCGTAGCGGCCGGCTCCATCGCGCGGATTTTTCCGGTCACGCGTCGCCGCTGCCGTTGGTACTATATAGTTCAGGGGAATACGAAGTTTGCGGACCAGCATGAGAGAATCCGCCCTATGAGCGGGTAAGAGGCACGCCGGCGTGTTCCATATGCGAACACACGGAAAACCTGTAGCGGCAAAGTGCGGGGCGGGCGTGCAGGCAGTGGTCGAAGCGTCGGCCGCTCTCCAATCTGGGGGCGCCACGCCGCGACACGGCTTACGGACTCGCCTTGTCTTCCGGCGGCTGGCCTGCCGCGGCCATTCTCCGGAGGCGGCGCGACGAACCACGTGAAAATATGAACAACTTTATCCGACCACCTGTTCTGTACCCGTCAACGGTTGTTTTCGTGGATGACAACGACGGCTACCTGGACGCCCTGCGGCGTTTCTTTCCCGATATCACCACGAATCTGTTTTTTACGCGGCCTCAAACCGCGCTCGCCTTCATCCGTCAGCATGCTCGCGAAAATTCGCTGGAGTTTGCGCCGGCGTCGGCCTGTGTGAGCGAGACGGGCTTCGAGCGCTACGTGGAAAGCTCGGCGGAGCGGGACATTCTGGCGCGCGGCGCACGCTTTTCGGAAGTGGCGGCGGTGGTCGTGGATTTCGACATGCCGGGCATGAGCGGCGTCGAATTTCTCTCGGCCATCTCCAATCTGCGCTGCGCGAAAGTGCTGTTGACCGGTGTGGCGGACGAAACCGTCGCGGTCAAGGCCTTTAACGCCGGAATCGTCGATTTATACCTGAGAAAGACGGATATCGATTCCGCAAACCGGCTGGCCAACTTCCTGAAAGATGCAAAAAACAGGCATTGTTCAGAAGGCGGCTGGCTGGCGTTGGGCGATAGCGGCATGACGTACTGCGATCCGCGTACGCGCAAAGTCATCGACGAACTGGTGGCCGCGCATAACATCGTCGAATACTATTGGCGCCCGGAACAGGATGCCATTCTGATGTTCGACCGCGCCGGAAACCCGAGCGTTTTCGTTGCATGGGCCGAGAACGACTGGATCTCACAGGGCGAAATCGTGGCGGACGAGGACGGCCCGGCCGACCTGCTGAAACAGATGGCGGTGCGCGAGGTGATGCCGGTATTCTGGCCGAATCTGGCCTACCGTTCCGGCATGAACTTCAGGACGCTGACGCCGCAGCCCGTTCCGGGCTGGGGCGACGTGTTCTACTGCTGGTCCCCGATCGATTCAGCCGACGTTGGCATGAACCTCGTAACTTTCGCGCAATGGCGGAATGAGCGGAATCGCTAAATCCGGCCGACACGTTGAGCCACATGTACGCAATTCCGACAGCCTTCGTGTCCGCGATGTTCGTGGTGTTCGGCCTGTACGTACTGATTACGCAGGGGGCGACGCGGCTATTCACGCCGTTTATCCTGATGTGCGCGGCGACGTTCGCCTGGCAAGGCACCTGGACACTGCTGTTCCAGACCGACAACCCGCAGACCGCGGAAATGCTGGTCCGGTGCGGCTATCTCTTCATTCTCTTTCTACCCACCACGTTCTATCACTTCGTCACGGAGGTGGTGGCGCAGCGCCGTGAGCGGCCAATACTGCTCGCGTCGTACGGCCTGTGCTTCGTCCTTGCGATACTGCTTCCCGGCAACGAAGTGGTGGCCGGCTATCAGCGCTTCTTCTTCGGCTTCTATCCGGTCGCCGGGCCGCTGCATCCGTTGCATGTCGTGCAGACCGTGTTGCTGGCCGTGCGCAGTGGGCAGCTTCTGCTCGCCGCGCGCCGCAAGGCCGAGGGGCACGCGCGCAGACGCCTCGACTTGTGCCTGGCGAGCCTTTGCCTGTACTCGTTTGCAGCGGTGGATTACGCGGTCAACTACGGCTACGGGTTTTATCCACCGGGCGTCCTGTTCATCGGCCTCAGCCTCGCGCTGCTGGCGATCACCATCGTCCGCTATCACCTGATTCACCCCTATGCCGTTGCGGCGACCATCGCGCACGAGATATCGACGCCGCTCGCGACCATCGGCATGCACGCCGACGAGATCGCCAGCGTGTGGTCTCACGTGTTCAACGGCTACCGGATGGCGGTCACGCACGGGATTTACGATGACCATGACCCATCCGGACAAACCGAGCGCATCGGCCAGCTGGCGACGGCAATCCGGCGCGAAGTCTCGGGAACCAGCGCGATGGTTGAGATGGCGCTCGCGTCCTACACGCTCGATCGCCTGGACCGCAGCGGTTTCAGCCGGCATTCGGTGCGGCAATGTGTGATGTCGGCGCTGGAACGGTATCCGTTTCACAGCGGCGAGCGGGCACGCGTCACGGTGACGCCCATCGATCCCGCCATGGCGTTCTCGGGTTCGGATACGGTGGTGGTCTTCGTGCTGTTCAACCTGCTGAAAAACGCGTTGCATGCGATCCGCCTGGGCGGCGATGGTCAGATCACGATCAGCGCCGCTCAGGATCAGGACTTTTGCGTGCTGCAATTCCGTGACACCGGGCCGGGCATTTCACCCGATGTTCTGCCCTATATCTTCGACGCTTTTTTCACGACCAAACGTCACGGCAGCGGCGCGGGGATGGGGCTCGCGTTCTGCCGTCGCGCAACGGAGCTTCTGGGCGGGAGTATCGAGTGCAGTTCGATAAGCGCCACGCATACCACCTTCACGGTGCGGTTGCCGGCGCCGAATACGCCCGCGGACCGTGCGCTGCGCAAGGCGCCGAGCCGCTCGCCGCGCGAACCTCAGCGCTGACCGGCAGAAGACGCCGGTGCCGCGTGCGCGCGTAGAAAACGGCACACCTCCGCGTGCAAGCTCTGCACGCCTGGGCTGGATTCAATAGCGCGCCAGCATCCGTGGACGAGTCCGGCGCCGATCCACAGCTGCGCTTCTCCACCGGCTGCATGGATACGCTCCGCAAACACGCGCGCGTCATCTCTCAACGGATCGTGTTCGACGCCGATCGCGAGCGTCGGCGGCAGGCTGTCGAAGCGTGTCGCGTCGAGCGGGATGGTCCACGCGGGGTACGGCGGGTGTGCGCCCCAATAAAAATCGCGGAATGCGTGAACATCCGCCAGCTTGAGCATGGGCGCATGCGCTTCGGTTTCACGCGCGGGCGGCTGAGGGTCGGTGCCGAGCATCGGATAGACCAGCGCAAGGCCACGCAGGCCCACAATGCCGTCATCGCGCAGGCGCATCGCCACACTGGCCGCGAGCGTGGCGCCGGCGCTGTCGCCGGCCAGTTGCAGCGTGGCGCCGGACTGTAAATCGAACGGTAAGCGTCCTGCCAAAGCGGCGAGCGTGGCCTCCAGGCAATCGTCGTGCGCGGCTGGGGCGCGGTGTTCGGGCGCGAGCCGGTAGTCGACCGCGATCACGTCAAGACCGGTGTCCGCGGCGATGCGCGCCGTCATGACCTGATGGCTGTCGAGCGAGCCGAGTACGAAGCCTCCGCCGTGAAAGTACAGCACGGTGCCAGGCGGCGTTTCGCGCCGGCTTGCGCGGTTGCGGTACAGCCGCAGCGCGATCGAATGGCCCGCGCGGGATTGGAACGCGGCGTCCTGGGTCGCGACGTTATCGGGCAGCGCGGGCGTGAACGCCGCCGCGTACCGGTCGTAGATCTGGCGCTGCTCGGACGGCGTCAGCGAAGTCGAATGCCCTGAATAAATCGCAGCGGTTCTTTCGATAAACGCGGCAATCTCTGGCTCAAGCATGTTCAATCCCGCTGGGTTTCGTGGCGGCGGGCAAGCCGATCACGCGGCCGGCAAACCTGGCCGGTGGCATCGCGGCATGCGTGTCGGCCAAGGCGCGAACGTGCGCGGCGACATTCGGATCGAACGCGGCGGCGCGCGGCCCGCCGGTATCGACATGCAGCAACATCTGCTCGCCCGCGGCCACCGGGTCGACCCCGTCGCCGGCAAACATCTCCAGGTAGAGATGCAGGCGCTTGGCATCGTGGCCGAGCACCCGCATGTCGACGCGCACCTGCGCGCCTTCCTTGATCTCATGCAGATAGTTGATGTGCGCTTCGAGCGTGTAGATCGAGCGCCGGCGCTCTTTGCGCACTGCGTCCGGCAAACCGATCAGGTCGATCAGCGCGTCGGTCGCGAAGCTGAAAATCAGCATATAGAACGCGTCGCGCAAATGGCCGTTGTAATCGACCCATTCGGCCCGCACCGTATCGCGATAGCAGGGCAGGGCAGCAGGTTGCGGCATCGGCAGTCCTCTTTGTGTTTTGTATCAAAGGCGTCGGTTGTGGGCGAACGTAGTGCTGCTCACGGCTCACGCCTCGCATTTCGAGGCATCAATCGGCCGGCAGCAAGCCATGCCGTGCCTTCGCCTCCGCAATCGCCGTCAGCACACTTGTAATGCAATCGTCGCGGTAACGTTCCAGCTGCTTGATCGACCGCGGGCCGACCTGTTCAGCCGTGCCGTCCACGACCCGGTCGATCAGTTCATCCGTCAGCTTCGGCGCGACCAGTTTAGTCCACGGTAACTCCAGCGCCGGTCCGAACTGCTGCATGAAGTGGCGCATGCCCGCATCGCCGCCCGCCAGCGTGTAGGTGAGGAACGTGCCCATGAACGACCAGCGGATGCCCGCGCCGAAACGGATCGCGTCGTCGATTTCGCCGGTGGTCGCAACGCCTTCGTTGACCAGATGCAAGGCCTCGCGCCACAGCGCTTCGAGCAGGCGGTCAGCGATGAAACCGGGCACTTCCTTGCGGACCCGCAGCGGCCGCATCGAAAGAGCACGATACACCTGTTGCGCGGCGTCGAGGGTTTCCGGAGCGGTGCGTTCGCCGCCCACCACTTCGACGAGCGGCAACAGATACACCGGATTGAACGGATGGCCGACAATGCAACGCTGCGGGCTCACCGCACGCGCATAAAAGTCGCTCGGCAGAAGACCCGACGTCGACGAAGCGATGATCGCATCCGGCTTTGCCGCACGGCTGATCTGTTCATGCAGCGCGAGCTTCAATGCCTCGCGCTCCGGCGCGCTTTCCTGAATGAAGTCCGCCTGCCCGACGCAGGCTTCGATCGTGTCGACGAAGCGCAGTCGCTCCGGCGACGCGCCCGCTGCCAATCCCACGCGCTGCAGCGCCGGCCAGGCGTTCGCGATGTTCTCGCGCAATTGCTTCTCAGCGCCCGGCGCCGGGTCCCACGCGAGAACATCGAGCCCGTGCGCGAGCGCGCGCGCCACCCAGCCGCTGCCGATCACGCCCACGCCGATTGCCGCGAATGTTTTGATATCGACGATCACTGCCATTGCTGACGTTTCCTTTGCCTGTGTGTTATCTGATTGCGATACGCGCCGCCGTGCCGGCAACGCGCGTGGCGCACGATCACGCGTACTGTCCCGCCGCGCGCCGCTCCAATTGGCGTTCGCCACGCGCGGGCAGGCCCAGCTTGCGGCGCCCTTCGGCGGGCGACAGCGCGCGCGCGCCGAGCCGTTCGATGATTTCCACCGCACGTTGCACCAGCGTGCCATTCGTTGCGGGCACACCTTTGTCGAGCCAGATGTTGTCTTCGAGGCCGACGCGCACGTGGCCGCCGAGCAGCATGGCCTGCGCGACCATCGGCATCTGCATGCGGCCAATGCCGAAGCCGGCCCATTGCGCGCCGGGCGGCAGGTTATCGGCCATGGCTTTCATGGTCGTGGTGTCGGCGGGCGCGCCCCAGGGAATGCCGAGGCAAATCTGAAACAGCGGCGGCGCGTCGAGCAAGCCTTCCTTGAGTAATTGCTTTGCGAACCACAAATGGCCCGTATCGAAGATCTCCAGTTCCGGCTTCACGCCGAGTTCCTGGATGCGCTGCGCGCCGGCTCGCAATTGCGCGGGTGTGGATACATAGATGTAGTCGCCGTCGCCGAAATTGAGCGTGCCGCAATCGAGCGTGCAGATTTCCGGCAGCAACTCCTCGACATGCGCGAGGCGCGTCATGCCGCCGACCAGATCGGTGCCCGCGCCGAAGCGCATCGGGTCTTCGCCTGGGCCGATCTCCAGATCGCCGCCCATGCCGGCCGTCAAGTTGATGATCACGTCCGTGCCCGAAGAGCGAATGCGGTCGACCACCTCGCGATACAGCTGCGGATCGCGGCTGCCGCGTCCGGTCTTCGGATCGCGCACGTGGCAGTGTGCGACGGTGGCGCCGGCCTTGGCGGCTTCAATGGCGGCCTCGGCAATCTGTTTCGGCGTGACGGGAATGGCCGGATGCTTGCCGACGGTATCGCCTGCGCCGGTGACCGCGCAGGTCACGATGACTTCATGATTCATGCGTGCTAGTTCCTGTGGATTGAAATGCGCGACTGTCGGGATCAAAGCCCCAGATAAGCCTTGACCGCGGGCAAGCCGTCCTTGCCGTCGTAGGTTTTGACGCCGGCAAGCCATGCGTCGAGTACTTGCGGGTTTTTCTTCAGATAGGCTTTGGCAGCGTCGGCCGGTTTTTCCTTGTTCATGACCGATTGCATGACCACGTTTTCGAGCTGCGTCGAAAAGCGCAGATTGCTCACGAGCTTGCCCGCGTTCGGGCAACGCGTCAGAAAGTCGGGGGACGTCAGTGTATAAACACGTGCTTCTCCGTCGTTGGGACCGAACACGCCGTCGCTGCCGGTGAGGTATTTCATGTCGATCTGGATGTTCATCGGATGAGGTTCCCAGCCGAGAAAGACCACCCACTTTTTCTCGCGGATCGCACGATCGACCGAAACGAGCATGCCCGCTTCGCTCGATTCGATCAGCTTGAAGCCGCCGAGGCCGAACTGATTGTTGGCGATCATTTTCTGGATCGCCGCATTCGCGCTGCTGCCGGGCTCGATGCCGTAGATCTTGCCGTCGAGCTGCTCACGGTGTTTGGCAATGTCGGCGAAGGTTTTCAGGCCCGCGTCGTATTCGTAGCTCGGCACGGCGAACGTGGCTTTGGCGCCCGTCAGATTGGGCGGCTGCAGCACCTGGATCGATTTCGAATCGACGAACGGCGCGATCGCCTTTTCCTGCACCGGCCACCAGTAGCCGAGCGACACGTCGAGCTGTTTGCTCTTCAGGCCTGCAAACGAGATGGGCACCGAGGCGACGGTCGTCACCGGCTGATAGCCGAGCCCTTCGAACACGGTCGAAGCAAGCGCGGTGGTCGAAGTGATGTCGGTCCAGCCGATGTCGGCAAAATGCACCGCGCGGCAGGCGGCCGGATCCTGCGCGAAGGCCGGCAGCGCGGTAACGGCCGCGGCCGCGAGGCATACAAAATGGGCAAGCACGGCTTTGATGCGTAACTTCATGATGTTCCCTCTTCTGACACGTTCAACAGCGTGTTTCGAACCGGGCCGCGCCTGAGCAGATGAAACCTGGCGAAGCGGCCCCCGGACATGCGATACGGCCTGTGTGATGCCTGAACTGCACGATGACGTAACGTTAATGCCCCATATTCCGCGCAAAGCGACCGCCAGCGACCGGTTCTTGCTTCCACGCGACTATGAGGGAAAACCAGCGGCGCTTCGTCTTGCAGTGCAACAGCGGGTGGTACAGCGGGTGCAACAGCGCCGCGGCGGGATTTTTGACGCGCCTTGCCCACTTGCGTGCTGCTTGCTAGGCTCGCCGCAAGCCCGCGTCCGCCCGCGTTTTCGTCTCTCCTGATCGAGTGTTTGCACGATGCCCGAAGATATGTCGTTCCTCTTGTTGCCGGGCTTTTCGGCGATCGGCTTCATGTCGGCGGTGGAGCCGTTGCGGGTGGCCAATCGCTTTCAGGGCGATCTGTACCGCTGGCGCATTCTGAGTGTCGATGGCGCGCCGGTGGCCGCCAGCAACGGCATTTCGATCAACGCCGATGCCGCCATCGGCGACGTGGCCGCGGCGCAAACGCTCTTCGTCGTCGCGGGCTTCGAGCCTCTTGCCTGCTATACGCGTGCGCTGGGGGATTGTCTGAAGCGACTGGACCGCGCGGGGGCGACGCTCGGTGGTATCGACACCGGCAGTTTCGTGCTCGCCGAAGCCGGCCTGCTGGGCAGTGCGGACAACGTGACCGTGCACTGGGAAGCGCTGTCGGCGTTCCGCGAGCGTTATCCGTCGCTGGACGCCAGTCAGGAGCTGTTCGAAATCGGCGCGCGGCGCATTACGTGCGCGGGCGGCACCGCATCGATCGACATGATGCTCGACCTGATCGGCCGCGAGCATGGCGCCGCGCTGGCCTCGGCGGTGTCGGAGCAATTCGTGGTGAGCCGGATCCGCCAGCGCTCGGATCATCAGCGCATGGAGATCGCCGCGCGTTACGGCGTGCACAACCGCAAGCTGATTCAGGTGATCGGCGTGATGGAACAGCATATGGAGGAGCCGCTCGCGCCGGATCGGCTCGCGCAGGAGATCGGCGTGACGCGGCGTCAACTCGAGCGGCTCTTTTGCGCCTCGCTGAAAGACACGCCGACCCATTTCTATCTGCAGTTGCGCCTCGCGCGTGCGCGCGAGCTGCTGCAACAGACCGACATGTCGATTACTTCGATTTGCGTGGCATGCGGATTCGAGTCGCCCTCGCATTTTTCGCGCACGTACCGCGCGCGCTTCGGCGCGAGCCCGAGAAGCGACCGGCAGCCTTCCATGGGGCCGGCGTAAAGGCGCTGAAGCGCCAACGCGAGTCGAGAGGGGACGGGCGGTACAAAGGCCGGCGAATTGCCGCCGTCGGAGAGGCAATTCGCCGGCCCGCGACGCAATTATCCCGATTATCGCAACAGTGAATTAGGTGATTGGGGGTTTACCCTAAATAGACTGACTCCTAGACTGTGTTCATCCGCTGCAGACAAACCGATTCGCAGCGTGGCAAAAACAATCTCTGGAGGTAGTTATCATGAAATCCCTGATCGAAGCCGCTGTCATCGCCGCACTCATCACCGCACCGCTCGCCGCTTTTGCTCAATCGAATCAGCCGGTTACGCGCGCGCAAGTGCGCGCTGAGCTGGTTCAGCTGGAAAAGGCCGGCTACAACCCGGCCACCGCGAGCGACCCCCAATACCCGGCTGATATTCAAGCTGCCGAGGCTCGTGTAGCCGCGCAAAACGGCGCCGTCCAAACCAGCGGTTATGGTTCGGCCACGAATGGTTCGTCGCAGGCCGGCAGCCGTTCGGAAACGACCCGCAGCTCGTATTCGGCTCCTGTCGTCAACTACAGCCACAACTGATTTCGACGTGAGTGCGTAATAGCTCGCTCCATCCGCGTGTGCGGCAGCCGACAAGGATCGGCTTCCCGCCCACGGCGATCACGACGGCTTTCGTACTGACTGCAGTGTGGTTCCGGCTACGCCGGAAAGTATCTGATCGATGACTCGCTGATTCCCTGGAGAGTGCTCCAGGGAATCAGCGAGTCTTTCTGTTTCTCCGCGGACTGTTCTCGCCAAATCCTCCCCCTGAAAGTCCGCGATGCAGCGCGCGAACTTCCATGTTTTTCGGAATTGGCGAATCGCTTTCGCCATGTCGAAAACGCCTGCCGAATTGCCGGACTTCAGCCACTGTGTGTGCGCATCACGTCTACAACGGACACGCGGATCGCATCGATCAAAGCTCGCGCGGCCGGGGACGGGCTGCCGGTCGAGCGCATGGTCAAGCCGATGTCGCGTCGCGTGTTGTGTAACTTGACGTCGAGAATCGCCAGTTGTCCGGACTGAATTTCCAGTTGCAATTGGTGGGCCGACAGCGCGGCAATCATGTCCGTGTCGAATAGCAGACCGCGAATCACTGCCAGGTCCGCAGTTTCCACGGTCGGCACAGGCGGTTTGACCTTCATTCGCCTGAACTGTTTTTCGAAGAGCGCAAGAGCCGGTGCGTTGCTGCGCGGGAGGATCCACTGTGCGTCGCGCAGGTCCATGATGCTGAGATCGCGCGCATGAGCGAGCGGATGATCGCGGCGTACGAGCAGCGCCATGTCGGACGACATCAATCGCTCGTTCTTCAGGCCACTCGCGGCGTCGTTCTCCCGTAGCGCGCCGAGGATAAAGTCGACGTCACCCGCGCGCAGGTCTGCAACGAGCGCCTCGTAGGCACTTTCGTTCGTGATGGTGCGCACACCTGGATTTTCCCTCGTCATCCGTGCGATCGCTTTTGGCAGGATCAGCGTGCGTCCGAGCGGCAACGCACCGACTGTCACCGTGCCTTGAATCTGACCGTGCGTTGCCGCGACGTCGTCGGGTACATGCCTTAGTTCGTTCAACGCGCGACGCACGCGCAGCAGAAACGCTTCGCCTTCTGTCGTGAGAAGGATGCCGCGCGGGCTACGATGAAATAAAGTCAGACCGGAGCCGCTTTCCAGCACGCGAATCGCGGTGCTCACGGCTGGCTGGCTGATGCCGAAGGTCCTCGCTGCGCTGGGCATGTGCCGATGGCGGGCGAGCGCCGCAAACAGTTGCAGCCGCCGTGTGTTGAGCAGATAAGCCGGCAACGCGCCCTCCGCCGCGGCGCGGCGGCGTGCCTGCCGCGCCGAGCACCACTGCGCGAGTTCCTCCAGTTCGGCAAAAATCCGCTCGCAACGTTTGAGAATCGCCCGGCCGACTGGCGTTGGAAGCATGCCCGACGGACTGCGGACAAAGAGCGGCTCGCCGAGTGCCGACTCGAGTTCCTGGACAGACCGAGTGACGGCCGATTGGGCGCGAAACAGGGCGGCGGCGGCACGCGTGGCGCTGCCCGTGTCGGCGACCATTCGGAATGCGCGCAATTGCGAGAGGTTGAGAAGTTCGTGGCTGCTCATGGACGGGGCCGTGTTCTGGAATTCCGAATTGCGATTTGGTTCATAAGGCATCTGTTCTGTTTATCGCGCCCGGACGGTCCCAGCGGGATCCATTGTTGAAGCTTTGCCGGTGTGGGATTACAAAAACCCTTGTCGCAGCGCGCTTCGCGGCACTTGCCGCGCAAGCGAAGAGTCGGTAATGGCCATCAATTATCCAACTTTGGTGGTAATGGCGGTGGTTTCCGCACCCTTCCTTCGAGCAGGCTTACTCCCTATATTTGTATCCGAAAGCCTGTGCGGAAGATAGCCGCGCCGGTTACCCGACCCATCTGGTTTCGCGGGAGTATGGGCGGCGCAAGGAAAGGGGTGTAAGCGAATCGCGGGATGATGGTTGGCGGTATCCAGGTCGCGACGACTTAGGGTGAGCCCCATCGTTGCCGGACCGCCCTAGCCGTATTCTCCGCGCTCGCCACCTGAGGCGCCTCGATGGGCGGTCATCTGAGATTTCTGAGGAGTATGGGCATGGCACGGATCATCGGAGGCATCGCGGCCTCGCACACACCAACCATTGGCTTTGCTTTCGACAAGAACAAGCGCGACGATCCGGTGTGGGCTCCGATCTTCGAGAATTTCGCGCCGCTGGCGGACTGGCTCGCGCAGAAGCGTCCTGACGTGCTGCTGGTTATCTATAACGACCATGTCACGTCGTTCTTCTTCGACCACTATTCGGCGTTCGCGCTAGGCGTGGGGCCTGAGTGGAAGGTCGCCGACGAGGGAGGGGGCGCGCGGGATCTGCCGCCTATCAGCGGACATCCGGGCCTGGCCACGCACATCGGCACGTCGCTCATGACCGACGAGTTCGATATGTCCTTCTTCCAGAACAAGGCGCTCGATCACGGCTGTTTCTCGCCTCTATCGATGCTCTGCCCGCATACCCCCGAATGGCCCGTGAAACTCGTGCCGTTGCAGATGGGTGTGCTGCAAGTGCCAGTGCCGAGCGCGCGGCGCTTTTACAAGCTTGGCCAGGCACTAAGGCGTGCGATCGAGAGTTACCCGGAGGATCTCAAGGTCGCGATCGTCGCAACGGGCGGCCTGTCGCATCAGGTTCATGGGGAGCGCGCCGGCTTCAACAACACGGAATGGGACCAGCGCTTTCTCGATCTTTTCGAACGCGATCCCGAGCAACTTGCTGATATGACGATTGCCGAATATGCGGAACTGGGCGGGTTCGAGGGCGCTGAAGTGATCATGTGGCTCACGATGCGGGGCGCGTTGCCGTCGAGCGTCGTATGCAAGCATCGCAGCTACTACTTGCCGTCGATGGCGGGCATCGCGACCGCCATCTATGAAGGCGAGGAAGGTGAGACGAAACCTTCCATTCTGGAGCGCCACCGGCAACGGATGGCGACGCAGCTTGCCGATATCGAGAAGCTCGAAGGCACCTATCCGTTCACGATCGAACTCGCCGTGAGGGCGTATCGGATCAACGATTATCTTCACCGGATGGTGGAGCCGGCCCATCGCGAGGCCTTCCTGAGCGATCCCGAGGCAAGTTTCGAAGCGGCCGCGCTGACCGAAGAGGAGAGAGACCTGATCCGTCGCCGGGATTGGCGCGGCATGCTGCACTACGGCGTTATCTTTTTCATGCTGGAGAAGCTGGGCGCCGTGACAGGCGTATCGAATCTTCACATCTACGCCGCCATGCGCGGGGAAACGCTGGAAGCTTTCCAGCGCACGCGCAATGCGCCCGGCGCGCTGTATTCGGTGGCGGGAAAAACCGCCAGAAAACTTGACTGGGACAGCCCGAAGAAAGAGTGAGCTGAGAACAGGCGCAGTTGACCGGGATCGCATGGCAACCATGCAAGCGGTAATTCCGCGACGCAGACACAGATCAACAACACAAACAGTTCCGATGGCGCGTTGAGCCGCGCCACTCAGGCCATCGTTCGAGTGGGCCTTTAAACCCGCTTTGGCGTTGCCGTTGCGGAGCCGTTCGCGATCGTTGCGTCGGGCGAGACATATAGGAAGGAGACAGGAGTCAACAATGACTAACGGAAGAACGATTGATATCAAGGCGTTTATCGACGGGCGATCCATTTCGCCTTACCAGTGGCTGCTGGTGGCGCTGTGTTTCCTGGTCGTGACGGCGGATGGCATGGACGTGGCGATCATGGGCTTCGTGGCGCCTTCGATCATTCACGACTGGGGGATTTCGCGACCCGCGTTCGGTCTGGTGATGAGCGCGGCGCCGCTCGGCCTCGTGATCGGCGCTCTCGGGGCGGGGCCTGCTTCGGACCGTGTGGGCCGTAAGTGGGTGTTGATTACTTCTGTTTTCCTTTTCGGTGTGTTCACGATAGCGACCGCCTTCACCCGGTCGCCTATGGAAATGGCCACGCTGCGTTTGCTGACCGGCATTGGTCTTGGCGCCGCGATGCCCAACTCGACCACGCTGCTTTCGGAGTACGCACCTCAGCGCAAGCGGTCACTGTTGATCACCATCATGTTCACTGGTTTCAATCTGGGTTCGGCCTTGATCGGTTTTGTTGCCGGCTGGCTCATTCCCGACCATGGTTGGCGTTCGGTATTGATCTTTGGTGGCGCTCTGCCGCTCGCCTTGATCCCCTTGCAGGTGTGGCTGCTACCGGAATCGGCCCGTCTCCTGGCGGTGCGCGGCGCGTCGCCCTCGCGTATCGGCGCGACTCTGGGCCGGGTGTGCGGTGAGCGCTTTACAGGCGACGAGGTTTTTGTTTCCAGCGAGCCCCCGTTGCCGACGCGCAAACCGATCGGCGTGCTCTTTTCGCACGGCTACGGCTTCATGACCGTGGCGCTTTGGGCGACCTATTTCATGGGCCTGCTCGTGATCTATCTGTTGATGGGCTGGCTGCCCACGCTCATGAAAGATGCGGGGCTGACCGTCACGTCGGCGGCCAACGTGACGGCGATGTTTCAGATCGGCGGAACGATCGGCGCGGTTCTTGTCGGCTGGATGATGGACAAAGTGCGGCCGGCGCCGGTCATCAGTGCGGCCTATCTCGGCGGCGGTCTGTGTGTTCTTGCGCTTGGATGGATCGGCGCTTTGTCGTCCTCGCTGGCGTGGTTCGTGTTTGCAGCCGGCTTTTGCATGAGCGGCGCGCAGACCGGGTTGAACGCGTTTGCGCCAGGCCGCTACCCGACGCTCGCACGTGCTACCGGCGTGAGCTGGATGTTGGGCATGGGGCGATTCGGCAGCATCTTCGGCTCGGCAATAGGCGGCGCGCTGCTCGGCCTCGGCTTGCAGTTCAGCGCGATTCTCCCGCTGCTTGCGGTGCCCGCAACGCTGGCTGCGGTGGCCATCCTGCTGGCCCAGCGGGTCAGGGTAAGCGAGCCGGCCGCGCAGCCCAACACGGCGCACTGACCAGGTAATCGAGCGATGCCACGTCCGGCATTGCGGCAACAATTCAAACGCTGTTCGGAGTCACGATGATCATCGACATTCACGGCCACTACACAACGGCACCCAAAGCACTGGAAATGTGGCGCAACCGCCAGATTGCGAGCATCAACACTCCTTCGGAAGTGCCCAAAGTTTCCGAATTGCAGATCGGCGACGACGAACTGCGCGAATCGATCGAAAGCAACCAGTTGCGCCTGATGCGCGAACGCGGCCTCGATCTCACGATCTTCAGCCCGCGCGCCAGTTTCATGGCGCATCACATCGGTGATTTTCAGGTCTCCAGCACGTGGGCGGCGATTTGCAACGAGTTGTGCTTCCGTGTGAGCCAGTTGTTTCCCGATCATTTCATTCCGGCTGCAATGCTTCCGCAAAGCCCCGGCGTGGATGTCGCCACCTGCATTCCCGAACTCGTCAAATGCGTGGAGCAGTACGGCAACGTGGCGATCAATCTCAATCCGGACCCGTCGGGCGGTCACTGGACCAGCCCGCCGCTGTCCGATCGCTACTGGTATCCGATCTACGAGAAGATGGTCGAGTACGACATCCCCGCAATGATTCACGTGAGCACGAGTTGCAATGCGTGTTTCCACACAACGGGCGCGCACTACCTGAACGCCGACACCACTGCGTTCATGCAATGCCTCACGTCGGACCTGTTCCGCGATTTCCCAACGCTGCGCTTCGTGATTCCGCACGGCGGCGGTGCGGTGCCGTACCACTGGGGACGCTTTCGCGGACTCGCACAGGAATTGAAGAAGCCGCTCTTGAAGGACCACCTGCTCAACAACGTCTTCTTCGACACCTGCGTCTATCACCAGCCGGGCATCGATCTGCTGACGCGCGTGATTCCCGTGGACAACATTCTGTTTGCAAGCGAGATGATCGGCGCCGTGCGCGGCATCGATCCCGAGACGGGCAATTATTTCGACGACACCCGGCGCTATATCGAGTCCGCGCAGATCGATACGGACGAGCGGTACAAGATTTATGAAGGCAACGCGCGGCGCGTTTATCCGCGCCTCGATGCAGCATTGAAAATGAAGGGGCTTTGATCATGTATGAATTAGGCGTGGTGTATCGCAACATTCAGCGAGCACAGAAGGATGTCGCTGCGAATCTCGGTGCGCTTGGGACGGCCACCGTGCACGAGGCAATGGGTCGCGTCGGCCTGCTCAAGCCATACATGCGGCCGATTTACGCGGGTGCGCGCGCCCATGGCACGGCGGTCACGGTTCTGTTGCAGCCCGGCGACAACTGGATGCTGCACGTCGCCGCCGAACAGATCCAGCCGGGCGATATTGTCATTGCCGGTGTCACGGCCGATTGCACGGACGGCTATTTCGGTGATCTGCTGGCAACGAGCTTCAAGGCACGCGGCGCGCAGGGGCTCGTCATCGATGCGGGCGTGCGCGACGTAAGCGTGCTGGCCGACATGCAATTCCCGGTCTGGAGCAAAGCGATTTCCGCCAAAGGGACGATCAAGGCCACGCTCGGCTCGGTGAACATTCCGGTGGTGTGCGCCGGAGCGCTGGTGAATCCCGGCGACGTCGTCGTCGCGGATGAAGACGGCGTCGTGGTGGTCCCCGCGGCGTCGGCGCAGAAGGTGCTCGAC
Source organism: Burkholderia sp. WP9 (assembly GCF_900104795.1). Taxonomy (NCBI): domain Bacteria; kingdom Pseudomonadati; phylum Pseudomonadota; class Betaproteobacteria; order Burkholderiales; family Burkholderiaceae; genus Burkholderia; species Burkholderia sp. WP9. Next base: position 2,735,752 of record NZ_FNTG01000002.1, read on the forward strand.
AAGGCGGCGGCGCGCGAAGCCAATGAGGCCGAGAAGCGCGCGAAGCTCGCTGCCGGCGTGCTCGGTCTGGATATGTATCGCATGCGCGAGCCCTTGCAGGAAGCAGGGCTGCGCTATATCGACTGAAAAGGCGTGTAACTTGGCTATCGATCAAACCATGGGGCAGACGGTCACCGTTATCTCATCAATGGCGACCCGGAATGTGCTCGCCGATCTCGCCGAACGATACGCGCAGGATTCGCGGCAATCGGTGTCGGTCGAATCGGTAGGCGGCGTCGATGCTGCCCGGCGTGTGATGGACGGTGAGCCGTTCGATGTCGTCGTGCTGGCGGCCGACGCAATCGACCGGCTGGCGGCGGCCGGCCGGATCGTGGCGGGCAGTCAGAGGGAGATCGCCCGCTCTCACGTGGCAATCGCCGTGGCGGCGGGCGCGGCGCATCCCGACATCTCGACCGGACCCGCCGTACGCAGTGCGATTCTGGCTGCCCGCAGTATCGGCCATTCCACCGGACCGAGCGGTTCGCATCTGTTGCGGCTTTTCGAGCGCTGGGGCATCGCAGGGACTATCGCGCCGCGCGTTGTGCAGGCTCCGCCGGGCGTGCCGGTAGGCTCACTCGTCGCGAGCGGTGAGGTGCAACTCGGTTTCCAGCAATTGAGCGAATTGATGCACCTGCCCGGCCTTGATGTGGTGGGGATCCTTCCGTCTGATATTCAGGTCGTCACCGCTTTTTCAGCCGCGGTTTGCGTGGCGTCCACGCAAGCTGCGCAGGCACAGGCATTCGTTTCGTTCCTTGCGTCGCCCCTTGCGGCGTCTGTCAAGCTGGTGCACGGCATGGAGCCGGCGTGAACATCCGCCGCGTATATGGAGTCTCGAATCGTCAGCTCATCCAGTACTTGTCTGGAATTCTGCGGTCCGCTTCGGAAAGGAAAGGGTTGTCGAGCGTAAAGGTCAGGCGCGATCCGATCTTTGCACGTGTCAGCGCATCCTGAATGTAATGATGGGAGTTGAACAGTCGCATGTAGGCGCCATTGCGATACGCAGTGGTAAGCCCGCTTTCGATCGCCTCCGCCAATGCTTCGTGGCCCGAGGCGACATAGAAGATGAAATCCGATCGGTATTTCAACAGGAGCCGGTTCTCGACCACGAGATCGGGCTCCTGGTGCTGACGGCCATCGAGTTCAGTAAATGCTTCAACTAAGCCGCGCGGGAAATAGTCGACCCGGCCACCCTGGGTCATCTCGAACATCGTGTCATAGGTCGAAGTCTGAACGTTCAGGCCGGCTGCCTTCAGGATATCCGTATCGATCCACCCCAGTCCCTGCCCGCACATGAATGCTTTCAGATCGGAGAAGCGTTCGACCTTGTCGAAATCCGCTTGCCGATCCTTTCGGATGATGAATAGCCGGTGGCCAATCAGTCCACGATGAATCGGAATCCGCACGACATTCCTGCCGCGCTCGGCTTGCGCCTCCATACTCGTCCAGTGCAGATTGATCATGTTGTCGGGGCCGGCCAGTTCGGCTAGCGCCCGACCGCGCTCCATTTCGATGTCGGCTGCCCGCAACGTGTACGAAACGTTTGTTGTCTTCATGGCCAGATCGAGCACGGCGAGCGCAAACGCGGCGTGCACGTCGCGGGCGGGCCGAATGCGGGGATAGACAATGTCGAAGTGGACGGGAGAGTCGGCAGGCGCGGCACGCGCGCGCAGCGTGCTGCCCGCCGCAGCCAGCGCTGCCAGTACAAAGCGCCTGCGATCCATGGATGGTCGGTTTCTCGAAACAGCAGTGGTGCGCTCGGATTGGCGCTTGTCCGCACAGATTCTCGCCTGAGCGGTTTTTCATCCTGCCACGTCCTGCCTTTACTTACAAATCGTGTAATCCCGTTGTTAGGGTGCAGCGGGCATTCAGGATTTCCTGACGGCATCTTCAGCGGATCGGAAGGGCTTTTTTCCGGGCTTCCTGACTGTGTGCCGGTCCCGGCCTCCTTAGGATGGTTTATCGAAATCGTCTATATCAACGGTCCCGTTATGAACGGTCATTCAGAAAGCCGCGAAATCGCGGTTGAATTCCTCGACACCGCGTGCGAGCGGCTGTTCGACATCTGGTGTGAAAGCAGAAGCGTCATACCGCTCAGCTACCTGCTGCACTGCTGGCCATTGCCGGATAGGGGGTACGCGTCCGTGAAGCGGTTGTCCGACGGATTGCGCGAGCTGCGGATGTCGAACCCCCATGCGCTCGGTGGCCGCATCCGGCCGATCCTCGCGGAGGTCACCTCATGCATCGATGAGATCCTGCAGTATCCGCGGATCTGCTTGCCGCGAGCGGTCAACGATTCGCCGGCTGTCGCGACGGACATGTACGTCAACTAGACTTTCGTCAGAATAATCAGGACGCGTTTCACCGGGAACGAGCACCGGGCGGATCGACAAATGAGAGTGACTGGCTGACTGGGGCAGGCAAACGTTGAAGCGCCACCCTGCGAAAGCGCTGGCCGACCGTTCAGAGCCCGTGTAGCGGCAACGAGTGCAGAATAGACGAAACTAGAACCGTAGCACTCGCGGGGAAGCATGAAGCACAACCTCTTCGACGCATGGTGGAGTTTGATCAGCCGCTTCAGGAGCAGCCTTGTATCACGGCTTCTCGTCACCGTGCTGCTCGTCAGCTGCGCGGTCACGGTGTTGCTGACCGGGCTGCAGCTTTACCGCGACTACGAGCAGGGCGTGAAGCAGATCGACAATCGCCTTGTGGACATTGACCGCAGTAGTCGCGACAGTCTGGCGGAAGCGCTCTGGCGACTCGACGATGCGCAACTGCAACTGGAGTTGAACGGCATTCTGCGTCTCGCGGATATCCGTGCCGTGGAAATTCGCGAGGCGGGGAAAGCCGGTCAATCTGCCTACCTGAGTGCGGGTCAACGCTCCGCCGGTCCCGTCATGGCTCGCGAGTTTCCGCTCTTCTACAGGGTGCAGGGCAAGGAGCGCGAGATCGGCAAGCTCTACGTGGAGGCGACGCTGCTCGACCTCTACCGGCAGTTGAAGCGGACCGCCGCGACGATTCTGATCACGCAGGCCGCCAACACTTTTTTCGTCTCGCTGTTCATCGTCTACATCCTGTCCCGTCTTGTGATGCGGCACGTCGCGGCCATTGCGCGTACGGTGGAGAACTACGATTTTCGTGAACCGCCCAGGCCGTTCAGCCTCCAGCGCCGCAAACGGCGTGAGCCGGACGAACTCGACCGTGTGGCGGCCGCATTCAATGCGATGGGCGCGCGGCTTCACTGCGCGTATCGCGACGAGCAGAATACGGCGGCTGAACGCGAAGCACGCAATCTGGCGGAAGCGGCCAATCGGGCCAAAGGCGAGTTCCTGGCGAACATGAGTCACGAGTTGCGCACACCGCTGAACGGTATTCTCGGCTATGCGCAGATTCTCGAGTGCGATGCCACGTTGAGCGAGCGGCAGCGAGAACGTGTGGCGGTCATCCGCCATAGTGGCGAGCATCTGCTGACGTTGATCGAAGACACGCTTGATTTCGCGAGGATCGAAGCGGGCAAGCTGAGAGTCGAAATAAACGATGTGCCGCTGGCGGGGTTTGTCGATGCCATTCGGGACATCATCGAAGTAAAAGCCGAGCAGAAGCATCTCGACTTCATCTGCGAATTCGCGGACGATGCGCCCGACGGCGTGCGTGCCGATGAGCGACGCTTGCGGCAGGTCATGCTCAATCTGCTTGCCAACGCCGTCAAGTTCACCGACTCCGGTTGCGTGAGCCTCCTTGTCTCCAGATCAGAGGCAAACCGCGTCCGTTTCGAAGTGCGCGACACGGGGGTGGGCATTGGTCACGATCAACTGAATACGATCTTCGAGCCCTTCGAACAACTGGGCGCGGCTGAGCGGCGAGCAGGCGGGACCGGCCTCGGCCTCGCCATCAGCCGTGAGTTCGTGCGTGCAATGGGCGGCGAGATCGAGGTGGAAAGCCGCCTCGGGCAGGGCAGTACTTTCCGCTTCGAACTGCCGCCCGCGAGCGTGACGCCCGTGTTGCGCAAGACAGCGGCCCCAGCGTCGCTCTCGTCCACGGCGACGGGCTATGAGGGGCCGCGCAGGAAGGTGCTGGTCGTCGACGATATCGAGGTCAATCGTGCGATCGTTGTAGACCTGCTAGGCCGTCTCGGCTTCGACACCGTCGAGGCGCAAGACGGTCGCGATGGGTTCGAGACGGCGCAACGCGAACGACCGGCACTCATTCTTACGGACATCGTGATGCCCGAAATGAACGGCCTTGAATTGACGCGCAACCTGCGACAATCGCAGGGGTTCGCTCATGTTCCGATCATTGCCATGTCCGCCAGCCCTTCCGGGATCAACAAGGCGATGAGCATGGAAGCGGGCGTGAACGCGTTCCTGCCAAAGCCGGTCGACCTCGAAGCGCTGCTGGCGCAGATCGCCACGCTACTTGGGCTGAGGTGGATCCATGCGTCGCCGGCCGAGCGTGACGTGACGCCGGAGGTTAGCCTCGCAGCCGTGCCCCGGCGGCAGATGGAAGAATTGCATCATCTTGCGCGCCTTGGCGATATGCATGAAATCATCGCGTGGGCCGAGAACCTGGCGGCGCGCGATTCGCGTTATGGCTCTTTCACGGGGCAACTCTGTGCACTGGCTCGCAACTATCAGTCGAAGTCGATTCTCCATCTGGTCGAACGGTATCTGACTCTCGAGGGCAAGCCATGAACGAGCCCAACGCGGAGGCCCGAGAACGGCCGACGATCCTCATCGCCGACGACACGCCGGCGAATTTCGGCGTGGTCGTCGACAGTTTGACGGACCGCGGCTTTCGGGTGCTCATTGCGCTCGACGGCGAAGAGGCGCTGGAGCGTGCGCTGTTTTCCGCGCCAGACCTGATCCTGCTCGATGTGAAGATGCCGGGAATCGACGGCTTCGAGACTTGCCGGAGGCTCAAGGCGGACCCGCGCACGCGCGATATCGCGGTCATTTTCATGACCTCCTTGACGGGCGCGGAAGACATGGTCGAGGGTTTCTCGGCCGGGGGCGTCGACTACGTGGCGAAGCCAGTCCGTGTCAACGAAATGATGGCGCGCATCGAGACGCATCTCGCGTTGCGCGTGATGCACCGGCAGCTTGTCGTGCAGAACCGCCAGCTCATGAACGAGGTGGCGGTGCGCCACGAGGCCGAGGCCGAATTGTCGCGCGCGCGCGACGCGCTCGAGCAGACGGTCGAGCAGCGCACGAGGCAACTCGCGGAGTCGAATGCGCGGCTGTCCGCTCAGGTGGACGAGCGCCGCCGGGCGGAAGCGAAGTTGCAGGCGAGCGAAGCGCGTTTTCGCACGATTGTCGAAACCAGCCCGATTCCGCTGTGCATCACGTCGATGCCCGACGGCGTCATTCTGTACGCGAATGAGCCGTTGCGAAAACTGGTCGGTCTCGATACGGGCATGGGCCCGTTGACCAACATCGTCGATTTCTATATGGATGCCGGCGACCGTGACCGGCTCCTGTCGCATCTGCGCACGGAGGGCAGTTTCAGCAACAGCGAAGTGCATATGCGGCGCGCCGACGGCTCGCCGTTCTGGGCCATGGCGACCGCGCGCGTGGCGACCTTCGGCGATGCCCCGGCGATCTACGTCGGTCTGAACGACATCACGTCGCGCAAGCGTATCGAGCAGGAGTTGTTCGAATCGCGCAATCAGTTGCGCGAGTTGTCCGCGTACATGGAGGCGATTCGCGAGGAAGAGCGCAAGCGCATCGCCATGGAGATTCACGATGAACTCGGCCAATTGCTGACCGCGCTGAAAATGGATGTCTCCCTGCTGAAAATGCGTCTCGGCACCGATCCGGAGGCGATGCGCAAAGCCGACGACATGCGCGAACTCGTCGAAAAGACCATCTGGATGGTCCGCAATGTCGCGAACCATTTGCGGCCGGTGGCGCTCAACTTCGGGGTCGTGTCGGCGCTGGAATGGCTGGTGGAGGATTTCATGCGGCGCCATGGCATTCTTTGCCAGTTGCACATCAACGGGGGGGAACCCGTGCTGCCGGAGGCTTGTGCCACAGCCGTATTCCGGATCGTTCAGGCTTCGCTCACCAACGTCGGTCGCCACGCGCGGGCAACGCGTGCCGACGTGACGCTGACTAGCACGGCGGCGGCGCTCGAACTGCACGTGAGCGACGACGGCTGCGGATTCGATCCATCCATGGCGCGTACGGGTTATTCGTACGGACTGCTGGGCATGCAGGAGCGCGCCCGCCTGATCGGCGGCGCGATGAGTATCGACAGTGCGCAGGGCATGGGCACCGCGATTTCCATTCACATTCCGCTTACAGGCGCAGCAGAAAATGATCGACGTCCTGATTGCCGATGATCACGCCGTGGTGCGTGGCGGCCTGAAACAGATTCTCGCGACGACCACGGATATCGTCGTCGCCGCCGAGGCCGCACAAGGTTCGGAAGTGCTCGATCGGCTGCGTACGCGGCGGTTCGATCTGGTGCTGCTGGACATGACGATGCCCGGCATCAGCGGGGTCGATCTGATTCGGCGAGTGCGTGCCGAGCAGCCGTCCTTGCCGATTCTCGTGCTGAGCATCCACAACGAGGCACAGGTCGTGTCGCGCGCGCTGCGCGCGGGCGCGACGGGCTATGTGACGAAAGACAGCGATCTTGACGTGCTGCTCGCGGCGATCCGCAAGCTGGCGGGAGGCGGGCGTTTCATCGACCCGAAGCTGGTCGACGCGATGGTCTTCGAAACGCATTCCGGCGACGCGCCGCCGCATGAAGTGCTATCCGACCGTGAATTCCAGGTGTTGCAGATGCTGGCGGCCGGCCAGAGCATCAACGAGATTGCCGAGTCGTGTTCGCTCAGCGCCAAGACCATCAGCACTCACAAGATGCGGCTCATGCAGAAACTTGGCCTGAACAACAACGCCGAGCTGATCCGCTATGCGATCAGGCACGGTCTGGTGACAGAGTAACGAAGTGACGGTGCCGGTAGGGAAATCCTGAGGCGCGAAGCAGCGTTTCCCGAATCAACAATCCGGCGCTGCTGACTGAAGAAACCTCGCCGTTGTCCCACGATTGGCAAATGGAAATCTGACGTGCGGGGGCAGATGTGGATGCGACGAAAAGCTCACTACGCGGACTGCGCGAGAAATTACTGGCGACGGCGGGCGCGCTTCCGGTCCGTGTGCTCACGCTGCATGGTTCGGCGGACGGTCTGACTTGCCGCGTATGCGTCGAAATCAGGCGACCGGATGGACCGATCCTGCTGTTCTTTTTCCGGCACAGCGACGGTACGTGGCACGTATTTCCGCCGGCAGAGAAACTGTGCAGAATGCGCTTCGAGCCGCTCGTCTGATGACATGAACGAGGCCGGACAAAGGAGTCATCGATGAACGCAGACAAACTGGGGACCTTGTCGGTGCACGAAGCGGCATTGCGCGCGTGGCTGAGCGAATGGTACGACCACGCCTTCGCGACGGGCTTCATCCGGCCGCCTTTCATACTCGACGACGCGACCGCATTGAGGCTCGAAGGTTACTTCGACGTGGGATTGACGCCCGCGGAGGGTGTCAAGGCCATTTTCGGCGTGGTGCATTGACTCGCCAGGGGCGCCGGAGCATCCGGCGCTTTCGGGAGCGGATCACCCCGAGCATTTTCTTTGTTGGCGAACATCGCTGTTCGATTCTGCGGCGTCGTCGCCGCTTTCGCCGCTTTCGCCGCATTCCTCGTCGATCCATTGCCGCGCCCATTCGAGCGCGTATTGCTGCGCCGTCTCGCGGTGTTCGAAGCTCGGACCGATCAGCCCGGAGCGTGCGACGCGCTTTTTGTCACGCACGATCTCGGCCCATCCGCGGAAATGCGCGTTGGCCAGTCGATCGGCGGAAACGTGGATCACGTAGCCGCGCGGGTCGGATTCGGTCTGGCCTTTGGACGCGAGGGTCGTCCATGGCGAGGCGGGCCGTTGCATGGTGTGTGGGCGAGTCACCGGTGCGCACGATTCGACGCACCCGGGTACGGGATCCCCTGCATTCAGGGAATTCGGGAGTTGCCGCGCAATATGCCTGAACGTATCGGCGGTATGGGACGACTGCCATGCCTCGCGCGGTGTTTGCCAGGACGCCTGCTCCCTCCAGAACACCCGGCGAAAACCATCTTCCCACGTCTCTCGATCGATGCGGCGCGATGAGGCATCGCGGCGCTCCAGTGTGAACTGCGGACCGCACCGGAACTTGCGTCCAGTGCTCGAAAGAATCCGGTACATCTGCGCCAGGGCGCCGCTCGAACGCCACGCCTCGAAGCGGTGCCGGCAGGTCGGCGCCGACGGATAGTGGCTCGGCAACATCGACCAGGATTCGCCGGTCGTCAGCACCCACACCACGGCGTTCGCCACGACGCGAACCTGCGCGCGTGGCCGGCCGCGCTGCCGGTGAGAAATGGGAGGATCCGCGAGGATAGGCGCGAGCAGCAGCCATTCTTCGTCACTGATTTCGTCGAAATGCACGCTGTCCTCCACATACCCATTGCTTTGGGCGAACACGGGTGTCTGCGTTGCCGCTACAAACCGCTCGTCAGCCACGTTGGCAGTGACGACAGGATCAGCAGGTCCTCGACACAATCCGATAGTTCGCATACCTCCTGAAACGAGGCGTCGCTGGAATCGTGCGGATGTTGCCGTCTGAGCTCGCGTAGAGCGTTGCCAAGACGCCGGAGAGCGTCGGGCTCGCTGTTCATCATCGGCCAGCCTTGCAACAGATACGTCAGCGGCGCGACGCTTCTGGTCTCGCACCACCGGTCGAAGAGGCATAAGCACATTGCGTTGATGTGCTCGATCGAATTTTCTCTCTCTGACAGATACGGAACCATGGCAACACTCGGATGAAGGCAATTGACGTGCATTCATCCTATGCGGCCACTTTTCGCGGTGCAGTCAGGGGATCAAGAAAATGTGGGCGGTAGATGCTGAACTACGGGTCAGGGAATCCTTACTCGCGGGACTTCCCGGCGGGGCGACTTGCCGCGTCGGACGCCTGTTTGACCCAATTCATTGACAGGGGGCTGGTATAGACGCAACTGCGGCACGTATTCACTCGCCGGTCGGCCGGAGCGTGCAAACGAAATTAGACGGGGGAAGTGCACAAGGGCGTCGAGTCGAGACGCCATTGACGAACATAGAGGAACCGGATCGACGCCGCGTTGGCCCCGACGATCAGACGGGGGTTTCCCCGAACGGGATTTCATTGACCGGCCCGCGCGCGGGCTTGCAGCGCGCTTGAGGGTAACGCCGGTTGCGAATGCGTTACCCCTTGGATTTCGGTGGCAGGTCAGGCGCTGGTATTGATCACCGAGCCGGCCGCGCCGCCCTGTGTCGCACCGGCGCCATGCACTGGCGAAGACGAAGAACTGGCCAATGCGCTCACCGTACTGCCTGCGGCAGGTACATGAAGGTGATGCACGCTTTTTCCAGAGCCGCTCTGCGATGTTGTTGCCGACTTCAGATGCGCCGCAAAACTCGACTGGCTGGATTCACCTGTGCTGCTTTTGCCTGTTAGCATCGACAGCCCGGAACTGATGGCGCTGCGTACGCCGCCGAGCAGGGTGGATGCTGCACCGAGTGGAATCATATTCACATCCATCAGAATGGGGTAATGGAAATACCTGCGCTTGCGGACTATACCTTGTTTTCTTTCCACATGGAGGCGGCCCTTTACTCCATGGAGACGCTTCGCGAAACGGCGTACTGGGTGCGTGGATTGCGACAAATGCCGCGTTCGCCAGCAACCGTTCCAACGTGCTACTGAATACGGAATGTGCCGACCATCGTCTGCAACCGCGCGGCCTGCTCATCGAGCGATGCCGCGGCGGCTGCCGCCTGTTCGACCAGTGCCGCGTTTTGCTGCGTCACCTCGTCCATCTGCGACACCGCACGATTCACCTGCTCGATACCGGTGCTCTGCTCGATCGACGCAGCGGCGATTTCGCCCATGATGTCGCTCACGCGCCGGATCGACTCTACGATCTCGCTCATCCGTTCGCCCGCGACCGCCACCTGATCCGTGCCGTCGTCAACGCGCGCCACGGACGAATGGATCAGCTCCTTGATATCCTTCGCGGCCGCCGCGCTGCGTTGCGCGAGCGTGCGCACTTCGCCCGCGACCACCGCAAAACCGCGCCCTTCCTCGCCGGCCCGTGCCGCTTCCACCGCTGCATTGAGCGCGAGAATGTTGGTCTGGAACGCGATGCCTTCGATGACCGTAATAATTTGGCCAATTTTGCGCGATTCGTCGGCGATGCTCTGCATCGTGCCGATCACCTCATCGACCGCATTGCCGCCGCGCTGGGTGGCATCCGTCGCGAGCACCGCCAACTGGCTCGCCTGCCGCGCGTTGTCGGCATTCTGCTTCACGGTTGCCGTCAACTGCTCCATGCTCGCCGCCGTCTCCTGCAAGGAAGCAGCCTGCTCTTCGGTGCGTTGCGACAGATCGGTGTTGCCTTGCGCGATTTCACCCGAGCCGGTCGCAATCGAATCGCTCGAATGCTGAATGCCCTTCACCAGTTCACACAACTGCAGCCGCATCTGGCTCAACGCGTACAGCAAACTCGAGCGGTCGCCCGGCTCCAGCTTGATCGCGGCGGCCAGATTGCCCGACGCGATTTGCGCCGCAAACGCCGCGGCATCGGCCGGTTCGCCGCCCAATTCACGCTTCACGCTACGCGTCATGACCCACGCCATGCTGCCAACCGCGGCAAAGATCGCAAGCGAAATCACGATCAGCATTTTCGCGAGTTTCCAGTACGCCGCGCTAATGTCGTCATAGAAGAACCCCGTGCCGATCCACCATTGCCATGCCGGAATGGCGACCACGCCTTGCAGCTTGCCGACGAGCGGGGCGTCCTGAGAGCGCTTGATCAGCACGTCCACCAGTGCAATGTGATTCTTTGCAAGTCCCTGCTGATACGCCTGCGTATCGGTGAGATCGCCAGATGTGGTCTTGTTGCCGCCGGTTTTGGTGCCGACGAGACTCGGGTTCGGGTGGACCAGATTGACGCTGTCGGTATTCGTCACCCAGTAGTAGCTCTGGCTGTTCGCGTTCAGCTGACTGAGCGCCGTTTTGGCGGCAGCCTGCGCGTCGTCGCGGCTCATCTTGCCGCTCGCTTCGAGCGACTGGTAATACAGCACGAGGTGTTCCGCTTTGGTCAGCAGCGTTTCAATCTGCGCCTGACGGCTCTCGATCAGGGCATGGTCGAGTTGCGACAGCGCGATCGCAGCGATGCTGACGACACCTGCCAAGGCGGTGCCGACAATCAAAATCAGTTTGGTCGAAATTTTCATAGGGATCTAGCCGGCCGCGGGCATGCAAAATTAACCGTATGGTACATATAACGACCGGCGGCCCTTGAACCTTTAGCTTTTTTTGGGGCGGGCAGGCATGACGACCCATTCCCCGCGCACGTCGCAACCTGCGGCCGCGATGGGCGGAGCCGACCGGGGCTGTCCCTCACTGCGGGCGGCAGCGACCTGCCGCGCGACCTACTGCGCGGTCTGCTGACGTTGATACTCGTTGTGCTTCATTTGCAGGTAGTCGGCGCGGCTGACCTCGTGCAATTGCCGCGGATACTGCTCGGTCGCATCGAACCAGTCGGTGAGGCGTTTGTCGAGGCGGGCGTTGGGCGGGCTGGCAAGCGCACCGAGATAGGCGTCGATGGCAAGGTAATAGCGCATGGTATTGCGCTCCACCAGACCGCGCACGCCGCCGATAAATTGCGACTTGCCCGTCGACGGATCCGGCGCGGAAGAAAAACCAACCTTGTCGCTGCCGAGCGTTGCCAGATAGGTTTTCATCGCAATCCGTCCCGCCGTGCCGTAACCGTAGGCGTAGGTCAGATGGATAAAGGTGCGGTTATCGCCCACGGGTATCGCCTCCATCACGATACGGTAGTCTTTCGTGCTCAGCGGCCCCGCGGCGGCGGAGAGTTCCACGCGAAGATAATCGGGGCTGCTCGCGACCGGGTGATAGTTGAATTGCACGCGGTAGGACGAGGAAAGCGATTCCTCGGTTTTCTTGCCGATGTTCACCGCGAGGACCGCGCCGCTCGCGCTCGTCGATGCATGGCAGTATTTGGTGTTCTGGTGCAGGATCAGCACGTCGCACCAGTTGGCCGGCCCCTGAGCCGGGTCGTTGAGCGTAGCGTTGACCGCCTGGAACGGATAGTCGAGCACACCGTAAATATCGCCCTTGAGTGCCGAGGGCAACTCCTGCGATTCGAGGTACAGCGGTCGCTGGAACGGGTTGTGAGCCAGTTGCTGCGTCAGGCTCCGGTATTTGTCACCCAGGCTCGCCGCGTTGTCGGCGGCTTGCGCGAAGGCGCTCTGGGAAAGGCAGCAGAACACCGCCAGCGTCGCGGCCATCAGCCACTGTCGCGCGCTCCGGTTGCCGGCTGGGGATTTGACAAGCCTACCCATGGACATGCTCCTTCTCCTCGCTCAGGTTGCGGGGCGCCGTGCATGGATCGGATCGTGGCGCGCCGGTTGCCTCCGCATTCTTGCAGCCGGCGGCGTGGTTTGTACATCCGTAATCGCGGCTGTCTTGCAACCGGCCGGATTAGACGGATAGTACCGGTGCGTCGCCGCTCGTGCCGGCTTCGGCGTCCACATGGAAGGCGCCGGCCGCGCGTTGCAGGCTCGTTGCCTGCTCCTTCAGCGACTGTGCCGCGGCTGCCGCCTGCTCGACGAGTGCCGCGTTCTGCTGCGTCATGCTGTCCATCTGCGTGACCGCGAGGTTCACCTGGTCGATGCCGGCGCTTTGCTCGGCGGCCGCCGCCGCGATCTCCTGCACGACGCCGGTCACGCGCATGATCGCGTCGCGCGCCTGGTCGATCGTCGAACCGGTGTTTTCGACCAGGGTCGCGCCGCTGCCGACGCTGTCCACCGCACGACTGATCAACTGGCGGATTTCCTTTGCCGCGGTCGCGCTGCGCTGCGCGAGGCTGCGCACCTCGCCCGCGACGACCGCGAAACCGCGGCCCTGTTCGCCCGCGCGCGCCGCTTCGACCGCCGCATTCAATGCGAGGATGTTGGTCTGGAACGCAATGCCTTCGATCGTCGCGATGATCTCGACCATGCGGCCCGATTCGTTCGAGATGGCTTTCATTGCCGAGACGGCTTGCCCGATCATGTCGCCGCCGCGGTTGGCGATATCCGCCGCGCTGGCCGCAAGCCCGCTCGCGGTACGCGCGTGGTCCGCAGTCTGGCGGACCATCGCTGCCATCTGCTCCATGCTCGACGCCGTTTCCTGCAACGAGGCCGCCTGGTTCTCGGTGCGCGACGACAGATCCGCATTGCCGTTCGCGATCTCGTTCGCGCCGCACGCGACGTTGTCCGAGGCGTGCTTGATCTGCCGGACGGTGCCCGTCAGCGCATCGCGCATTCGCTGCATGACGTGCAGCAGGCTCGACGTGTCGCCGTCGCGTGTGTGGATCGCCACCGTGAGGTCGCCTGATGCGATCGCATCCGCCACGTTCGCAGCGTAGGCCGGTTCGCCGCCGACCGTGCGCACGATGCTGCGGTTCGTGAGCGCGACGAGTGTCACGAGCACCACCGACACCGCCACGAAGATCGCGCCGATCAGCCACAGCGATTGCATGAACGCAGCGTCGATGTCGTCGACATAGGCGCCGGTCGCGATGATCCAGTCCCACGGCGCATAGCGCACCACGTAGCCGATCTTGCCGACCGCCTGCGCGGCCGCCGCACCAGGATGCGGGAACACATAGTCGACGAAGCCACCTTCCGGCGCCTGCGCGACCGACGCGAACGTCACGTAATGGTGACGGCCGTCGGCATCGGCGCTGTTCGCGAGATCCTTGCCTTCGAGCGCCGGCTTGATCGGATGCATCACCATCCGCGGCGTCGAGTTGATGACGAGAAAGTAGCCGTCTTCGCCATAGCGGATGCCGCGCAGGCGTTCGAGTGCCTGCTTGCGGGCGTCCGCCTCCGGCAGCGCGCCGCTTTGCGCCAGCGCCCCGTATTCCGCCACGACGCTGAGCCCGACGTGCGCGACGTTGGTGAGGTCGTGCTTACGCTCCTCGATGCGCGTCTCGCGCGACTGCCACGCTGCCGACACCGAAACGGCCAGCAGGGCGCCGAGGCTGATGATCAGCGGCAGCCACAGTTTTTGCGTAAAACTGAGCTTGTGCATCGTGAGTCCTCTCGAAAACGAATGGAAATCGCGCACGGTTGCCGGGCGAAGCGGCGCGTGACTGGGCCCGCCGCGTGGTGCCGGTGGACTGGCCTGCGCCCGGGGCGTTCCTTTTCGAGTTATCGGCGGATGTCAGCGGAAGTTTCGTCCTGTGAAACCCTTGGTTGTGGGCGGTTTCCCCAGGCGCGTGGCAAGTGGCACGCGGTGCCTGCGCGCACGCCATGCGAGCGTTTTCGTGCAGCCCGGCAGGCTGGCAGGGGGCGTGAGCATCGCTGGCCGGACGGCAGCGCTGAATAGAGAGGTGGAGTTCGCGCGCGAACCGAGTCGCGCGCGAGGTGTATTTCACGAAGGCTACGCGCAACAGGATTCTGTCGGCGTAGCTTTCCGCGTCAGTCCAATATTCGAGCCTGGGCGGTAAGGCTCAGATCCCACCGACACACATGTACTTGATGACCACGTAATCGTCGATGCCGTAGTGCGACCCTTCGCGGCCCAGGCCCGATTGCTTGACGCCGCCGAACGGCGCGACCTCGTTCGAGATCAGGCCCGTGTTGATGCCGACCATGCCGTATTCGAGCGCTTCGGCGACACGCCAGACGCGCCCGATATCGCGGCTATAGAAATACGACGCGAGGCCGAACTCGGTATCGTTGGCAAGGCCGATCACTTCCTCGTCCGACGAGAAGCGGAACAGCGGCGCGAGCGGCCCGAAGGTTTCGTCGCGCGCGACCTTCATGGCCGGCGTGACATCCGCGAGCACCGTCGGCTCGAAGAAGCCGTGGCCGAGCGCATGACGCTTGCCACCGGTCAAGATACGCGCGCCTTTGGCGAGCGCGTCTTCGATATGCGACTCGACCTTGAGCACGGCCGCTTCATTGATCAGCGGACCTTGCGTGACGCCGTCTTCGGTGCCGCGGCCCACCTTCAGCTGTTCGACGGCGACGCGCAGTTTCTCGGCGAACGCGTCGTAGACCTTGTCGTGCACATAGAAACGGTTCGTGCACACGCAGGTCTGGCCGCTATTGCGATACTTCGACGCAATCGCGCCGGCCACCGCGGCATCCAGATCCGCGTCGTCGAACACGATGAACGGCGCGTTGCCGCCGAGTTCGAGCGACACCTTCTTGACCGTCGGCGCGCACTGCGCCATGAGCAGACGGCCGACCGGCGTCGAGCCGGTGAACGACAGCTTGCGCACGATCGGATTGCCCGTCATTTCCGCGCCAATGGCTTTCGGCTCGCCGGTCACGACGTTGAACACACCGCGCGGCACGCCGGCGCGCTCGGCCAGCACGGCGAGCGCGAGCGCGGAGAGCGGCGTGGCTTCAGCCGGTTTGACGATGATCGGGCAGCCCGCCGCGAGCGCCGGACCGACCTTGCGGGTAATCATCGCGGCCGGGAAGTTCCACGGCGTGATAGCCGCGCAAACGCCGATCGGTTCTTTCGTCACGACGATGCGCTTGTCGTTCGCCGGCGTCGGGATCGTGTCGCCGTTCACGCGCTTGCCTTCTTCCGCGAACCATTCCAGGAACGAAGCGGCGTACTGGATTTCGCCCTTGGCCTCGGCGAGCGGCTTGCCTTGTTCCGTGGTGAGGATCGTCGCCAGATCGTCGGCGTTCTCGATCATCAGGTCATGCCATTTGCGCAGGATCACCGCGCGCTGCTTCGCGGTCGTGGCGCGCCATGTGGGCCACGCGGCGTTGGCCGTGTCGATCGCGCGGCGGGTTTCCGCCGTGCCCATGCGCGGCACCGTCGCAATGACTTCGCCCGTGGCGGGGTTCTTCACTTCGAAGGTCGCGCCGTCGTCCGCGCCTTGCCATTCGCCTGCGATGTAGGCGTGCGTTTTCAGCAGCGACGGGTCTTTCAGGGTCAACGTGGTCATGTGTCGATCCTCAAGCCGCGATCGCGACGCTGTCTTTGATCACGTCGCCGAGAATTGCCATGGCTTCGTCGAAAACCGCGTCCTGAATCGTGAGCGGGAACAGGAAACGCACCACGTTCGAATAGACGCCGCACACCAGCAGCAGCAAGCCGCGTTCGAGCGCGCGAGTCTGCACGCGCTTGGTGAACTCCGCATCCGGCTCCGAGCTGCCTGCCTTGCAGAACTCGACGGCAACCATGCCGCCGGGGCCGCGCACGTCCGCGATCTGGGGCACTTCGCTTTGCAGCGCGATCAGCTTGGCCTTGACGCGGTCACCCAGGACTGTGGCGCGCTCGCACAGCTTCTCTTCGTCGATGATATCGAGCACCGCATGCGCGGCGGCAACGGCCAAAGGATTGCCCGCATACGTGCCGCCGAGGCCGCCAGGCGCGGCAGCATCCATCACGTCCGCGCGGCCGATCACGCCCGACAGCGGCATGCCGCCGGCAAGGCTCTTGGCGACCGTCATCAGATCGGGCACCACGTCGTAGTGATGCATGGCGAACAGCTTGCCGGTGCGTGCGAAACCGGTTTGGACTTCGTCGGCGATTAGCAGAATGCCGTGCTCATTGCACAGCTTGCGCAAGGCGCGCACGAATTCGGCCGGCGCCGGATAGAAACCGCCTTCGCCCTGAACCGGCTCGAAAATGATCGCGGCCACGCGCTTCGGATCGATGTCGGCCTTGAACAGGAATTCGATGGCCTTCAGCGAGTCGGCTGTGGTCACGCCGTGCAGCGGATTCGGGAACGGGGCGTGGAACACGTCCGACGGGAACGGGCCAAAGCCGATCTTGTACGGCGCGACCTTGCCGGTCAGCGCCATGCCCATCAACGTACGGCCGTGGAAACCGCCGGTGAAGGCGATCACGCCCGGGCGGCCGGTCGCGGCGCGGGCGATCTTGATCGCGTTTTCGACGGCTTCGGCGCCGGTCGTGAAGAACGCGGTTTTCTTCGGATGGTCGCCGGGCGCGCGCTCGTTGAGCTTCTCGGCCAGTTCGACATACGAAGCGTACGGCACGATCTGATACGCCGTGTGGGTGAAATGGTCGAGCTGATCGCGAATCGCGGCGACGATCTTCGGATGACGGTGGCCCGTGTTGCAGACGGCGATACCGGCCGCGAAGTCGATGAAACGGCGGCCCTCGACGTCCCACAATTCCGCGTTTTCAGCGCGCTCGGCGTAGAAATCGCACATCACTCCGACGCCGCGCGGTGTGGCAGCGTCTTTGCGGCTTTTCAGTTCGGCATTCTTCATGGTCATCTCCTTCGCTCCTCGGTTTTGCGGACGCCGCGCGCTCAGCGCAGCACATGCAGCGACTATAATGAGATTTGGCTCTTAACTTCAGAGCCATTTCAATAAAATTATAGGAGCCAATCCATGCGTGCGAGCGTTTTGTCCGACTGGCTGGCCCAGCGCCTCGACCGCGGCAATGGGCAGCCGATCTATCGCCAGCTGCATCGGCTCTTGCAGCAGGCGATCCTGTCGCGCGAACTGCCGCCGGGCAGCAAGGTGCCGTCGTCGCGTTTGCTGGCGCAGGAGTTGGGCATCGGGCGCAATACCGTCACGCAGGTGTACGAGCAACTCGTGCTCGAAGGCTATGTGAGTTCGGCGACCGGGCGTGGCACGTTCGTTGCCGACAGCGCCCCGGACGAGATCGTCGGCGTGCCCGATGCCGTGGCGCCCGACGTGCGGCCGGAGCCGCTGCCGCAGCAGGCGAGGCGAGCGCTTTCCACGCGCGGCGCGCGGCTGGTGGCGGGCGCGGGCGTGTCCAAGCGTCAGTGGGGCGCGTTCATGCCTGGCGTGCCGGACGTCACGAAATTTCCGGCGCGGGTGTGGAGCCGCTTGCACAACAAATATTGGCGCCGGCTGCGGCCGGACCTGCTCACGTACGCGCCGGGCGGCGGGCTGGCGTCTCTGCGGCACGCGCTGGCCGACTATCTGCGCACCTCGCGCTCGGTGCGCTGTACGCCGGAGCAGATCATCATCACGACCGGCATTCACCAGTCGGTCGACCTCGCCGTGCGCCTGTTGTCCGATCCGGGCGACGTGATCTGGACCGAGGATCCCTGTTATTGGGGCGTGCGTAGCGTGCTCCACGTGTCCGGCCTGCAATCGCGGCCGATCGCCGTCGACGAGGAAGGCATCAATCCTTCCGCCGACGACCTCGCGCAGCCGCCGAAGCTGATGCTCGTCACGCCTTCGCATCAATACCCGCTTGGCATGGTGATGAGTCTCGCGCGGCGCCGCATGCTGCTCGAATATGCGCGGCTGAACCAGTGCTGGATCATCGAGGACGATTACGACAGCGAATTCCGCTATGGCAGCCGGCCGCTCGCATCGTTGCAAGGGTTGGATACGTCGGGGCAGGTGATCTACGTGGGCAGCTTCGGCAAGACGCTGTTTCCGGGTTTGCGCATTGGCTACCTCGTCGTGCCGGAGGCGCTGGCGGAGAGCTTTGCCACCGCGAGCGCCGAGTTGTATCGCGAGGGGCAGCTGTTGCAGCAGGCGATGCTCGCGGAGTTCATTGCCGAAGGGCATTTCACGTCGCATATCCGCAAGATGCGCACGCTCTACGGACAGCGCCGCCAGACGCTGCTCGATGCCGCCGCGCAGCGTTACGGCGACGCGTTGCCGGCCGTGGGCGGCGACGCCGGCCTGCATCTGGTGATGCAGTTGCCCGAAGGCAGCGACGACCGGCGGGTGGCCGCCGCCGCGCTGGAGCGCAATATCGTGGTGCGGCCTTTGTCGGGGTACTACGCGCAGCCGTCGCTGGCGCCGTCGGGTTTGCTGATCGGCTACGCGTGCGTGCCGGATGAGGAGATCGCGCCGGCGTTCAATACGCTGGCCGATGCGATCGATGCGACGTTGCCGGAGTTTGCGTGAGGGAAGAACTCAAACTCAAGTCCTGATCAGCACCGCCCCCAACGTCACCAGCGCGCACGCAACGATACGCCGCGTGGTCAGCTTCTCGCGCATGAACAGCCAGCCGATCAGCACCGCGAAGATCGAGCTCATCTCGCGCAGCGCGGAGACCATCGCGATCGGCAGATAGCGGTAAGCCTCGATGATCAGGCAGTAAGCGCTCAACGCGAGCACGCCCGACGCCATGCCCTTGAACACCACGGCGCGGCCGATGAAAAGCCCTTTCGCGCCGCCGCGCCAATGCCAGGCGAGCAGAAACTGCGGGATATTCCAGATCAGATAGACCCACATGATGTAGCTCAGGCCATTGCCCGCCACGCGCGCGCCGATTCCGTCGACCACCGAATACGCGGAGATGAACAGGCCGGTCAGGAGCGCGAAGGGCACGCTCTCGCCGGAAAAGCGCATGCCGCGTCGAAACGCCAGCGAGACGATGCCGATCGACACCAGCGCGACGCCGATCGCGGCCAACGGCTTGAGCGCCTCATGGGCGAAGACCAGTGCGCCGACGAACACGAGCATCGGCGAAAGGCCGCGCGCAATCGGATAGATCTGCCCGAAGTCGCCGCTTTTATAGGCGCGAATCAGCGCCAGCAGATAACCGAATTCCAGCACGACCGATGCAAAGATGTACGGCCACGCCTGCGGCGCGGGCATGGGCAGTACGACCACGCCGACCGCGCTCACGGCGATATACGGAATCGCCATCATGCCGAGCAGCCAGACGCGATCTTCCGAAAGATGCAGGAACGCGTTCCACGTGGCGTGAAGCAGCGCGGAGAGCAGCACCAGCAAAACGACAAAGGTTTCCATCGAAGACCGGGAAGAGGGGAAGCGAAGGCCCGGGTTGCGGGCCGCAAGCCCGTGATTATTCCAGCAGAACGCCGGGATAGAGGAGTGGACGACTCGATTGGAGGGGTTTTATTTGGGGAAATGCGGCGATTTGTGGCGTCAAAGAGACGCCGCCCGGACGGGCCGGCAGCGCCGTACGCAGGTTGAACTGCAAACTGAAACGCGGCGCGACGCCGGGCGAGAAGTCGACGAAGCGCTGCTTCGTCAGACCCTCCCGCCGGGCCGTCACGCCGGGGCAACCTCATGAGACTTCTGTCACCTCAGGTCACGCGTTCACGCAGCCACGCGGACGCGAGGTCGATCACCGTCACGACCACGATCACCATGATCATCACCGCGGCGGTTTGCGCATAGTTGAACGAGCGGATCGCCTCGTACAACACCACGCCGATGCCGCCCGCGCCGACCATGCCGACCACCATCGCCGAGCGCACGTTCGATTCGAAGCGATATAACGCGTACGAGATCCACAACGGCAGCACTTGCGGCAACACGCCGTAGATGATTTCGTCGAGGCCAGTTGCTCCGGTCGCGCGCACGCCTTCGGCGGGGCGCGGATCGATGGCCTCGACGGCTTCGGCGAACAGCTTGGCGAGCACGCCCGTAGTGTGCACCCACAGCGCCAGCACGCCGGCAAATGGACCAAGTCCGACCGCCACGATGAACAGCATGGCGAAGACCATTTCATTGATCGCGCGGCACGCGTCCATCATGCGGCGCATGGGCTGCACGACCCACATCGGCGCGATATTGTGGGCGGACATCAGTCCGCACGGCACCGCGCACACGAGCGAGAGGGCGGTGCCCCACACCGCCACCGAGAGCGTCACATACATCTCGTGCAGATAGCTGCGCCATTCGGTGAAGTCGGGCGGAAAGAAGTCTTTGGCGAACTGGCCCATGTTGCCGGAGTCGCTCAGCAGATCCAGCGGGCGCATATCGGCGCCATGCCATGCGCCGCCCAACACTGCGAGCACGGCGATCCAGCCGAGCAGCGACAGCCAGCTGCGTTTGCCCGCAACCGGCGCGGGATGACTCGCCGCCTGCGCGGCGAGCGTTTCGCTCGCACGCGCAGGCGACGTGATCAGATCGACCGTGTTCATTGCTTCGATTGCGCGCTGTTCAGCGCGCTCAGCTTCGCGTCGAGCGCGGCCAACTGGGTCTTGCGATCGTCATCGGAGAGATGCGCGTCGCTCTCGATCTTCTGCTTCTGCTGGAACAACGCGACCTGGCGGATCGGCACCAACTGCGCATCCGAGGACGCCGCGAAGCCGCCGTAACCGGTAATCGCCGCCATCACTGCTTTTTCGTGCGGATCGGTCTTCGCATAGTTCAGGAAGAAGTTGCGCAGCTTGTCCTTGGTGGCTTGCGGCAGATCCTTGCGCCATACCAGCGGGTCCGACGGAATCAGCGGCGATTTCCACAGCACACGCACCTGCGCGAACTTGTCCGGATGCTCTTTCTTCAACGTGTCGAGCATCTCGGTGTTGTTGGTCGCGATGTCGATCTTGTTGTTCACCACGGCCAGCAGATTGGCTTCGTGGCTCGACGGCAGCACGGTCTTGAACGAGGTGTTGACCGGCGTATTGTGCTTGGCGAACAGGTAATAGCCGGGAATCAGCGTACCCGAGGTGGAGTTCGGGTCGCCGAAGCCGAGCGTGACGTCCTTTGTATTCTTGAACACATCGTCGAGCGTCTTGAAGCGGCTGTTCACATTCGTGATCAGCACGGAGTAGTAACCTGCGTCACCGTTCGCGTATTGGACCTTCGCGAATACCTCGCCTTGCGAACGGTCCACCGCCTCGATCGCCGACGCATTGCCGAAATAACCGACCTGTACCTTGTTAAAGCGCATGCCTTCGATAATGCCGGCGTAGTCCGTTGCAAAGAACGCTTTGATGTTCAGGCCGGTTTGCTTGTTCATGTCCTGAATCAGCGGCTCCCAGCGTTGTTTCAGCACCGAGGACGAATCGGTCGAAATGATGCCGAGGTTGATGTCCTCGGCGTGCGCGGTGGCGGCACCGGCGAAAGCAGCCGCGCCGACGGCCAGCGTGATCAACGAACGCAGGAATTTCATTGTTTGAGACCCGGTTGAGTTAGCAGAGTGGATGGACGCGCTCAGTTCGAGTGCGCCGGATTGAGAGCGAATGCATAGCGGCCCGAAGCGGGCGCGGCGTCCTGAAGCGGTGTGCTGCCGGCCGCGTGGCTAGTCTCGCTATCGTCCGCGCTGGGGGCGGATTCATCGAGCAGTTCGCTGGCGGCCTCGCCGTAAAGCGTCTTGAGCAAGGTTGGCGTGAGCGCGGCGGAAGGGCCGTCGTAGACTACCTTGCCGCGGCGCAGCGCAACCGTGCGCGGGCAATACTGCATCGCGATATCGACCTGATGCAGCGACACCAGCACCGTGAGTCGATGCTCGATGTTCAGCGTGCGCAGCATCTCCATCACGCGGCGCGACGACTCGGGGTCGAGCGACGCGATGGGTTCATCGGCGAGCACGATGCGCGCGCGTTGCACCAAGGCACGGGCGAGCGCCGCGCGCTGCTGCTGGCCGCCGGAGAGATTGGCGGCGCGTTCGCGCGCATGTTCGCCAATGCCGACTTCGTTGAGCGCGGCCATCGACAACGCCCGCTCGGCGCGCGGAAAACGCCCGCTGAGACGGCGCCACAACGGCAGTCGGGCGAGTGCGCCGATCAGCACGTTGCTTTCCACGGAGAGCCGGTTCACCAGATTGAATTGCTGGAACACGAAGCCGATATCGCGGCGAATGCTGCGCACTTCACGCACAATGCGCCCGTTCTGCTGAATCGGCCGCCCCAGAATAGCGATCTGCGACGGCTGCGCATCCGAAGCCGTGAAGCCCGCGATGTGACGCAGCAGCGTCGATTTGCCCGAGCCCGAGGCGCCGATCAACGCAACCATCTCGCCCGGTTCGACGCGCAGATCGATTTCGTCCAGCGCCTTGCGGCCGTTGCTGAACGTCTTGCTCAATCGTTCGATACGGATTGCTTCCCGAATTGCGTCCATAAGTACCCCTTGATGCATCCGGCCGCTGCCGGCATGTGTGGGGCTCATTCTAGGAAGCGTCTGTGACGGTTGAGTGAAGGCATCGCAACGTCTAGACGACTATATCTTCTCGTGTCTTTTTTGCGTCGCCAGAAAGGCAGAACGATGTCATTAGCTCAAGTGAAAAATGTCATGCGTGTGACACGATTCAGTTGTGTTGGCGACGCTTCAGCATGATCGCTCCGCACCAGGCTATATTGCGTCAATCGGTGTGCCGTCCCCAATAACCTTGCAATCCCTTTCGACGTCCTCATGCAGCCCCTGAGCTTCCTTCCCGACAGTTTTGCGGAGTACGAAGATCTCAGGGCGATCCTCGAGCAGGGCAGCGCGAGCTTCGCGATCCGCACAGTCTGCGAAACAACGGTGCGCGGCCGGCAATTTGCCATCCAGACCGCGAGCATTGGGTCCACCGACCCGCAGGCTCCGGCCATCGGCTTTTTTGGCGGCATTCACGGGCTCGAGCGGATCGGCTCGCAACTCGTGCTCGACTACATGCGCGCGCTGCTGGCGCGGCTCGAATGGGACGAACTGCTGGTGCGGCAATTGCAGTCGATTCGTCTGATCTTTATGCCGATCGTCAATCCGGGCGGCATGTGGGCGGCCACGCGTGCGAATCCGAACGGCGTCGATCTGATGCGCAACGCGCCACAGAATGCGGACGAACGCGTGCCGCTGCTGGCGGGCGGCCAGCGCGTGGGCGCGTGGCTGCCGTGGTATCGCGGCCGCATGGGTGCGCCGATGGAACCCGAGGCTGCCGCGCTGCTGCAGGTGGTGGAAACCGAACTGGCCGCGCGGCCGTTGAGCATTGCGCTCGATTGCCACTCGGGCTACGGCTGGAGCGACAGCATCTGGTTTCCGTACGCACGCACGCGCAAGCTGATGCCGCATTTGCCGGAAATGTACGTGTTGAAAACCATGTTCGAACGCGCGCATCCCCATCATGGCTACGCGTTCGAACCGCAGAGCCATCAATATCTGCTGCACGGCGATCTGTGGGACTTCGCCTACGATCGCGCGCCCGCTCCCAATGTCTTCCTGCCGATGACGCTCGAATTGGGCTCGTGGCTGTGGATCAAGAAAAACCCGCGTCAATTGTTTTCGCGTCAGGGCATGTTTAATCCGGTCAAGGCACATCGAACCGCGCGTGTGCTGCGGCGTCATGCGAACCTGCTCGACTTTCTGGCGCGCGCGGCGTTTTCGTCGCAACGCTGGCTGCCGCAAGGCCATCGTCGCGAGCAATTGCTGCAAAGCGCGATCGACCATTGGTATCAACCGGAAAGCCTATGAGCACGTGGATTCTGCTGCGCGGACTCACGCGCGAAATCCGCCACTGGGGCCGCTTGCCCGGCTTGCTGCAGGGCGCCGTCAATGACGTGCCCTGGCAAACGGGCGCGCCTGCCCGGCTGCTGCTGCTCGATCTGCCGGGCAACGGCGAATTCGCGCATTTGCGCGCGCCGTCGACGGTCGCCGAGATGGTCGGCTTCGTGCGAAATGCTGCTTTGCAAAGCGGTTTGCCGGGCCCGTATTGCGTGCTGGCGATGTCGCTCGGCGGCATGGTGGCGACGGACTGGGCGCAGCGGCATCCCTACGAAATCGAACGGCTGGTGCTCATCAATACGAGCATGCGGCCGTTCAGCCAGATGCAGGAGCGGTTGCGTCCTTCTGCGTGGCCGGGCCTGTTGGGCGTGGCCGCGCGCTGGCGCGACGCGCCGCGCGCGGAACACGGCATTCATCGCCTGACGTGCAATAACGTGCAGACGCTGGGCGACGATCTCGATACATGGAGCCGGATTCGCCGCAGCGCGCCCGTGAGCCGTGGCAATGCGTTGCGGCAACTCTGGGCCGCGGCACGTTTTACTGCAGGCACGGCGCGGCCGGAATGCCCTGTGCTGATTCTTTATTCGCGGGCCGACAAACTGGTCGACCCGGTGTGCTCGGCGAAGCTCGCGGCGGCGTGGGGCGCTTTGCACTGCGAGCACCCGTGGGCCGGGCACGATCTGCCGCACGACGACCCCGTGTGGACTGGCGAGCAGGTCCGCGCATGGCTCGGCGAAGAGCATGCGGTGCCCAAAGCCGTGCTCTGAGCGGCGCGATCCTACGTTGCGGCGCGGCGAACGTCAGCGGGTATAACCTAAGTGCGGTCATCCTTCGCATCATGGTCGGCAGGTGCATAATTCCCCTTCAGACGATGCATGCGAATCAAGCGATACTCGCCATTGCCTCCAGCCGGGGAGTTGATCATGCAAGCAAAGAACGAAGAAGCTGTCACGCACTTGCTGAACGATGTCGTCGAATTTGCGCGAGGGCGCCTGCCCGAACCCACCTTCAAGGTCGTCGAGCCTTTTCTGCGGCACTACTACGATTTCGTCGACGCCGACGATCTGCAAAGCCGTTCGATCGCCGATCTCTACGGCGCGGCGCTTGCGCACTGGCAAACGGCGCAGCGTTTCGTACCCGGCGCCGAGCGCTTGCGCGTCTATAACCCGATTCTCGAGCAGCATGGCTGGCACTCCGATCACACGGTGATCGAGATCGTCAATGACGACATGCCGTTTCTGGTCGATTCGGTGTCGATGGCGGTCAACCGGCATGGGCTCGCGCTGCATTCCGTCGTGCATCCGGTGTTTCGCATCTGGCGTACGCCCGACGGCAGCATCGCGCGGGTGAGCCAGGGCGCCGAAGAAGCCACTGACACGCGTTCGCAGTTGACCTCGTTCATCCACTTCGAAGTGGACCGTTGCGGCGATGCCGCAAAACTCGACGCGCTGCGCGATGACATCGCGAGGGTATTGCGCGACGTGCGGGCGGCGGTGGAGGACTGGCCGAAAATCGTCGAACTCGCGCGCAGCACGATCAAAGGCATGAAAGCCGGTGAGGCGGGCCCGGAAGGTCTGGAAGCGCGCGCGTTTCTCGAATGGATGGTGGCCGATCATTTCACCTTTCTCGGCCAGCGCGATTACGAACTGGTGCAGCACGATATCGGCTACGGTCTGCGCGCGGTGCCGGGCTCGGGCCTGGGCATTCTGCGCGACGCGCTACGGCCCGTCGCCACCGCCGAAGTCACGCCTTTGCCGCCGGCTGCGGTCGAAATCATTTCCGCTACGTCGCCGATCTTTCTCACCAAGGCCAATTCGCGGGCCACTGTGCACCGGCCGGGCTATCTGGACTATGTCGGCATCAAGCTGACCGATGCCAACGGCAAGGTGACCGGCGAGCGGCGTTTCATCGGTCTCTATACGTCCACCGCGTATTTCGTGTCGGCCTCGGAAATTCCGATCGTGCGGCGCAAATGCGCGAATATCGTGCGGCGTGCCGGTTTCCTGGCAAAAGGTCATCTCGCGAAATCGCTCCTCACGGTGCTCGAAACCTATCCGCGCGACGAACTTTTTCAGGCCGAAGAGGATCAGCTCTACGACATCGCGCTGGGTGTGCTGCGCTTGCAGGAGCATCAGCGCACGCGTCTGTTCGTGCGGCGAGACCGTTTTGACCGTTTCGTGTCGTGCCTCGTGTTCGTGCCGCGCGACAAGTACAACACCGATCTGCGCCAGCGTATTGCCAATCTGCTGGCCGACGCGTTCAACGGCGAGAGCGTCGAGTTTACGCCGCTGCTTTCGGAGTCGACGCTCGCGCGCATTCACTTCGTCGTGCATGCGAAGCCAGACGGTATGCCCAATGTCGATACGCGCGAGCTGGAAGCGCGGCTCGTGCAGGTCGCGCGCCGCTGGCAGGACGATCTCGCCGATGCGTTGCTCGACGCTTTCGGCGAAGAGCAGGGCAACCGCTTGCTGCAACACTACGGCGATTCGTTTCCAGCCGGCTATCGCGACGATTATCCGGCCCGCACGGCGGTGCGCGATATCGAACTGATCGAACGCGTGCAAGGCAGCGAGCGGCTCGCCATGAACCTGTACCGCCCAATCGAATCGGGTCCGCGTGCATTCCGCTTCAAGGTGTATCGCGCGGGTCTGCCGATCGCCCTGTCACGCAGTTTGCCGATGCTCGAACACCTCGGCGTACGCGTGGATGAAGAGCGCCCCTATCTGATCGAGGCATTGGGCGCGACGCCGGCGTGGATTCACGACTTCGGCCTCGAACTCGCCGACGACGCGGAATTCGATATCGAACGTGTCAAGGATCTCTTTGAAGAAGCGTTCGAGCAGGTATGGACCGGAGCGATCGAGAGCGACGACTTCAATCGCCTCGTCTTGCGGGCCCAACTGAATGCGCGCGAGGTAACGATACTGCGTGCCTACGCCAAATATCTGCGGCAAGTGGGATCGACCTTCAGCGATGCCTATATCGAACGCGCGGTGACCGGCAATCCGGCCATTGCGCGGATGCTGGTCGAGTTGTTCGTGGCCCGCTTCGACCCGGTGTTGGGCGAAACGCGCGAGGCGCGCGTCGACGGCTGGCTGCACACGATCGACAGCGCGCTCGATCAGGTGCCGAATCTCGACGAAGACCGGATACTGCGGCAGTTTCTCGGCGTGATCAAAGCGACACAGCGCACGAACTACTATCGCTTCGACGCGGACGGTCATCCAAAACCGTATCTGTCCTTCAAGTTCAACCCTGCGCTCGTGCCCGGCTTGCCCGAACCGAAACCGATGTTCGAAATCTGGGTCTACTCGCCGCGCGTTGAAGGCGTGCATTTGCGCGGCGGACGCGTGGCGCGCGGTGGTTTGCGCTGGTCGGACCGGCGCGAGGACTTTCGCACGGAAGTGCTCGGCCTGATGAAGGCGCAGATGGTGAAGAACGTGGTGATCGTGCCGGTGGGTTCCAAAGGCGGCTTCGTGGTGAAGAATCCGCCGCCGCAGACCGAACGCGACGCGTGGATGCGCGAAGGTATCGCGTGCTATCAGACCTTCCTGCGCGGCCTGCTCGATCTGACCGACAACCTCGCGGGCACGGCCGTGGTGCCGCCGCCCGACGTGGTACGTCACGATCCCGACGATCCCTATCTGGTGGTCGCCGCCGACAAAGGCACGGCCACCTTCTCCGACTACGCGAACGCGATCTCGCAGGAATATGGCTTCTGGCTCGACGACGCGTTCGCATCGGGCGGCTCGGTCGGTTACGACCACAAGAAAATGGCCATCACGGCGCGCGGCGCATGGGAGTCGGTCAAGCGGCACTTCCGCGAAATGGGCGTAGATACCCAGACCATGGACTTCACGGTGGTGGGCGTCGGCGACATGTCGGGCGACGTGTTCGGCAACGGCATGCTGCTGTCGCCGCATATCAAGCTGGTGGCCGCGTTCGATCATCGGCATATCTTTCTCGATCCGAGTCCTGATCCGGCGGTCAGTCTTGCCGAACGGGGGCGATTGTTCATCCTCGATCGTTCGAGTTGGGCCGACTACGATCCTGCGTTGATCTCGGCGGGTGGCGGCGTGTTTCCGCGCAGCGCCAAGACGATTCCGCTCTCGCCGGCCGTGCAGTCGGTGCTCGGCATCAGCGCACCGGCGCTCGCGCCCGCTGAATTGATGCGCGCGATTCTGCAGGCGCCGGTCGATCTGCTGTACAACGGCGGTATCGGCACCTATGTGAAAGCGAGCCGCGAAACGCATCTGCAGGTCGGCGACCGCGCCAACGACGCGATCCGCGTCAACGGTGCCGACTTGCGTTGCAAGGTCGTGGCCGAAGGCGGGAATCTCGGCCTGACGCAACTCGGGCGCATCGAATTCGCGCAGCGTGGCGGCCGTATCAATACCGATGCGATCGACAATTCCGCGGGCGTCGACTGCTCGGACCACGAGGTCAACATCAAGATTCTGCTGGGACTGGTCGTGACCGACGGCGAGATGACGGAGAAGCAGCGCAACGCGCTGCTCGCTGAAATGACCGACGAGGTCGGCCTGCTCGTGTTGCAGGACAACTACTACCAGACGCAGGCGCTGTCGATCGCCGGCCGTTACGGCGTCGAATTGCTCGATGCGGAAGCGCGTCTGATGCGCTACCTCGAACGGACCGGGCGTCTGAATCGCGTCATCGAGTTTCTGCCGACCGATGAGGAAGTCGCCGAGCGACAGGCCGCGAAACAGGGGCTCACCACGCCGGAGCGCGCGGTGCTGCTCGCGTACAGCAAGATGTGGCTGTACGACGCGTTGCTCGACTCGTCGATGCCCGAAGACCCGCTCGTCGCCGACATGCTGGTGGAGTATTTTCCGAAGCCGCTGCGGCAGCGCTTTAGCGTGCCGATGCAACGCCACCCGCTGCGCCGCGAAATTCTCGCGACGCATTTGACCAATGCCCTGGTGAATCGGGTGGGCTGCGAATTCGTGCACCGGCTGATGGAAGAAACCGACGCCCAGCCGGGTGACATCGTGCGAGCCTGCATCATGGCGCGCGACGTGTTCGATCTCGACCACGTCTGGCGCAGTATTGACGCGCTCGACAACCGCGTTGCCGACGACGTTCAGGCGCGCATGTTCGTCGAAGTCGCGCGCCTGGTGGAGCGTTCCGCGCTGTGGTTCCTGCGGCAATTGCAGTCGGGCGCGGTCAACGCAGGCGACGTGGCCGGCCTGCTCGCGCGCTGCCGCGACGCAGCGCAACGCCTAGCGCCGCAATGGCCGGCGCTGTTGCCGGGCGCCGACCTCGAAGCGCTCTCCGAACGGCAGCGCGTGTTCGTGGATGCCGGCGTGGATAGTGAACTGGCGGTGCGGATCGCGAGCGGCGAAATCTCCGCCGCGTTGCTCGACATCGCCGAAGTCGCGTCGACCTGCGGGCGCAGTCTCGAACTGGTGGCGGGCGTGTATTTCGCGCTCGGCACGCTGCTCAATTCCAGCTGGATCAGCGAGCGCGCGGCTGCTTTGCCGGTGCCCACGCACTGGGACATGCTGGCGCGCGCGACAGCGCTGGCCGAACTCGCACGTCTCAAACGCGCGTTGACCACGAGCGCGCTCGCCGGTGCCGACGAAGCATCCACACCGGACGCACTCGTCGAAGCATGGCGTGAGAAGCGCATCGCGCAACTGGAGCGCTACGCACGACTGCTGGCGGATCTGCGGGCCACGGGCGGCGCGAGCCTTTCGATGTTACTGGTGATCGTGCGCGAAATGGCGGCGCTCGAACGAGTCTGACGCGGCATTCGGCGCGCCAAAGGCGGCGTTCTCGAGTACAGGCAGGGGCACGGTGCAAATCGCACTGGGGTTGGACGCATGGCGCCCGGCATGGCCATAATACGGGCTGTTGCCAACCGAAAGCTCTTTGCAAACTCACGGACGCCCGCCACGACGATGAAAGAAGAATCGCCGAAAGCCATTTTCTATGCGCTCGCCGCCAACCTCGGCATCGCCATCTGTAAGTTCGCTGCTGCCACATTCACCGGTTCCGGCTCGATGTTCGCCGAGGCCATTCACTCGACCGCCGACTGCGGCAATCAACTGCTGCTGCTATTCGGACTGCGCGAAGCGCGTAAGCCGGCGAGCCCGCTGCATCCCATGGGCAGCGGGCGCGAGATCAACTTCTATTCGCTGCTGGTCGCGCTGCTGTTGTTCTTTGTCGGCGGCGCGTTCTCGGTCTATGAGGGCGTGCATCGTCTGTTCGTGCACGAGCCTCTGCAGTATGCGTATGTGGCGCTGGTAGTGCTCGGCGTGTCCGTGGTCCTCGAGGCGCTTTCCCTGTGGGGCGCGGTGAAGGAAATCCGCAAGACGCATCCCGACAAGAACATGTGGCGCTGGTTTCGCGAGACGCGCGAGTCCGAACTGCTCGTGGTGGCGGGCGAGGACATCGCCGCGCTCGCGGGCCTGGCGATGGCCTTCGTTGCCGTGCTGCTTACGCTCGTGACCGGCAATCCGGTCTATGACGCGCTCGGCTCTATCGGCGTCGGCCTGCTGCTGATGTTGATCGCATGGCTGGTGGCGCGCGAAGTAAAGTCGATGATCGTTGGCGAATCGGCGAGCCCCGAGGTGCGGCGAGCGATCGAGGCACATCTGCGCGGGCGCACCGAGATTCGCAGCATCATCAATATGATCACGCTGCAATGGGGCCGGCATGTCGTGGTGGCCGTGCAGGCGGAAATGATCGACTACGCAAGCGGGCGCGCGATGATCGATGCGATCAACGTAATCGAAGAGGACTTGCAGACCACGTTTCCACAAGTCCGCTGGGTGTTTTTCGAACCGGACGTGCCGCGCGTTTGAGCGGCACGCGCGCCGCTTACTTGAACCCGGTCACCGCGTGCGGCACGTACAGCTCCTCGAGGCGGCCGATTTCCTCCGCGCTCAAGTTCAATGAGAGCGCGGCCACCGCATCGTCGAGATGATGCAGTTTGGTTGCGCCGACGATCGGCGCGGTGATCGGCTTTTTCTGCAACACCCACGCTAGCGCGACTTGCGCGCGCGGCACGCCGCGCTTGTTGGCGATCTGGCTGACCCGTTCGACAATCCGCCGATCCGCGTCCTCCGTGTGCGCATAGAGCGTACGGCCGAATTCATCGGTTTCGGAGCGCGCGCTTTCCGTGTTCCAGTCACGCGTCAGGCGGCCGCGCGCGAGCGGGCTCCACGGAATCACACCGATCCCCTCGCTCTCGCATAGCGGCAACATTTCGCGCTCTTCCTCGCGGTAGAGCAGATTCACGTAGTTCTGCATCGTCACGAAGCGCGTCCAGCCGTTGCGCTCGGCCACGTGCAGCGCCTTCGCGAACTGCCACGCATACATAGACGATGCGCCGATATAGCGCGCCTTGCCGGCCTTCACGACATCGTGCAGCGCTTCCATGGTTTCTTCGATCGGCGTGCCATAGTCCCACCGATGGATCTGGTACAGGTCCACGTAATCCGTGCCGAGGCGCCTGAGGCTGTTATCGATTTCCGCCATGATGGCCTTGCGCGACAGGCCTGCGCCGTTCGGGCCCGGATGCATGCGGCTATTCACCTTGGTGGCGAGCACGATCTCGTCGCGCTTCGCAAAGTCCTTCAGCGCGCGGCCGACGATTTCCTCGCTCGTGCCGTCGGAATAGACATTCGCGGTATCGAAGAAATTGATGCCGTGATCGAGCGCCTGCTTGATGAAGGGCCGCGCGGCCTCATCGTCGAGCGACCAGGGATGAGTGCCGCGAGACGGCACACCATAGCTCATGCAGCCGAGACAAAGACGCGATACATCGAGGCCGGTACGGCCGAGTTTCACATAGTCCATCGTGGTGCTCCTGCTGTTAACTGCACAAACCCGGTGCGCGCCCGAGTGAGTTGCCCTCGGGCGCGCTGCGGACGCCCGATTATAGGAAAACGGCGAAAAGCGTGTGCGGAGCCGATTCGCATAGCTGCGCGGCGGCGTGCGGAAACGTGAACCGATAGTGCATCGTGTAGTGGAAAATAATTTCTTCGCACCTATACTTCTTTCGGCTTGAAAGCAGCACTCTCTCCCAACCTGCATCACAAGCAAAAAAGGAAGATCACGATGCTGACTCGTTCACTCGGCGCTAGTGCCGCCATTACACTCGCGGCATGTGCGGCCTTTTCGTCCGGACCGGCGAGTGCGGACGACAACGACGGTTTCTCGCATGACGACGGCGGCTCGCGAGGGCGGCCCGTCAAGGTGATGATCATTTCGATGTTCGGGCCGGAAGGGCAGGTGTGGCTCGACAACCTCGGGCCCTGGCGCGACATCGCCGTGGACGGTTTGTCGCCCGATTACCCGACGGTCCATTGCAACAAGCAGGACGTGTGCGTGATGACCACCGGCATGGGGCACAGCAACGCTGCTGCGTCGATCATGGCGTTGACGTTCTCGCCGCGTTTCGATTTGCGGCATACCTACTTCATGGTGGCCGGTATTGCGGGGATCGATCCGCAGCAGGGAACGGTCGGGTCCGCAGCTTGGGCGAAGTATCTGGTCGACTTCGGGATTCAGTGGGAGATAGACGGGCGTGAAATTCCACCCGGCTGGACGACGGGCTACCTCGGCATCAATACCACGAGTCCTACCGCCAAGCCGCCGCTCGACTACCGCACTGAAGTATTCCAGTTGAACACCCGGCTCGCGGACACGGCGTTCGCCTTGTCGCGTAGCGTGACGTTGTCCGATAACGTGCAGGCTCAGGCCGCGCGGGCCAAGTATTCGTATGCGCCCGCCAATCGGCCGCCCACTGTGATTCAGTGCGACACGCTGGCAGGCGATACCTGGTGGTCAGGCACGTTGCTCGGGCAGCGCGCGCGCGACTGGACCAAGATCCTGACCGATGGCAAGGGCGTCTACTGCACGACGCAGCAGGAGGATAACGCCACTTACGAGGCGCTCAAACGCGCGGCCTCGGTCCATAAGGTGGATTTGAATCGCGTCGCCGTGCTGCGGGCCGGCTCCGATTTCGACCGCCCGTACGATGGACAGACGAGCGCGGACAACCTGCTGAACTACGCTGCGCAAGGCGGCTTTACGATCGCTATCCAGAACCTGTTCCTCTCGGGCAATCCGCTCGTGCAGGATATCGCCACCCATTGGGGCGAGTGGCGCGACGGCGTGCCCAAGCGCTAGGCGTCTTCAAATGCGTGTGTACCCGCGCACAGGATCCGCGGGTACGTGCCGCTACTTTCGACACTTAGTGCTGCGGCGCGCGGTACGGCGTCCACACTGGCGTGTCAGTATCCCAATGGTCGAGTTCAGAGGGGGTCATGATGTGCTCCTTTTTGAAGAGTGCATGAAAGCGCCGCAATGACTATTTCTTTTGGAAACCGAATCATTGCAACAGGTTCGTTTTACTGTCCGTCGGCCACGCGTGTGACGTCGCCGTTGCTGCCTTCCTGCAATGCGATCCGTGCAGCCTGCGTCTGACCGATCAGGCCTTTGTTCGGATAGGTCGTACGATTCAGAGCGGGCAGCGAACCATCGCGATAGGCCGCGACGAGTTCCGCCTTCACTTCTTCACGCGTTTTCGCGCTGGTGGTCGGCGTGGGTTGTGTTTCATAAGTGCCGGCGCGGCCAATGCCGCCGCTGCTGCTTTGGGCAAACACCGGAGCGCTCGCGAGCAGCGAAAGAGCCAGGCCTGCCAAGAGATTGCGTTTCATGATTCACTCCTGTCGATTCGTTTGCAGCACTAGCGGCGCTGCGACAGGGTGAAATGTAGACTTTGAGGCAGGGCGGATAAATCGCACTTTCGCGAAATGAATTGTCGTGTTTCCAGAACAATCGCGAAAACGCTGCGTTAAACCGTAGTAATTACGGTGCTGGATAAGCAAACCGCGGCATTAGAGCCGCGGTTGGAATTCACTGTTTCAGAATCTGTACTTCAAGCCGAGTCGATCACGCGACCCATTCCGTTATCACCGGCGTGTCGAGACTCGGTGCCGACTCGCGTTCTTCGAAAGTGCGCATCGTACAGGTTGCGTCGAGACTGCCGCGTCCGCTCAGCAACGGGCAACGGTCGAACAACTCCGCGATCCAGTCTACGAAAACGCGGACTTTAGGCGACAGATGCCGGCTGTGCGGATAGACTGCGGAAATCGGCATCGGCAAAGGTTTCAGCTCCGGCAGGACTTCCACCAGTTGGCCCGAACGCAGATGCGGCAGCACCATGAAGAGCGCCGGCTGAATCAGTCCGAAGCCTTCCAACCCGCACGTCACGTAGGCATCGGCGTCGTTCACCGACACGATGCTCTTCATTTTCACTTCGACTTCTTTGCCGTCAACCATGAAGGCCCAATCGAGCGTGCGCCCCGTGCGGCTCGAAAAGTAATTGACTGCTTTGTGATTCTCCAGGTCTTCGAGCGAAGTGGGCATGCCCGCGCGCCCGATGTAATCGGGGGCCGCGCAGGTCACGCCCTCGAACAAACCGATACGGCGTGCCACTAGCGAGGAATCCTGTAGCGCGCCAACCCGCACCACGCAGTCCACGCCTTCCTGCAACAGATCCACCGGCCGGTCCGTCAGGCCGAGTTGCAGGTCGATGTCCGGATAGCGCGTGTGGAATTCACACAGCGAAGGAATCACCAGCAGGCGGCCAATCGACCCCGGCATGTCGATGCGCAGCTTGCCGTGCGGCTTTTTATTGCCGCTTTGAAAACTGGCCTCGGTTTCTTCAACGTCCGCAAGGATACGCACGCAGCGTTCGTAGTACGCCGCGCCGTCCGGCGTGAGCGACAGGCGCCGCGTGGTCCGATGCATCAGACGCGTGCCGAGGAACGCTTCGAGGTTCTGAATAATCGTGGTAACCGATGCGCGCGGCAGGTCGAGCGTTTCCGCTGCGCGGGTAAAGCTGTTGGTGTCGACGACACGTGTGAACACTTGCATGGCCTGAAGCCGGTCCATTGCAGACCTCCAATAGGGGCGGGCGCACCGAGCAGGAATGGACTCCACCGCGAATCCGCAGACAATCGCATTCGATTGTTCAGGGGCGCCGAATTGTGTTGCCGGATTATAGGCATTTATTTACGAGTCTGCTGAACCCACAATTCGCACCATTGAAGTTCTATGCGCATTGCGCGGCTCGACATGGAAGCATTTAAACCGCCGTACTCCTTCGTGCCCACTGGCAGCGAGCCGGCAGAGGCCGACAGCACGGCACTGGAAGTCACTGACGTGCAGATCGAAGGACACGCGCAGGACATCACGTTACGCCTGTACCGGCAGGCAAAAAAAACCGCATTGCCGGTACTGCTTTATTTCCACGGTGGTGGATTTACGAAGGGATCGATCGAACAGGCCGATTACGCCTCGCGTTATTTCGCAGAACACTTACCGGCTCTCGTCGTGTCGGTGGGCTATTCGCTCGCGCCGCAGTTTCCGTTTCCGGCCGCGCCTGAAGACGCGCACCGCGCGGCGCTGTGGGTGCAAACGCGAGCGCGTGCATTCGGCGGCAACAGCAAGAAGGTGGGTGTGGCCGGTCACGATGCGGGCGGCCAGCTGGCCAATTGCCTCGCCTTTATTGCGCGCGATCGTGGCGACGTGCGCATTTCCGCGCAGGCGCTGTTCGGGCCGATGCTCGATCCGAGCCTCACGCGCCTGGGTGACGAAAAGCGCCTCGGTTCGGACATTACCGCGAAAGAGTGCGCGGCGTGTTATCGCGCGTATCTGCCGCAAGCGTCGCAGCGCATGCATCCGTATGCCGCGCCGCTCGAATCGTCGCGCCTCGCGGGGCTGCCCGCCACGCTGATCGCGACGGCGCAAAACGACGTGCTGCACGTGGAAGCGGAGAAATACGCCAGCAGTCTGATCGACGCCGGAGTGCTGACCCAGGTGGTCCGCTATCCGAGTGTGTCGCATGCCGCGTTGGCCGATCATCCGCCCGCCTTGCAGGAAGCGGTGCGATTTTTTCAGTGGCGTTTCGACGCGCGCGCCCATCGATAGAACAGAAATAAGCAGAAACAAGCAGAACTTTGATCAACGATACCGGGAGCTTCACATGACTATCCTTCCTCTTTCCCGTCGCCGTGTGGCGATTGCCGCACTCGTCGTCATCGCCGTGGCCGGGCTGGGCACGTTCGGCGCGATCCGCGTGGATGCGAGTTCGCCCGCCGCGCCGACCATCGTGCCGGAAGTCGATGTCGCCACCGTCGTGCAGAAAACCATCACCGATTGGCAAAGCTATTCGGGCCGTCTCGAAGCCGTCGAGAAAGTGGACGTGCGATCGCAGGTGCCGGGCACCATCGTGTCCGTCAACTTCAAGGACGGCGCGCTCGTGAAGAAAGGCGACACGCTGTTCGTGATCGACCCGCGTCCGTATGCCGCCGAAGTGGATCGCGCCGAAGCGCAGCTTGCCGCCGCGCAGGCACGCACGGGCTACACCCAAAGCGATTGGGAGCGCGCGCAACGTTTGATCGCCGACAACGCGATCGCCAAGCGCGACTACGACGAGAAGCAGAACGCCGCGCGTGAAGCGAGCGCGAACCTGAAGGCCGCGCAAGCCGCGCTCGAAACCGCCCGCATCAATCTCGGCTACACGAAGATCGTCGCGCCGGTGTCGGGCCGCGTCTCGCGTGCGGAAATCACGGTGGGCAACGTGATTTCGGCGGGCGCCAGCGCGGCGCCGCTCACCACGCTGGTGTCGGTTTCGCCGATCTACGCGTCGTTCGACGCGGACGAACAGACCTATCTGCAATACCTGAGCCGCGCGAAAGACGGCAGCAAGGTGCCGGTGGAACTCGGTCTCGCGGACGAGAGCGGCTACTCGCGCAGCGGCGTGATCGAGTCGGTGGACAACCGGCTCGACACCTCGTCGGGCACGATCCGCGTGCGCGCGCGTTTCGACAACCAGGATGGTGCACTGATTCCCGGTCTGTATGCGCGCGTGAAGGTCGGCGGCAGCGAACCGCACCCTGCGCTGTTGATCGACGACGCCGCGGTGGGCACCGATCAGGACAAGAAATTCGTGCTGGTGGTGGACGCGGGCAATCACGTCGTCTATCGCGAGATCGCGGTAGGCGGCATGCAGGGCAATCTGCGTGTGGTGAAGGGCGGCCTGAAAGCCACCGACCGGATCGTCGTGAACGGCATCCAGCGTGTGCGTCCTGGCGATGCGGTGCGCGCCCATATGGTGCCCATGACGACCGATCAGGATCCGAACAGCGCGCCGCTTGCACAGACGCAATCGCAGCCGAAAGCGCAGCCACAGGCGCAAGCGCAGACGCGCACCAAAGCGGACAAGAACTCGTGAGCCTCGCGCGCCGTGGCCTGACTGCGCGGCGCATGCTCCAACGTTAAGAGCTTCCAATGAACATATCCAAATTCTTCATCGATCGGCCGATCTTTGCCGGCGTGCTATCGGTATTGATCCTGCTGGCGGGCGTGATTTCGCTCTTCAAGCTGCCGATCTCGGAGTATCCGGAAGTCGTGCCGCCTTCGGTGGTGGTGCACGCGCAGTATCCGGGTGCGAATCCGAAGGTGATCGCCGAGGCGGTCGCCTCGCCGCTCGAAGAGCAGATCAACGGCGTCGAGAACATGCTGTACATGCAGTCGCAAGCGAATAGCGACGGCAATCTCACGCTCACGGTGACCTTCAAGCTCGGCACCAATCCGGACCTCGCGACGCAGCTCGTGCAGAACCGCGTCAACCAGGCGCTGCCGCGCCTGCCGGAAGACGTGCAGCGTCTGGGCGTCACGACGATCAAGAGCTCGCCCACGCTGACCATGGTGGTCCACCTGATCTCGCCGAACAATCGCTATGACATGACGTATCTGCGCAATTACGCGCTGTTGAACGTCAAGGATCGGCTCGCGCGGATTCAGGGTGTCGGCGAAGTGCAGTTGTGGGGTTCGGGCGACTACGCGATGCGCGTGTGGCTCGATCCGCAGAAAGTGGCGCAACGCGGTTTGACGGCGACCGAAGTGGTCAACGCGATCCGTGAGCAGAACATCCAGGTGGCGGCCGGTGTGATCGGCGCATCGCCTTCGGTGCCGGGCACGCAGTTGCAGTTGTCGGTGAATGCGCGCGGCCGTCTGAAGACCGAGGGTGAATTCGGCGACATTATCGTCAAGACCACGCCGGACGGCGGCGTGACCTACCTGAAAGATATCGCGCGAATCGAACTCGCGGCCTCGGAATACGGCCTGCGTTCGCTGCTCGACAACAAGCCGGCGGTGGCGCTCGCCATCAACCAGGCGCCGGGTGCGAACTCGCTCGCGATTTCCGATCAGGTGCGCTCCGCGATGAAGGAACTCGCGGAAGACATGCCGGCGGGCGTCGAATACAAGATCGTCTACGACCCGACGCAGTTCGTGCGTTCGAGTATCGAGGCGGTCGTGCATACGCTGCTCGAAGCGATTGCGTTGGTGGTGATCGTGGTGATCGTGTTCCTGCAAACGTGGCGCGCGTCGATCATTCCGTTGATCGCCGTGCCGGTGTCGATCGTGGGAACGTTCTCGCTGCTGCTCGCGTTCGGTTTCTCGATCAACGCGTTGTCATTGTTCGGCATGGTGCTCGCCATCGGGATCGTGGTGGACGATGCGATCGTGGTGGTGGAGAACGTCGAGCGGAACATCGAAAACGGGCTGAGTGCGCGCGACGCGACGTACAAGGCGATGCAGGAAGTGAGCGGGCCGATTATCGCCATTGCGCTCACGCTGGTTGCCGTGTTCGTGCCGCTCGCGTTCATGACGGGTTTGACGGGCCAGTTCTACAAGCAGTTTGCGATGACCATCGCGATCTCGACGGTGATCTCCGCGTTCAACTCGCTGACCCTGTCGCCGGCCTTGTCCGCGATGCTGTTGCGCAGCCATGGCGCGAAGGAAGACTTCCTGACGCGCGTGATGAATCGCCTGCTGGGCGGTTTCTTCAAGCGTTTCAACAAGGTCTTCCATCGCGGTTCGACCGAGTATGGCCGTGGCGTGACTGGCGTGCTGCGCCGTAAGGGTGCGATGCTCGCGGTGTACGCGATCCTGCTGGGCGCGACCGTGCTGATCTCGCGTGTGGTGCCGGGCGGCTTCGTGCCGGCGCAGGACAAGGAATATCTGATTGCCTTCGCGCAATTGCCGAACGGTGCGTCGCTGGATCGCACGGAGAAGGTGATTCGCGACATGAGCTCGATTGCACTGAAGCAGCCTGGCGTGGAGAGCGCGGTGGCGTTCCCGGGACTCTCGGTGAACGGCTTCACGAATAGCTCCAGCGCGGGCATCGTGTTCGTCACGCTCAAGCCCTTCAAGGATCGTGGCGACAAAAAGCTCTCGGCCGGTGCGATTGCCGGTGCGCTGAACCAGCAATACGGTGCGATCAAGGATTCGTTCGTCGCGGTGTTCCCGCCACCACCCGTGCTCGGTCTCGGCACGCTTGGCGGCTTCAAGATGCAGTTGGAAGATCACGGCGCGCTCGGGTACGCGGAGTTGAACAAGGCAGCGGAGGCATTCGTGAAGAAGGCGGCGCAGACGCCTGAACTCGGCCCGACCTTCTCCAGCTATCAGATCAACGTGCCGCAATTGAACGTGGACCTGGATCGCGTGAAGGCAAAGCAACTCGGCGTGCCGGTCACGGACGTGTTCAACACGATGCAGATCTATCTCGGCTCGCTGTATGTGAACGACTTCAACCGTTTCGGCCGCGTGTATCAGGTGCGGGTGCAGGCGGATGCGCCGTTCCGTCAACGCGCCGACGACATCCTGCAACTGAAGACGCGCAATGCCGCAGGCGACATGGTGCCGTTGTCGTCGCTGGTGACGGTGACGCCGACGTTCGGTCCGGAAATGGTGGTCCGCTACAACGGCTACACGGCTGCCGACATCAACGGTGGACCGGCGCCCGGCTTCTCGTCGGGGCAGGCGCAAGCGGCGGCGGAACGCGTGGCGGCGGAAGTCCTACCGCGCGGTGTGAAGCTCGAATGGACCGACCTGACGTATCAGCAGATTCTGGCCGGCAATGCAGGCTTGTGGGTGTTCCCGATCAGCGTGCTGCTCGTGTTCCTCGTGCTCGCCGCACTGTATGAAAGCCTGACGCTGCCGCTCGCGGTGATCCTGATCGTGCCGATGAGCGTGCTGTCCGCGCTGACCGGCGTGTGGCTCACGGGAGGCGACAACAACATCTTCACGCAGATTGGGTTGATGGTGCTGGTGGGTTTGTCGGCGAAGAACGCGATTCTGATCGTCGAGTTCGCTCGTGAACTGGAGCACGACGGGCATACGCCGCTCTCCGCGGCGATCGAAGCGAGCCGCTTGCGTCTGCGGCCGATTCTGATGACGTCGATCGCTTTCATCATGGGCGTGGTGCCGCTGGTGTTGTCGAGCGGAGCGGGTTCGGAGATGCGTCACGCAATGGGTATCGCGGTGTTCTTCGGCATGCTCGGCGTCACGCTGTTCGGCTTGATGCTGACCCCTGTGTTCTATGTGGTGCTGCGTACGCTGGCGGGTGGAACGATTCACGTCGCGCAGAAGGATTCGCCGCACTACGGCGCGCCGGTGACGGACGCCTGAGGAGAAAACAATAATGAAACGCTTTGAATCTTTGAGTGGGTGGGGCCGGGCGGCTACCAGCGGTTTGCTGGTCGCGTTGCTCGCCGCCTGCTCCGTGGAACCCACGTACAAGCGGCCGGAAGTGGATACGCCGGTGGCGTTCAAGGAAGCGCCGGCTGCTTCGGCGCCGTCGGCTACGTCGGGTGCAATATCGGGTGCGGCGGCGCAGGAGAACGGCACGTGGAAGCAGGCGCAGCCCGCAGACGACGCGCATCGCGGCGAATGGTGGACGATTTTCGGCGACGCGCAACTCAATGCGCTCGAAGAGCAGGCGGCCGCCGCCAATCAGGATCTGAAGGCGGCCGCGGCGCGCGTGCAGCAGGCGCGGGCGGTGACGCAGGCGGCGAAGTCCGACTGGTTCCCGAAGCTCGACGCGGGCTTCGGCCCGACCCGCGAGCGTGCCTCCGCGGCATCGCAATTCCAGCCGGATAGCGCGGGCGGCACGAACGGCACGATCTGGCGCGCGCAAGTCGGCGCGTCGTACGAAGCGGATCTGTTCGGGCGGGTCGGCTCAAACGTGAACGCGTCGCGTGCGGACGAGCAGCAAAGCGAGGCGCTGTTCCGTTCCGTGCAACTCTCGTTGCAGGCGGACGTCGCGCAGAACTACTTCCAGTTGCGTGAGCTGGATACGGATCAGGATCTGTACCGCCGTACTGTGGCGCTGCGCGAAGACACGCTGAAACTGGTCGAGCGGCGTTTCAGGGAAGGCGATATCGGCGAGCTGGATGTGTCGCGGGCTCGCAATGAACTCGCGAGTGCGCGAGCGGATGCCGTGGGCGTGGCGCGTCAGCGCGCGGCGTCGGAGCACAGCCTTGCGATTCTGCTTGGCAAGCCGCCAGCGGATTTCTCTTTCGCGGAAGCGCCGCTCGTTCCGGTGACGGTGCGTGTGCCGCCGGGTCTGCCCTCGGCATTGCTTGAACGCCGGCCGGATATTTCGGCGGCGGAACGCGCGATGCAGGCCGCGAATGCGCGAGTCGGTCT
The DNA here is from genome assembly GCF_900104795.1 of Burkholderia sp. WP9. Taxonomy (NCBI): domain Bacteria; kingdom Pseudomonadati; phylum Pseudomonadota; class Betaproteobacteria; order Burkholderiales; family Burkholderiaceae; genus Burkholderia; species Burkholderia sp. WP9. Next base: position 2,777,570 of record NZ_FNTG01000002.1, read on the forward strand.
TGCCAAATCGGCGTTCTTCCCGAAGCTCGATATCACCGGCGCGGCTGGTTTTGAATCGGCGACGCTCGGCAATCTTTTCATGTGGTCGAGCCGCGCGTTCATTCTCGGGCCGTTTGCGGGCACGGCGTTGACGCTGCCTTTGTTCGACGGCGGCCGCCGCAAGGCGAACCTCGCGCAGGCCCGTTCGAAGTATGACGAGGACGTGGCGCAGTATCGTCAGCAGGTGCTGGTGGCATTCCGTGAGGTCGAAGACAACCTGGCCGATCTGCGCCTGCTCGACGATCAGATGCGCGAGCAGAACAATGCGGTGCAGGCATCGCAACGGGCGGCGCATCTGTCGCGTACGCAGTACACGGAAGGTGCGGTCAGCTACCTGGACGTGATCGACGGCGAACGGCAGGTGCTGATTTCGCAACTGCAGGCGAGCCATTTGTCGGGCACGCAAGCGGTGGCGACGGTTAATCTGATTCGCGCGCTGGGCGGTGGTTGGAGTGGGGACGGGGCGGCCGACACGGCGGTGGGCGCCGTCGCGCCGGCTTCGGCTTCGGTGGCTGCCGCGGCTCCTGTGGCCGCTTCCGTGCAGCAGGTGGCGAAGCGGTAAGGTAGCCGAAGCAGGAGCGGGTGGTAGACGCCGGGTCGCGCGAAAGCGCGGCCCGGCTTTTTTCGTTTCAATGTGCTGGTTGAGAAATCAGGGGGATATCGTGTTGATTTGATTGCGAATGTTTCATATGTTGCGTTTATTGCGTTTGTGGGCTCTGTTGTTTATACTCGACCGTATTCTGGAGTCGAATATGGCCACCGCTACACCCGATCGCATCATCCTGTCGGACGACGACGCAACCGTGCTGTCCGCTGCGAGCCGCCTGATGGGCGCTGCGCTCGATCACTCACGCGCGCATAGCGTTGCGCTGGTCGAAGAGGGTGCGCATGGAGATATCGCCCGCATCGAGGTTCCGCCCGCCACGTTGCGGGTTCTCTCGCGTGTGCTGGCCATGATGGCCAGTGAGCAGGTGTTCGTTCTTTATCCAACTGACACCGAATTGAGCACCAAGCAGGCGGCAGATTTGCTCGGCGTGTCGCGGCCATTTCTGATCGCTCGCCTTGAGGCCGGTGAGCTGCCCTTCCGAAAGGTCGGGCGGCATCGCCGCATGCGTATGGACGACGTCATGCGCTACAAGGAAACCATGCGTGCAATACGCAAGAGTGCGCTGGACGAGATCGTGGCCACTAGCGAATCGATAGGTGGATACGATCTGTAATGCTTTCGGTTGATCGCTTTACCGTCGTGCTGGATGCATGTTCGCTATTTCCAATGGTGGTGCGCGACGTATTGCTGACTTTCGCCGATCACGAGTTCTATGCGCCGAAGTGGTCCACTCGCATTCACGAAGAGTGGACCCGCAATCTCGCAACCCGTTTCGCGGACAAAAGCGCGGCTAACGACGCCGCGCCGAAGATCGCTGCGATTCGCAGCGCTATGGATCGTACGTTTCCTGATGCGCTGGTAACACAGGTACTTCCGGAGAGTAGCGAAATTGTCGACGTCGATGAGAAAGACCGCCATGTCGTCATGACGGCAGTGGCGGCTCGGGCAGATGCGATTGTCACCTTTAACCTGAAGGACTTCGCGGCTGAACAGTTGGAGTTGAGCCTGCGTATCGAAGTGAAACACCCTGACGTCTTCATTCGTGATCTGATCGATCTCAATGAAAAGCGCGCGTTGGCTGCATTCAGGGATTTGCGAGCACGCAAACGCCGACCGCCCTGGTCGGTGGACGAGTTGCTCGAGCGGCTTATCCGCGCGGGTCTGGTTCAGACCAGCGCGTGGTTGTCCAGCGCAGACGTGCTGCCATTGTTGTAACGTCGGCTCAGGCCACGAGGCGCGGCTATGCCCAAATCATTTTTCCCGCTTTCCTTTCGAAAATCCCTTCGTAGACCGCTGCATTTCCGCCCTCTATGATGAGCCGCACCTCATCTGGAGAGAGGCGATGACCTGTCCGACCTTCCGCTGTCCGCGCTGAGCGAATGCGCGTCCTGTCGCTGCCACGCGAGGGCTGAGCCGCGCGTCGCGGAATTCAGTTGCCTGATAAGTCCGGCGTGCCGGTTCCTGGCCCGAAGCAAGTCCGTAACGCTTTGGCGACCCGGAGGCGTATGCCGGTGGATCGGCTCGCCACGAATCAACACCACGCCCCAATCCCAAGAGTTCACCATGCGCTTTTTTCTATCCAACGTGCGGCACTTTTTCTACACGCCGGCTATCTCGCTGATCAGCGCTTTCGGTCTGACGCTCGCATTGCAAGCCGCGCCTGCTTCAGCGGCCGACACGTCCACGCTGAAAATCGGCACCGCGACCAGTCCGCAAATCGAAGCGCTCAAAATCGCCGCGCACGAAGCCAAAGAGCAGGGACTCGACGTGAAGATCATCGAGTTCACCGACTGGAACACGCCGAATGCGGCGCTCGCCAACAAGGATATCGACGTCAACTACTTCCAGCACATTCCGTTTCTGGAGAATGCGAAGAAGCAGGGCGGTTATAACTTTGTCGCCATCGCGCCCGGCACGATCATGAAAATCGGCCTGTATTCGAAGAAGATCAAACGCTTCGACGAACTGAAAGACGGCGCCACCGTTGCGATTGCCAACGATCCGGTCAATGGTGGCCGCGGTCTGTTGCTGCTGCAACGAGCCGGTCTCATCAAGCTGAAGCCGGGCATCGACTATCGCGCGACGACGCTCGACATTACCGACAACCCGAAGCATCTGAAGATAGTCCAGTTGGAAGCGTCGCAACTGGCGCGCTCGCTCGACGACGTCGATCTCGCACAGGGTTACCCGAGCTTCATCAAGCTCGCGGGCACCACCGATCCGAATAGCGCGCTGCTGTTCGACGGCCTCGAAAACAAAAACTACGCGATCCAATGGGTGGTTCGTCCGGAAAGCGTGAACGACTCGCGTATCCGCAAGTTCATCTCGATCTATCAGCATTCGCCTGCGGTGCGCGCCGCGCTCGACAAGGCCTTCGGCAATCTCTACGCCGTCGCCTGGTAACGCGCACCGTCATGCGTGGACCGTTCGAAGACGACGATCCCGCGTCGGCGCCGCGCAAGACGCGATTCAGGGGCGAGCTTGCCCGGCTGTGCGGCGTGCATGCCGGCGCACAGCCTCGGCGCGCGATACAAACCGCTGCGCTGGCCATTGCGAAAGCCTGAAAGGAGCTAAATCATGGGCAATCTTTTCGACGCGCCGCAGTTCATCGAAGACGCGCCGTCTCTCGCTGTGCATGCGGGTTCGCACGCAGCGGCGACGCAACCCGCCGTGATATTCGACAACGTCGGCAAGGTGTTCGCCAACACGCGCGGCGTGCCGACCGCGGCGCTCGCCAACGTCACGTTGAACGTGGCGCGGGGCGAAGTGTTCGGCATTATCGGACGCAGCGGCGCGGGCAAGTCGACGCTGCTGCGACTCGTCAACGGCCTGGAGAAGCCGAGTTCAGGCGCGGTGCGCGTGAACGGCGTCAGTGTCGGCGAACTCGACGAGCGCGGACTGGTCACGTTGCGCCGACGTATCGGCATGGTGTTCCAGCACTTCAATCTGCTTTCCGCAAAGACGGTACGTGAGAACATTGCACTGCCGCTGAAAATCGCCGGTGTGCCGAAGGCGGTCATCGAGAAAAAGGTCGATGCATTGCTGGAACTGGTGGGCCTCTCCGCCAAGCGCGATGCTTATCCGGCGAGCCTGTCGGGTGGTCAGAAGCAGCGAGTCGGCATTGCGCGCGCGCTGGTCACCGACCCGGATATTCTGCTGTGCGATGAAGCCACCTCCGCGCTGGATCCGGAAACGACGCAAGCCATCCTCGCGTTGCTACGCGATATCAATCAGCGCCTGAACCTGACCGTCGTATTGATCACGCACGAAATGCAGGTGATTCGCGAGGTCTGCGATACGGTTGCCGTGATCGAGCGTGGCGAAGTGGTGGAGACCGGCCCCGTGTGGCGCGTGTTCGGCGATCCGCAGCATGACGCGACGCGGGCGCTGTTGCGCACCTTGGTGCACGACTTGCCGGCGGATCTCGCCGAACGTGTCAAGCCATTGCACGACATCGCGCAAGCGGATGCGCGGATTCTGCTGGACGTGCGTTTTACCGGCGTCGACGCGCGCGAGCCGGATCTCGGCGGTCTGGCGTCGGCGTTGAGTGCGGACGGCGGGCGCGTGAGTTTCGTGCATGGCGGCATCGACCGGATTCAGGGGCATGCGCAGGGGCGCCTCGTGGTGTCAGCGCAGGTGCGTGCGAATGCGGACACCACGGTGCAACAGCAGATCGCGACGTTGCTCGACCGCGCACGCCGCTATGCGAACCATGTCGAGGTATTGGGCTATGTCTGAGTTGTGGCTTTCCGAACTCGCCGACGCGATTCGCGACACCATCGTCATGGTCGGCGTGTCGGCCTTTATCGCGGCGCTGGTCGGCATTCCGCTGGCGCTGGTGCTGGTCACCACGACACGCGGCGGTATCTTCGAGAAGCGGGCGGTGAATAGCACGCTCGGCGCGCTCGTCAATGCGTTCCGCTCCACGCCGTTCATCATTTTGCTGGTCGCCTTGTTGCCGCTCACGCGTTTGCTGATCGGCACGACGATCGGCGTGTGGGCCGCGATCGTGCCGCTCAGCATCGCGGCGATTCCGTTTTTCGCGCGCGTGGCGGAGGTGAGTTTGCGCGAAGTGGATCGCGGTCTGATCGAAGCCGCGCAGGCCATGGGTGCGCAGCGCCGGCACATCATCTGGCATGTGCTCCTGCCTGAGGCGCTGCCGGGCATCCTGGGCGGCTTCACCATCACCGTGGTGGCGATGATCGGTTCGTCGGCGATGGCGGGCGCGGTAGGCGCCGGCGGTCTTGGCGATCTGGCGATTCGCTATGGCTACCAGCGGTTCGATACGACCGTGATGGTGACGGTGATCGTACTGCTGATCGTGATCGTTACGGCGGTGCAGTTCGTCGGCGATCGATTCGTGCGGCGGCTCGCGCAGCGAGCGTGATCGCACATGATCGCTGATCCGTTCTGCCCCGTTCTGCCGCGCAGCGGCTATTTGCATGAAGAATAGCCGCGCACGTTTCCGTCATCCGCATCAACGCCTATCATGCTTGCTGTAGCTTTGAGCGCCGCGGGCGTTCTGCCTATCACCGCTCGCCGAAAAACTTTTCACGTGGAAATTGCATGAACGATCCTCGTCATGCCGACGCGTTACACACGCCTCAGGCATCCGCTGCGCCGGTGGTGCGCGATCTCGCGAGTTTGCTCGACGCGTTGCACGCCACTGCCGCGCAGCGCGATCTCGACGGCGGCCACGCCGCACAGGAAAAACAATGGATCGCCGACGCGGGGCTGCTCACGCTCGCGGTGCCGCGCGAATTCGGCGGCCTCGGCGCGCGTTGGCCCGACATCTACGAGACGGTTCGCAAGATTGCGCGGGTGGACAGCGCGCTCGCGCATCTGCTGGGCTTTACGTGCTTGCAGGTGGTCAGCGTCAATGTATGGGGCAGTCCCGAACAACGTGCCCGCTATCTGAGCGGCACCGTCGAAAACCGATGGTGGTGGGGCAATGCCGTCAATCCGCTCGACACGCGACTCGTTGCGAGCGCAACCAGCGACGGCGGCTATCTGCTCGATGGCCAGAAGGGCTTTTGCTCCGGCACGCGCGGCTCGCAGATGATGACCGTTTCCGCACATGATCCGGTCACCGGCACCCCGGTGTTCGGCGTCGTGCCGACCACGCGGGAAGGCATCACCGTTCACGAAGACTGGAATCCGATCGGCCAGCGGCAGACCGACAGCGGCAGCGTGTCCTTCGTGCGCGTCAAGGTCGAACCGGACGAAGTGATGGTGCGGCCCGACACGCCGTACGCCAGTTTGCGTACGCTAATCTCGCAGTTGGTGCTGACCAATCTGTTCGTGGGCATCGCGCAAGGCGCGCTCGACGAAGCCCGGGCCTACGTCACGCGACACGGCAAGGCGTGGATCTATTCGGGCGTCGACAAAGCGACCGACGATCCCTACCTGATCCAGCGTTTCGGCGAGATGCGCCTGCAAGCGGTGAGCGCCGAAGCGCTGACCACGCGCGCCGCCTGGCTGCTCGAAGACGCCTGGCAACAAGGTCCGGCGCTTTCCGCGGAGGCTCGCGCGCAGGTTGCGCTCGCCACCTCGGAGGCGAAGATCGTCGCGCACCGCGCCGCGCTCGACGTCAGCGAGCAACTCTTCGACGCCTGTGGCGCCCGCGCCACGCACGCGCCGCTCGCGCTCGACCGTTTCTGGCGCAACGCCCGCGTGCATACGCTGCATGATCCGCTCGACTATCGCGTGCGCGACGTTGGCCGCTACGCGCTCACCGGCGCGTTGCCGGAGGTTTCTTTGTACACTTGAGGCGGTTCGCGGCGGCCTGTACGATGCGCCGTGGTTTATCCCCTTCAAGAGGCTCCCGGATTGCAGTTCAAACTACCGACCACAGCAACGGCACCGTTTTGCCCATCCGAAGTGCAAGGCTCGGTGGCCGTTTCGCAAGGCGCGCCGTTCTGGAAGAAGATTCTGCAATTCGCGGGCCCTGGCCTGCTGGTGTCGATAGGCTATATGGACCCGGGCAACTGGGCCACCGACATCGAAGCCGGATCGCGCTATGGCTACAGCCTGCTGTTCGTCGTCATGCTGTCGAGTCTTGCGGCGATGGCGCTGCAATGCCTGAGCATGCGTCTTGGCATTGCGACCGGGCGCGACCTCGCCGAGTTGTCGAGCGCGCGCTATTCGCCTGCCGTCGCACGTTTTCAGTGGCTGCTCGCTGAACTGTCGATCGTGGCCTGCGATCTGGCCGAAGTGCTCGGCGGCGCGCTTGCTTTCCATCTGCTCTTTAAATGCTCGTTGACCACCGGCGTGCTGCTGACCGCGTTCGATACGCTGATCGTGCTCGGCCTGAAGGGCAAGAATTTCCGCGATCTCGAAGCGATCATGCTCGGCCTCATCGCGACGATCGGCGTCGGCTACATCATCGAGCTCGCGCTGGTGCAGCCGCACTGGCCGTCGGTCGCGCAGGGACTGGTTCCGTCGTGGCAGGCGTTGAGTTCGCGCGAGCCTATGTATCTGGCGATCGGCATTCTCGGCGCGACGGTCATGCCGCATAACCTTTATCTGCATTCGTCGATCGTGCAGACGCGCGCGGTGAAGCGCGATCCAGCCAGCATCAGATCGGCGATCGGTATGTCGCGCATCGATACGATCGTCTCGCTGATGCTCGCGTTGCTGATCAACATGGCGATCCTGATTCTGGCCGCCGCTGCGTTCCATGCCACCGGCCACAACCAGGTCACCGAAATCGAAGACGCCTACAAGCTGCTCGCGCCTATCGTCGGCACGGGTTTCGCGGCGGTGCTGTTCGCCGTGACCTTGCTCGCCTCGGGACAAAGCTCGACCTTTACCGGCACGGTGGCGGGGCAGGTCATCATGGAAGGCTTCCTGAAGCTGAAGATTCCCTGCTGGCAACGGCGCTTCATTACGCGCGCACTCGCTTTGATCCCCGCGCTGATCGGCGTGCAGATGATGGGCAACGGCGCCGTCGGCAAGCTGCTGGTCGCAAGTCAGGTCGTGCTGAGCCTGCAATTGCCGTTCGCGCTTTATCCGCTGATTCGCATGACCAACGACCGTTCGTTGATGGGCGAATTCGCCAACACGTTGCTGACCCGCTGCGTCGCGTGGATGCTGTTCGTGGTGATCAGCGCGGCGAACCTTTGGCTGGTGGTGCAGACGGTGGGCCTGGCCGGATGAGCCGGCCTCGCGCCGCTTGAGCGGCGCGATTAGGACGAAAAAAAGTCCGCTCATGCGGACTTTTTCTTTCGGGCTTTGGATCGAGTCGGGCCGGACCAGCCCTTGTCGAGTCAGAGTCAATCGAGCTCAGGCAGCTTGTGCGATCTGCGCTGCATCGAGCGCTTCCTGTTCCTGGCGAGCGGCGGCGGCCTTCTTCGTCTTGCCGGCACGCGACGGCGGCTGGCATGCGCCACACACCACGTTGTGCTGCAGATCGTGTTTGTGCGCCACGAACTTGCCGGTGCAACGGCAGCATTTGGTCAATTGCAGAATGTCGGCGTCGAAGAAACGCACCAGCGTCCACGCACGCGTCAAGTCCAGCACCGGTTCGGTCTCGCTGTGCTTGCAATGTTCCAGATACAGCCGATACCCCTTGGTCAGCGCATCCAGATGCGAGCAGCGGGCTTCGTTCTTCAGGAACAGGTACGTGTTGTAGAACAGCGACGCGTGAATGTTCGCCAGCCACGTCATATACCAGTCCGCCGAAAAGGGCAGCATGCCCTTGGGCGGCGATACGCCTTTGACCTCGCGGTACAGGCGGATCATGCGGTCGCGCGAGAGCGTCAATTCACTCTCGAGCACTTGCATGCGCGCGCCGAGTTCGATCAGTGCGATGGCGCGGAATACTTCTTGTGCGTCTTCCGTCAGGCTACGCTTGAGCATGGCAGTCACCCCGGTCAAGCGAACTGTTCAGCAGGCTGGCCTGCAAGCAGGATCGCCGCGTGAGTCGGTGCAACTGCGGCGTGTTTCGTCGTTTGCGTCAAAGCCGACAACATGGAGTGGTCGTTGAAGCGGAAGAAACACAAAAGCTGATCGGAAGCGGCCAGCTTGACGATCTGCGCGAGCGACAGCCCGGCAAGCAAATCAGCCAGTTCCGACGACAGTCCCAGCCGGAACATGCCGACCGGTTTGTCCTCGCGCAACATACGTTGCGCGAGCATGATGTAAGACAAGTTGATCTCGCGGATTGAATCCAGCGTCTCGCTGCTACGGTCCATTTTCTCTGTTTCCGAAGCCCCGAATTACGATGTCGGCATTTTTTGCCGTTATGTCTTTTGTGCCTCGCCGGAAACGTTGTCCTCCGGCTACTGTCACCACCTGATACAAGCGGCGACCTTTTGATACATGGAGTTACATTTCGTAACAGCTTGGGACGAATTGTATGAAGGGTAAAACAAGAAATCAATCCCTTCTCAAAAAAATGTCTCAAAAAGATACATCAATTTTCGGTAACTCTTTCACAGTGGCGTAATACACGATGCAAACCGAATTTTCCGCCACCCCGGATTTTTGTCTGATCCATGAAAACCCTTGTACTACGGGCTTTTCGCTCTTTTGTCTGAGCAAATAGGGCGGACCCATCAAGTGCCGGTAATTCCCGGTCGAGTTAGAAAGGAAATAGAAAGCGAGGTCAATATAAAGTAATAAATTCCGCTCTTTGACGGCGATTTGGGGACAAAACAGAGGTGTAACAGGTTGGTGCGGCCCCAGTTACAAACGAGGCCGGATTTGTAACTTCTTGTGTAACTTCGCTCGGGTGGTGCGGTGGACACGCTCGACTTCGACGCGGAACGTCGGCCGCAGAGGTGCTGCTGAACGGCGGGGAAAGTGGCGCGGGCCGCCGCGCGGTCACGGCCTATTAGATAAACAGGGCCATCAGATCGGCGTCGTGGAAGACCCCGCCGACATTCAGCGCTCCGACTTCGCAGCCATATTTGCGAAAGCCGAGCGACTCGTAAAGTTTCCTCGCGGCCTCGTTGCGGCTGCCGACTAATAACTGGATTTGCCGCAGGCCGTCCATACGCGAGGCCCGCCTCAGCAACTCCTTCAGCAAAGCGCGCCCGACGCCGCGGCCGGCAGCCTCCGGCGCGACATACATGCCGACCACGGCGGCCTTATGCCGCTGTTTGTCGCTCGGGATCCGGATCAGTCCAACCACGCCGATCAATGGTGTTCCTGCCGATGCGTAAGCGCCGAGCAAAAAGTCACCTTCGGCCGCACGCGAGCCGTCCAGCATTGCATTGTGTTGCGACGGACCTTTGGCAAGTGCTTCTTCGTAACTCTGGCCGAACGAATCCGGATGCGCTTTCAGTCCGCGCAGCCGCAGGTTGAAGTAGTCGTCGCGGTCGTCGGGACCGAGTTGGCGTACGAGTACAGCGTTCTCGCTCAAGTGTCTCTCCGTGTGGGGCCGGTGATTGAAAGGCTGAAAGACTCGATATCGAACTGCGACCTGTCTGTCACGGTCCAGGCTATGGTTGGCGTGCCGCCTCGGCGCACTGGCTCTCGCCGAAATCGCGCAACGCCGTAGCGGTTTGCGGGTCGGCCGGAAAGAACGCCTCGATCGCGAGTTCCGAGAGCGTCACGTCCACCGGCGTGCCGAACACGGTGGTCGTGCTGAAAAACGATAGCACGCCGATCGGCGTGCGCAGCCGCAGCGGTACTGCAATCTGGTTGACGGCGGTGTTGTCGTGCTCGGTCGCATCCGCGCCCGGCGGCGCGGGGTACGCCGCCAATTCGTCGCGCAGCGCGCTCAACGTGTCGTCCCCGCTCACGTCGATTTGCCGCTGAAGTCGCGCGAGTATGTGCTCGCGCCATGCATGCCAATTGACGATGGACGCAGCGATACCCTCCGGATGCAGGCTCAGGCGCAGTGCGTTGACCGGCGGCTTCAGCAGTTCCGGACTTGCGCCGTTCAGCAAAGGCGCAAGCGCGCCGTTCGCGGCAACGATGGTCCAGTGCCGGTCGATGGCAAGCGCCGGGTAGGGTTCGTGTCCTTTCAGCACCAACTCGACAGCCTCGCGTGCAGCGGCCAACTGCGGATCCGATAGCGGGCGTTCCCGGAACAGCGGTGCGTAGCCTGCGGCGACCAGCAGTGCATTGCGCGCGCGCAGCGGCACGTCGAGCCGTTCAGCAAGGTGCATGACCATTTCCCGGCTCGGCACTGCGCGGCCTGATTCGACGAAGCTCAGATGCCGGGTCGAAATATCGGCTTCGGCGGCGAGCAGCAGCTGGCTCATTCTTCGACGCTGTCGCCATTCGCGCAGCAGGTCGCCGACCGTGCGGCTGGCCGCCGGCAATTGCGGCGGGACGGGTTGCGCAAGAGAGAGTGTGTTCATGCCACCGATCATAGCCAAACCGCGCTAGCGATCCATTACCTCAGAGGTAATGGAATACCCCGGAATACCCCGGAATACCCCGGAATACCCCGGAATACCCCGGAATACCCCGGAATACCCCGGAATACCCCGGAATACCGTCTGCCACGCCTACGAAACTTCGGAAAGACCCGTGACACCGTAGTAAGCCGCGGCATATCGACGAAATGGCAAAGCCGACAGAGCGGGACACCCGACTCAGACCGCCGCCACGCCTTCCGGTACCACGTTGAGTTTGACCCCGAGCGCACGCAGCAGTTTGAGCACCGTGTCCATACGCGGTTTGGAGCCGGGTGCGAGCGTCTTGTAGAGGCTTTCGCGGCCAAGTCCGGCATCTGCCGCGACCTTGGTGATGCCGCGCGCTTTGGCGATGTCGGCGATCGCGGCGAGCAGGACGTCGGCGTCGCCTTCTTCGAGCGCTGCGTTGAGATACTCGGCGATCATTTCCTCGCTATCGAGGTAATGCGACGCGTCGAACCGTGCGGTTTTGATTCTGCTCATGACAGTTCCTTTCTGATTGCTGCCCACATTGTTTTGGCATGCTTGATATCGGCCGGCTGAGTGGATTTGTCGCCACCAGCATAGCAGGAGATAGATCATGCCTTTTTCACGCGCGAAGTAGACCCGATAGCCGGGGCCACAGTCGATGCGCATCTCGGACACACCTTCTTCAAGCAACTTGACGTCGCCGAAATGCCCGCGTTCCGCACGCCGGATACGCACGAGTATTTTCGCCCTGGCTCTTAAATCGGAGAGCCGTGCAAGCCAGGTGTCGAACTCCTCGGTGCGGTTGATCGTGTACTCAGGTGGTGAACCGATCTGTCGAGAAGTGTATCCGTGTAGATACGATCTTGCAAGTGTAAAAACCATATTGAAAAAGCGCCCCCATGCTCGTGTTTGTGAGTGCGTCAGAAGCCGCACGCCAGCGCCGCGCGGCCACCATTTGCCACACGAGATTAGCGGCTGCCGCCGCGGCTGACGACTCGGCCGGATGGCCAATCCGGCGCTCGACGCAATGCGCTCGCGCCGCAGCGCAAGACTGCTTACCTCTCAGGTAATCGACGCACCGCGCCCCGGCCCTCAAGCTTCAATCCGAGCCCGCCGCACACGACCGTGTCTGCCGAGCGTAGTGCTCAGTCATGCCAATGAAGGAGTCTTGAGATGAATGCGCATACCGATCTGATCAACCGTTATTTCGACGCATGGAACGAAACCGATGGCGCGCGCCGTCGCGAGTTGATCGCCGCGGCATGGAGCGCCGACGCCGATTATTGCGATCCGCTGCTGGCGGGCTCGGGCCACGCAGGCATCGACGCGATGATCCGGGCGGTGCATGAGCGCTTCCCGCATCACACGTTTCGGCGTACAGGCCAGGTTGACGGCTTCGCCAACCGGCTGCGCTTTTCCTGGGAGCTGATCACGCCCGCGGGCGAGGCGGTCGTGAAGGGATCGGACTTCGGTATGGTCGATCCACAAGGACGCTTGCAAACGGTCACCGGCTTCCTCGATCAGGTGCCGGACGGCGCCTGAGCATCGCTTCTTGACGGAGAAGATCATGGACGAGCCCGCCGCCGCCACGGGTCCACAAACGGCCATAGCGTTCGCGCGCCTGACGGGCGCCGTCGACTCGCTGTCCAGCGCAATCGCCGGCTTTGCGCTGCTCGGCGGAGCGCGCGCGTTCATGTTCATCGCGTTGCTGGGCTGGCGCGAGCCGGTGCTCGGCGGCGCGGGTCTCGTGCTGCTGGCGCTGGTCGGCTGGTTGCGTTGGCAATGCGGTAACGGCGCGGCCGCGTCCGCCGTGCAGAACACGCGCCGCTGCAACCACTCAGCGTGCCGTCGCCGAGCGTCGCCTTCACCGGATGCGCGCAACATTGCTTGCTACAATCGTTTGCTGGAATGCGATTCGAAGCGCTGTCCCGTCTTCGTCGAGCCGAGTGGCTGCCGCTTCGGCCCGATTCGAACGCGGGCGTGAGGCGAGTGCTTCGCGCATCTGCAAACCAACGTCCAGATCCTGGCGCCCAGCCGGCGATCGGACCTAACCGGACCAACCGGACCAACCGGACCTAACCGGAACACAAGGAGACACCGTGCTGAAGAATCTGGACCCGCTGCTCAACGCCGACATACTGCATGCGCTACGCTCGATGGGCCACGGCGACGAACTCGTCATTTGCGACGCCAATTTCCCGGGCGACTCGGTTGCGCGCGAGAGCGTGCTGGGCAAGGTGCTGCGCCTCGACGGCGTGAACGCGCCGCGGGCGATTCGCGCGGTGCTTTCGGTAATGCCGCTGGACACGTTCATCGAGCACCCCGCGTCGCGCATGGAAGTGGTGGGCGAGCCGCACACGATTCCGTCGGTGCAGCGTGAAGCGCAGATCGAGGTCAATGCCGCGGAAGGGCGCGATGTGCCATTTGCGTCGATCGAGCGGTTTGCGTTTTATGAGCGGGCGCGCAAAGCGTATTGCGTGATCGCTACCGGCGAAGCGCGCGGCTACGGTTGCTTCGTCTTCACGAAGGGCGTTCTGCTCGCCCCGGACGCGCCGCAGTCGTAACCCGGGCCTAAGTGTCGCGGCAAGCGCGGGTGTGAGGTCATGAGCGCCATCAGCCGGCAGCCGTACGCGAACGTCGCGCGGGTGCTGATTTTTCGTCTGGCCGCTGTTGGCGGATCGGCCCGATTCGTCAACAGGCATCGGCCCACATCACGGTGACTGAAGCCATGAGCTTTTCTATAGAAAGTCTCGATCATCTCGTTCTGAACGTGGCCGACGTGGAAGTCAGTGCGGCGTGGTACGCGCGCATGCTCGGCATGCGGCGCCACGAGTTCGAATCGCGCACCGGCACGCGGGTCGCGATGACCTACGGCAATCAGAAGATCAACCTGCGTCCCGTGGCGGCCGACACCGTCGCGTGGTTCACCGGCCGCGAGGCGGTGCCCGGCAGCGCCGATCTGTGTTTCGTCACGACCACGAGCCCGGCCGAGGTCAAGGCGCATTGGCTTGCCCAAGGCGTCGAAATCGAGGCCGGACCCGTGGAGCGCGACGGCGCGCGCGGCAAGATGACTTCGGTGTATTGCCGCGATCCCGACGGCAATCTGATCGAAGTTGCGACCTATCCTCGAGCATAAGCGCGTCGGCGATTCCGCCCGCGGCAGGTACCGCCGACGCGAGCCTGCGGCCCTCGCGAGCCCCTTTTTCTCGCCCCGCACGCGGCGCGCCGTGCGCCCGCGCACCTTGGCCCGAGCTTGGGAGCTTGGAAAAGGCGGGCAATGCACATATTCTCAGATGCGATACGGGGAACTGCGGCCTCCCGGCCGGGTCTGCTGCTTATTCATCTACAGGAGCCCCTCATGACGCGTCCCGTCGATTCCGGCGTAATTCTCATCGCGCGTATTGCCCTTGCCGTGCTGTTCCTGTGGGGCGGTGTGATGAAACTGCTGGGCTATGCGGGCTTTGTCGGCTACCTGCATTCGAAGGGCGTGCCGTTCGTACAGGTCGCCGCGCCGATCGCCGTCGCCGTCGAGGCGCTCGGCGGTCTGTTGCTGATCGTCGGCTTCAAGGCGCGCCCGCTCGCGCTCATCATGGCCGTGTACACGGTGGCGACGGCGGTTCTCGGCCACGATTTCTGGAATGTCACCGACGCCGCCTTGCAACGCGACATGGTGATCCATTTCTGGAAGAACATCGGTATTGCCGGTGGTTTCCTGCTGCTGTTCGTGACTGGCGCGGGCCGCATCAGCATCGACGGCGCGCGTCCCGGAGGCAATTCTCTCGGCGCTCGCTCGCCGCGCGGCGGGCTTGGTCTTTGAAGCAGCAGTAAGGTAGTCTGTGCGAGTCGCTTTCGATTCCAGCTGTAACCAAGGGAGCAAATAATGATTCAAAGTTTTGAGCAAACCATTGGCGGCAAGGTCACGCAATTGTGCGCGAGTCTCGGTGAAGGGCCCACGCCGCATCGGGTGATTATCAGTCTGGCCGATTCGGCGACAACCCTGGTGATTCTGGACGCATCCGGAATCATCAGCACGATCAAGGCCGAGATCGAGGAGCCGGAGAAACTGATCGCCGACGCCATTGCCAAAGCGCAAAACGAAGGCCTGATCGAGCGCGCAATCGACACCGGCACGATCCAGGAAGCGTCGCTTTAAGTCAGGCGGCGCGGCGTCGGCGGGCAGGGCGTCGCGGCTCACAGACGCAGGCATCGCGCTAATCGCCAGTGTGAACCCGGACCAACCCCCGCCATGCACGCGCATGGCGGGGGTTATTTTTTGCGCGCCCAATACAGCAGGCGGTACGCTTAGTTCGATTCGCCGACTCGCTCGCGGCCGGCAACGCGAAGCGCGGAGTCCGACGACTGCGGCTGCGGATGCACGAGGCAGCTCAGCACGCCGCCAAGCACCAGCAGAGCGACTGACACGGCGGTCGCCGCCTGCATACCCGAGACGATTTGCGTAGCAGCCGCGCCGCTCGCCAGTGCGCCGAAGGCCGCCACGCCGACCGCGCCGCCGGCTTGCCGCGCTGTGTTCAACACGGCGGAAGCCGTACCGGCGCGTTTCGCGTCGGTCGAGGCCAACACGGCGGTGGTCATTGCGGGAACCGCGAGGCCCATGCCCGACGGAATCAGCAGAAACGGCAGCAGCAAGCCAATGAGCGGCGTGCCGGCGTCGACGAAATGCAGGAGGCCGTAGCCGAGACCGGCGGTGATCGCGCCCGCGATCATCGGCACCCGTACGCCGAAGCGGCCGACCACCCAGCCGCTTGCCACATTCGACAGCAGAAACCCGCCCGTCAATGGGAGAAAGGCCAGGCCGGCCTGCAACGGCGTATAACCGCGCACGCGCTGCAAATACAGGCTCAGCACGAACACCATGCCGTAGTAGGTCAGGTTCACGCAGATGCCGAACAGCACCGCCACGCTGAAGGAGCGTTTGCGAAAGAGCGAGAGCGGCAGCATCGGAGCCGCGGCGCGCGACTCCACGGCGATGAAGGCGCCTGCAGCGACTAGCGCCAGCACGAAACCGCCGGCGACGAGCGGGTGACCGAGGCCGAGCGGCCGCCATTCGATCACAGCGGCGACGAAGGCGGTCAGCGCGACGACGGCCAGACACTGACCGCTCAGATCGATGCCGCGCGGCCTTGCGTGAGCCGTTGTGCCCGCCGCTAATTGCAGCCCCGGACGACGCACGGCGGTCTCGGGCCGCGGCACCCATAACAAGGTCGCGAGAAAACCGGCGGCGCAGATCGGCAGATTGACGAGAAAAATGCTGCGCCACCCGAACGCCGCGATCAGCACGCCGCCGACCACCGGTCCCGCGGCGATCGAAATCGCCCCCGCGGCTGTCCACAGCCCGACCGCGCGCGCCCGGAGTTTGGGGTCGTGTCCGAACGACTGATTGAGCAGCGCCAGCGAATTCGGCAGCATGGCGGCGGCGCCGACGCCTTGCAGCGCGCGCGCCGCGACCAGCAGGGCCGCGTCGAGCGCAAGGCCGCAGGCGAGCGACGCGAGTGCGAACAGCACGATCCCGGCGGCGTACAGGCGCCGCGCGCCGAAGCGGTCGCCGAGCGCGCCGGCGGACAGCATCAGCACGGCGAACGCGAGCGTATAGGCATCGACGACCCATTGGAGGCCTGCCACATTCGCATGCAGGTCCGCGCCGATTTTCGGCAGCGCGATGTTGACGATAGTGACGTCGAGTTGCGTGACGACGAAGCCGACGCTGACTGTCGCGAGCACACGGCCGAGGGCGGGCGAACGGGGGCGTTTGGGGGAGTTCATGCGATACATCGTAGAGCCGATGCGGCGCATGATGTTTCGCGACGGCGTGAACTGTGGATGTCGTCAGAAGCGCGTGACGCCGACCCCAATGCAAACAAAAACGGCGCGCCGTGTGGCGCGCCGTCATTGCGAAGCAGAAGCGGAAAACAGCAGCGGAAAACAGCAGCAAAAGCCGCCGATCAGCGCGTTTGCGGCGCGTCCTTGATGAACAGCGTGGTCAATGCCCCGAGAATGCAGATTGCGCCGACGTACA
The DNA here is from genome assembly GCF_900104795.1 of Burkholderia sp. WP9. NCBI lineage: Bacteria > Pseudomonadati > Pseudomonadota > Betaproteobacteria > Burkholderiales > Burkholderiaceae > Burkholderia > Burkholderia sp. WP9. The sequence goes on from NZ_FNTG01000002.1 coordinate 2,794,590, forward strand.
TCGGTGCGGCCATCGGGTTCGACTTCATCATCAGCGACACGGCGATCGGCGTCAGGCCGCCGAAAATCGCGTAGGCCACGTTGTACGAGAACGAGATGCCCGAGAAGCGCACCACCGGCGGGAACGCCTTGACCATCACGAACGGGATCGCGCCGATCACGCCGACGAACAGGCCAGCCAGCGCGTACAGCGGCAGCAGCGCCGAGCTATCGAGCGCGAGCTGCTGGAACATCGCGTAGTACGTCACGGCCAGCGCCAGGCCGCCGATGAAAATGGTGCGCCCCGCGCCAATGCGGCCGGCAATCGAGCCCGCCATCACGCAACCGATCGTCAGGCACAGCGTCGCCACGCAGTTCGCCAGCAACGCAGTGGCCGGCGCGATATGAAACTGCTTTTGCAGCAGCGTCGGCGTCATCAGAATCACCACGACGATCGCGGCCGACAGCATCCACGTAAGCAGCATCGAGACGATCACGGCGCGGCCGTGGTCGCGCAGCACGGCCTTGAGCGGAACTTCGGCCGCAATCGCCTTGCGTTGCTTGAGTTCGGCGAACACCGGCGTTTCATGCAGCCAGCGGCGCAGGTAGACCGAGAACATGCCGAACACGCCGCCCACCAGGAACGGAATACGCCACGCGTAAGCGGAGATTTCCGCCGGCGCGAAGTTGCGGTTCACCGCCGAGGCGATCAGTGAGCCGAGCAGAATGCCCGCCGTGAGGCCGGCCGTCAGCGTGCCGCACGCATAGCCGACGTGCCGCTGCGGCACGTGCTCCGACACGAATACCCATGCGCCCGGGACTTCGCCGCCGACCGCCGCGCCTTGCATTACGCGGAACAGGAGCAGCAGGACCGGCGCCAGCACGCCGATGCTGGTGTAAGTGGGCAGCAGACCCATCATCAGCGTCGGCACGGACATGAGCAGCACGCTCAGCGTGAACATGCGCTTGCGGCCGAACAGATCGCCGAAATGCGCCATGATGATGCCGCCGAGCGGCCGGGCCAGATAGCCCGCGGCGAAGATGCCGAAGGTTTGCACCTGGCGCAGCCAGTCCGGCATCGCCGCCGGGAAAAACAGCTGGCCGATCGCCGGCGCGAAGAATACGAAGATGATGAAGTCGTAGAACTCCAGAGCCCCGCCGAGGGCGGCGAGGCCGAGCGTCTTGTAATCGCTGCGCCCAAGAGGGCGTGGGGTGACAGCCTGCGCTCCACCCAGATTTGTCGCTTGCATTGCTTGTGTCTTTTCTTGAATTGGGAGCCACACGTAGCGCGTGGAAACACGGCGGTCGTCGGGCGAGAAGTGTGGCAGGCGCTGGGTAGAGCACGGGACACCGGCGCGCCGGCCCGGGTTGGGGCAAGCACGATGACGACTGGGGCCAGGCGGGGATTTTACAGGATGAAAGCCAATCGTTTCTGGAGGTGCTTAATTGGACTGAAAAAGTTCCGCAAAATGCGCTTTTTCGTAGCATTGACGATGGCGCCATCAGAATCGTCGCAACCGAGTATGGGAATACGCGCCAGTGGTGTCGGGGTCGGCGGATTCATATGCAAATTCGGACTGCTCCTATGGGATGGCGCGGGCGTGCCTCTGAGAATCGCGTCCGAGCTATCAGTTAAGAGTTATCCCATGCGCATTGCCATCCTTCAACGTGACCCGGTCATGCGTCAGTCGATCGAAAGGGTCCTGACGTCCGCTGGCCACACCTGCACGGCTTTCGACGACGGCTTGAGCATGTCGAGAATGCTCGCGCGCTCCACCGTGGATCTGCTGGTGCTGGACTGGCAGGGACTGCGGCTCTCGGGCGGCGAGGTTCTACGGGCGGCGCGTGCGGTGGGCGGCGACCGTCTGCCGGTGATGTTCGCCTCGGCGGACATGGCGGAGGATCATGTCGTGCGCGCCTTCGTTGCCGGCGCGGACGACTATGTCGGGCTGCCGCTGCGCGCTGCCGAGTTTCGCGAGCGGGTTGCTGCGCTGCTGCGGCGAGCGTATCCGGACAGGTTCAGTGCCGCGAGTTTCGACGTGGGCCCGTACCATTTCGACACGCGCCGCCAGCTCGTCATGCTGCGCGGTCAGCCGGTCCAGCTATCCGGCACGCAGTACCGGCTGGCGTCGTTGTTCTTCTCCAATATCGGCCGCGTGCTGTCACGCGATCACATTTTCGCAATGGTATGGGGGCGCGAATTCCGCGAGTTCACCCGCACGATCGACAGTCACGTTTCGCGGCTGCGCCTGCTGCTCGAGATCGAGCCGCAAAACGAATTCCGGTTGCAACCGGTTTATAATAGCGGCTACAGGCTGCTGCATCTGCGCCGCGGCGAATCAGTCGACGCAGACGCAGAGGCAGACGTCGACGCCGACACCGAGAAGCAGGCAGCCTGAGGCCGATCCGGTCAGATCAGATCAGATTTGCGGCAGCGTGGGCCGTGTTTCGATCGACTTGCGAATCAACGCTTCGACCGCTTTGCGTTCGTCGCCCACCAGCGGCAGGCGCGGCGGGCGCACCGGCTCGGTGCCCAGTCCGACGATCGTTTCGGCGAGTTTGATGTTCTGCACCAGCTTTGCCGAGACGTCGAGTGCGAGCAGCGGTGCGAACCAGCGGTAGATCGATCGCGCTTCCTCGAGGCGTCCCGCCTTCAATAGCTTGTAGATCACCACCGTCTCACGCGGAAACGCGCACACGAGACCGGCCACCCAGCCATGCGCGCCCATCAGGATGGCTTCCATGGCGAGATTGTCGACCCCGCACAGAATGGCGAAGCGGTCGCCGACCACGTTGATCAGGTCGGTCACGCGCCGCACGTCGCCGCATGACTCCTTGATCGCGACGATCTTCTTCTCGTCGGCGATTTCCGCGAACATGTCGGGCGTCATGTCGACACCATAGGCGAGCGGATTGTTATAGATCATCAACGGCAGTTCGCTCGCGTCGGCGACGCTGCGGAAATGGTGCAGTGTCTCGCGGCGGTCCGACAGATAGCGCAGTCCCGGCAGCACCATGTAACCGGCCGCGCCATGGCGGCTGCCGGCTTCGGCCTGACGACAGGCGTCGAGCGTACTGTTTTCGGCGATCGTCAACAGGACCGGCACACGGCCGCGCGAGGCCTCGACGGCGATGTCGAGCACTTGCAGCTTTTCATCCAGCGAGAGTGTCGACGCTTCGCCCAGCGATCCGCACACAATGATGCCGTCCACTCCCGCGTCGATCTGCGCTTCGATATTCTTACCGGTCCATGCGCGGTCTATGCTGAAATCCGCGTTGAATTTGGTGGTGACTGCGGGCAATACGCCTTCCCAGATATGCGCCACGACTGCTCTCCTGAGTGTGATGTGTTCCAGCGCAGTGTAAGCAGGGAAAATCCTGCCGTCTTGCGTGAATCGCGCGCGGCGAATGACGATTTCAGCATAACCGCTTTGCCTGAAGCGTCGCCGGGTCAAGGCATATCCCTTATTTTGGGATAAGACGCGAAGTGAGTCGAAGTGCATGGCTAGCACGACGCCACCCGCGGCAGGCCGCTCTCCGTGCGCGTCCGGCAGACGCTGCCGGACCGCTATCTATTGAGAGCGCGAGGTCGCCGCACGTTCAGTTGACTATGCCGAAATCGTCACAATCCGCGCTTAAGCACACCAAGACTCGGCTGTCCGCCGTTTCTACCATGACGATCATGAAAACCTTAAACATCATCGACTCGCACACCGGCGGTGAACCGACCCGCCTCGTGGTGTCGGGCGGCCCGGATCTCGGCGGCGGTACGCTGGCGCAACGGCTCGAAGTATTCCGCACGCACTTCGACGACTGGCGCGCGGGCATCGTCACCGAGCCGCGCGGCTCGGATGTGGTGGTGGGCGCGCTGCTCTGCGAGCCCGACGATCCCACGTGCGCGGCCGGCGTGATCTTTTTCAACAACGTCGGCTACCTCGGCATGTGCGGGCACGGCACGATCGGGCTCGTCGTCTCGCTCGCGCACCTGGGACGGATCGGGCCGGGGCGCCATCGGATCGAGACGCCGGTCGGCGTTGTCGAAGCGACGCTCAACGAGGATGGCAGCGTCGCCGTACGCAACGTGCCGGCCTATCGCTATCGCGAGTCCGTGCAGGTGGAGGTGCCGGGCCACGGCGTGCTGACGGGCGACATCGGCTGGGGCGGCAACTGGTTCTTTCTCGTCGCCGATCATGGGCGCGCGTTGGAGGCTTCGCGTATCGGCGAATTGACGGCGTTCAGCGGAGCGATTCGCGACGCGCTGATCGCACAGCGCATCACCGGCGCGGAGGGTGCCTTGATCGACCACATCGAACTCTTTGGCCCCGGTTCGCGCGACGGTATCGACAGCCGCAGCTTCGTGCTCTGTCCCGGCAATGCGTACGACCGCTCGCCATGCGGCACGGGCACCAGCGCCAAAGTGGCCTGTCTCGCCGCCGACGGCAAGCTGGCCGAAGGGGCCGTGTGGCGGCAGGAAAGCATTATCGGCAGCGTGTTCGAGGCGAGCTATCGCCATGCCGGCGACGCCGTCCACGTGATTCCCACCATTACCGGCCACGCCTACATTACGGCGGAAGCGCGCCTGTGCTTCGACGAGCGTGATCCCTTTGCGTGGGGCATCCGCACGGCATGACGGCAGACGTGTTGATCGTCGGGGCCGGCATTGTCGGCGCGGCGTGCGCGGCGGAACTGGCGGCGCTCGGCATGCGGGTCGACGTGTTCGACGCGCGGGGCATCGGCGGCGGAGCGACGGCGGCGGGCATGGGCCACATCGTCGTGATGAACGACTCGCCGGCGGAATTCGCGCTGAGTCGGTATTCACGAGACTTGTGGCTTGAACTCGCGCCGCAGCTGCGCGCGCGCGACGCGTTCGCGCGCTGCGGCACGCTCTGGGTCGCAGCGGACGAAGAAGAGCAACACGCCGCCCGCGCGATGCATGCCGCGTTCGAGGCTCAAGGCATGACAGCGCAACTGCTCGACGCGGCCGCGTTGCGGGCTTGCGAGCCGGCACTGGCGGCGTCGATGGCGGGCGGTTTGCGCATTGAACACGACAGCATCGTGTATGCGCCGACCGTTGCCGAATGGCTGCTGACGCAATCGCCGGCCGCCGCAAATATTCGCGTGTGCCTGGGTGCGGAGGTGACCTCGATCGGCGCGAACGGCCTCACGCTTGCCGACGGCGAACGTGTCGGCGCGGCGCACGTCGTCGTTGCCAATGGTCTGGGCGCGCAGCACCTCGTGCCGTCGCTGCCGCTGCAGCCGAAAAAGGGCCACCTGCTGATCACGGACCGCTATCCTGGCCTGATCCGGAATCAGTTGCTCGAACTCGGCTACATCAAGAGCGCGCATCACGCGGCGGGCACGTCGGTGGCGTTCAATGCGCAACCGCGGCCCACGGGGCAATTGCTGATCGGCTCGTCGCGCCAGTTCGACAGCACCGATCCCGCCGTCGACATGCCCGTGCTCGCGCAGATGCTGCAGCGCGCCGCGCACTACCTGCCTGTGCTGCCGACGCTCAACGGCATTCGCGCGTGGACCGGATTTCGCGCGGCCACGCCGGACGGCCTGCCGATGATCGGCACGGCCGGCGATTTCGCGCCCGGCGTATGGCTTGCCGTCGGGCACGAGGGCCTGGGCGTGACGACCTCGCTCGCGAGCGCGAAGCTGCTTGCCGCGCAGATCGTGGCGAGCGTCGCGCCGATTGCGGTCGAGCCTTATCTACCTAAGCGTTTTGCCCGAAAGGTGGCCCATGACTCGTAGCAGCGACGCGGCAAGCATCCACTTGACGATCGACGGCCGGAGTATCGCTGTCGCGCCCGGCACGACCGTGGCCGCTGCGCTCGTGCTGGCGGGTATTCGCAGCACGCGGATCTCGGTGAGCGGCGAGCCTCGCGCCGCGCTGTGCGGCATGGGCGTGTGCCAGGAATGTCGCGTGACGATCGACGGCCGGGCGCATGTGCTGGCGTGCCAGGCCGTGTGCCGGCAGGACCAGGTCGTTCGTACCAACGTTGCGGTGAACATGCCTTGAAACAGCCATTCGACATCGAAGGCGGAGGGCGTTCTCTGGCGCAATCCCGTCTCGGCCGACTCGACGACGTGCCAGCCACACTATGAAACAACACTTCGAGATCGTCATTGTCGGCGCGGGTCCGGCCGGCTTGAACGCCGCGCACGCTGCCGCGCGCACGGGAGCCACGGTCGCTCTGCTGGACGACAATCCACGCGCCGGCGGCCAGATCTGGCGGCAAGGTCCGGGCGATTCGCCGCAAGCGCCGTTGCGTCACCTCCTCGACGCGCTGAGCGGGCAAGGCAACCTCACGCATTGGCCGTCGACTCGCGTGGTTGCGCCGCTGGATTCACGCGGGTTGTTGCTCGAATCCGCGCAGCACGGCGGCACGTGTATCGCGTATGAGCGCCTGATTCTTGCGACCGGCGCGCGAGAGCGGCTCTTGCCATTCCCAGGCTGGACATTGCCGGGCGTGACCGGCGCGGGCGCGCTGCAGGCGCTCATCAAGGGCGGCATGCCGGTGCGTGGCGAGCGGATCGTGATTGCCGGCAGCGGTCCGTTGCTGATCGCCGCGCTCGCCACGGCGCGCGCGGCGGGGGCGCAGGTGGTGGCGGTGGTGGAGCAGGCGTCGGCGTTCGACGTCGCGCGTTTCGGCGTCTCCCTGCTGGCCGAGCCCGCCAAGTTGCGGCAAGCCGTCGGCATGACGCGCGGGTTCGCGGGCCTGAATTACTGGACCGGCAGTATCGTCGAAGCGGCGCATGGGGACGGCCGCGTCGAGCGTGTCACCATCGCGCGCGGGCCGGGGAGGCGCGTCACGCTCGATTGCGACCGCATCGCGTGCGGCTATGGGCTCGTGCCGAACGTCACGCTGGCGCAAGCGCTCGGCTGCGCGATTGGCGAGGCGGGCGAGATTGTCGTCGACGGCGAACAGCGCACATCGGTGGAGAACGTGTTCGCGGCGGGCGAGTGTACCGGGGTCGGCGGCGCCGAGCTGGCCGGTGTGGAGGGCGAGATCGCCGGCCTCGCTGCAAGCGGCGCGGCAGCGGTCCACGCGGCGCTCGACACGCAGCGGGCGCGATGGCGCGGGTTCGGCCGACGCGTCGACGCGGCCTTCGCCCTGCGCGCCGCCGCACGCACGCCGCCCGCTGACGCCACGCTGCTGTGCCGCTGCGAGGACGTGAGCATCGGCGAAGTCCGCGAGTTTGCGAACTCGCGCGACGCCAAGCTGCATACCCGCTGCGGCATGGGCGCCTGTCAGGGAAGGATTTGCGGCGCGGCGGCGAGCCTGTATTTCGGTTGGGAGGCCGCGGCGCCGCGCCCGCCTTTCAGCCCGGCGCAAATCGGCACCTTGATGGCGGCGAATGTGGAGCCGCCGCCAACCGAATAAGCTGTTCGCCCACAGGCCGTGTGGACGCTGGCCGGCGGATATTGTTCGGCCGCGGCGCGGACCTATAATCGATCGCACGCGTCGACCGCCATCCTGCAACGGCGGTCGCGCCCTCCAATGCCCCATCAACGCACGGACCAACGAGACCCGCATGATGAACACGCTGGCTCATCCGCTCGATACGGACGACGCAACGCTGTCCGGCATGCTGTCGCACTTCAGGCTGCTGGAGCCGGTGTTCGACGCGATGCCGGATGTCGTGTTCTTCGTCAAGGACGCCGAGGCGCGCTATGCGCTGGTGAACCGCACGCTCGCGTCCCGCTGTGGCTTCAAGGAAAAGGCGGCGCTGCTCGGCAAGACCGCCGAGGACGTGTTTCCGCGCCGCTTTGGGCGCATCTATACGGCGCAGGACAAGGCGATCATCAACGTCGGCAATCAGCTGATCGACCAACTGGAACTGCATCTGTATCCCGGCAGGCAGCCGGGCTGGTGTCTGACCTGCAAGCAGCCGCTGCGGGATGCGGCGGGCAAGGTGGTCGGCCTCGCCGGCATTTCCCGCGACCTGAAAGCGGACGAAAGCAGTCATCCGGCCTACAGCCGACTCGCCGCGGTGGTGCAGTCCATCCAGGCAAACTACGTTCAGCCTTTGAATCTGAAGCAGCTTGCGGCGATGGCCGATATGTCGGTCGCGCAACTGGAGCGCTATTTTCACAAGGTGTTTCATCTGACGCCGCGCCAGGTCTTGCTGAAGGCCCGGCTTGACGCCGCGACGGCGCTGCTGGTCTCGCACGACAAGGTCACCGACGTCGCCGCGCTGTGCGGCTACACCGACCACAGCGCGTTCACGAGACAATTCAAGGCGACCGTCGGCGTGACGCCGACCGAATACCGCATGCTGCTGCACGGCACTTCGCGGAGCTGAATCGCCGGACATGGCTCGTCGCAAGCATCACTACTATGTCTACGTCGTCGCGCTGGACGACAAGGTGTGGAACGAGGCGCGCTTTCGGCGCGCGAATCCGGACTACCGGTTCGACAAGCCTTGCGTCTATGTGGGTATGACGGGACTGGACCCGGATCTACGCTTTGACCGGCATAAGGCCGGCATTCAGGCCAATCGCTATGTGCGCGATTACGGGTTGCGGCTCGTGCCTGAGTTATATGAGGTGTTCAATCCCATGCCTTACCGCGGCGCACAGGATATGGAAGTGGAACTGGCGATTGGACTGCGCGAAGCGGGCTACGGCGTGTGGCAGGCGTGAGTTGCGCGATCCGGCCGTGGCGTTTGTCAGCGGGGCTCGTCACCGCTTGACCGCCTAAGGGGCTCAAGCCTGGGCGCGCGCCTTTGAATGCGGTTATCGCGGCGCGCGTTACTTCACACCGAGGCCACGCAGCACGGCGTTGCCTTCAGGCGTCAAACGGATATGCGAATTGCCGGCGTCGCTGGAAACCGTTTCAATCAGTCCGGCTTCGTGAAGCTGCGGAATCTCGGGTTTGGCGGACGCGTCGATCGGCGCGTGCAGCAACAGCAGCAACGTCGCCAGTTCGTGGTGGCTCAGCAAGCGGCGCAGGATGGTAGGCCGCTTTGCCGGCGCCGCGGCGTCGTTAGTGTTCGAATCGGGCTGGTTCATGGTGCGCACCTTGTGCGGGTTAGTGTCGACTGGATGATGCGGACGAAGTCTTAAACGATTCTTAAGACACCATTATCCTGTAACACCGTGACACGAAGATTGCACCGACCCAAGTTACCGTTTGTCACACTTACACGCGCTTTCGGCCGCAAACCCTTACGGGGCGCAGGTTTTGCCCGCTGTCTCGATCCACAGGTTGTTCACGTGGCGTTTGCCCGCGTAGAAACGGTAAGTCGTGGCGCCATTGTCGCTGCGTACTTTGACGATATTCGAATCGCCGAAGTCGAGCATCTGGCCTTGCGGAATCGCCGTGGATTTGAACGCGGCGTTGTGGCTGGAGGCCACTTGCGTCAGACACGAGACCACGTCGTTGACGGAGCGCTGCGTGGTGGTGTCCGCGACGGGCTCGCCGGCATCCGGATTCTTCTGGAAGTACGCACACGCGCTGAGAAGCAGGGGAACTGACAGGACTACGGCAAACTTCTTCATATCTCTCCTGGCGTTACATTCGGCTGACAGTACGTGCGACGCCCGCACATGGCACAGCCGCGCGGCATGGACCGCGAAATCAGGTGCCATTATATCGGTGCGGCGCGGCTCCACAGTCGATGCCGCACGCGCCGTGCCCGGCTGGCCCCGCCGGACGGACCTTCCTGTGCCTGTGCGACCCGCCGGAAAGCCTATTTGCGGCGCTGCGCTTGCGCGGCAAGCCGCACGGCGGCATTGGCCGCGCCATAGCCGTCGTAACCGCCGCGCCGCTCGACGATTTCCATGAAGAAACGCTGGTCGAGCTGTTCCGTGTAAGCGTGGAAAAATTCGCCACCCCGCTCGTCGCGGTCGTACAGGATGTTATTGGCGCGCAGCGCCTCCAGCGTCTCGTCCGGCAAGGCGTAGCGAGCGGCGAGATCCTCGTAGTAATTGCGCGGAATGCGCAACACCGGCAAGCCGTCGGCGACGAACTCGGGCATCGCGCTGAAAATGTCGCCGGTGCTGAAAGCGACGTGGTTCAGGCCGGACCCGTGATACGTGTGCAGCGCCTCGGCTACCGCCGTGTGATGGTCCACGGAGGCATTCAGCACGATGCGCACCGAGCCGTCGCGGCTGCGCAGCGCGCGGCTGCGTACGAGACCGTAGGGATCGGGCACCAGCACGCCTGGTTCGGCGTCGAACCCCAAGGCGGTTCGCAGGAACAGCACCCACGTATCCAGCGAATTCGCCGGCACCGACAGGCAAACATGGTCGATACGGCTGAGCGGCCCGACTTCGGTCGGACCGTTGATGTCGGTGAGAACGAAATCGGCCTCGAACAAGGTGGGCTGATCCGGCGTTTCGTCGACGAAATAATTCAGGCTGCTGTCCGGCGCCTGCACGGCGGGCAGCACGCGTTCGTTCGGCCCGATCTGCCCGGAGAACGGCGCGTAGCCGAAGCCGGCGGCGCGCTCGAACGCCTGATGGGCGTCGTCCACGCGAAACGCCGACGCGCACAGCGACAAACCATGTTGCTGGAAAAACGCATTGGCGAACGAATCCGGCTCGGCGTTCAGCACGATCGAAGCCGCGCCGTGCTGGTAAAGCGTGACCTCTTTCGAACGATGCCGGCCGGCCTCGCGAAAGCGCAGTTTGCCGAGCCAGTCGACGAGTTGCGCGCGCGTGCCGTGGTCCACGGCGAATTCGAGGAACTGATAGCCGACGTGCGCGGGCGCCGCGGGCGAGCGGTACAGGTCGCCGACCGGCTGCTGCGTGGATTCGAGCAGCGCGCGGGTCTGCTCCTCGAGGAACAGCAGCGAACGATGGCCGTCCGCGGCCGTGATGGTGGTGGGCGCGGCGCGAAAGCCGTCGTTGAAGATTTCCAGTGAAAGCGGCCCGCGATAGCCCGTTTTCACGACCTGCGCGGTGAAATTGGCGAGATCGAAATCGCCCTGGCCCGGGAAGCAGCGATAGTGGCGGCTCCATTCGAGCACGTCCATGGCGAGCTTCGGCGCGTCGGCGATCTGCACGAAGGCGATGCGTTCGCCCGGAATATCGGCGATACCGTCCACCGTGTCGTTCAACGAAAGCGTGTGAAAGCTGTCGAGCACGAGCCCGAGATTGGGATGATTGACGGCATTCACGAGTTTCCACGCGTGCCGGTACGTCTTGACGTGTTTGCCCCACGCGAGCGCTTCGTAGCCCGCGATCACACCGGCAGCCTGGGCGGCGCGGGCCAGCGCGCCGAGCTGGTCGGTCATCAGCGAATCGTCGCCGATGGTGTCGGGCGACACGTTGCTGCACACCAGAATGCGGTCCGTACCCAGTTCATGCATGACGTCGAACTTGCGCTTTGCGCGGTCGAGATTGCGCTCGAGGCGCTCCGGGCTGACACCGTCGAAATCGCGAAACGGCTGAAACAGCATGATCTTCAGCCCGAGATCTTCGGCGATGCGCCGCACGTCGGCGGGCGAACCGTCGAAATACAGCAAGTCGTTCTCGAAGATCTCGACGCCTTCGAAGCCCGCCGCCTGGATCGCGGTCAGCTTCTCGACAAGGGTTCCGCTGATCGACACGGTGGCAATCGAACGTTGCATGGACGGCTCCTGCAAAAACAATCAAACGGCTGTTGGATAAGGCGCGCAACGGCGTCTCGCGCGGCACTGGCAGGCGCCGGCGGCAGGCATGCTGCATTGCGCAAAATGGGCCAGTTCGTTACTTATGTCAGCAAGACACAGGCCACAATGGTCCACGCTAACCGAAGTTTCCGACAGTTTATACAAACTAACTAGATGGTACAAATTCGTAGAAACCCCGAATGACGACGGCGGCCAATGCGCGCACACTTCGGTCACGTTGCCAGAGCACCGCGGTCGCCGTGGTTGGCTTCAGGCCTCACTTTGCAGGAGTGGATCTCATGAGTTTTGCCTCCGTACTGGTCCTCAATGGACCGAATCTCAATTTGCTCGGCACGCGCGAGCCGGCCATCTACGGCTCGGAAACGCTCGACGACATCGCGAAACTCTGCCGCGATGCCGGCGAGCGGCTGGATCTGTCGATCGACTTCTGCCAGTCGAACGCCGAGCATCAACTGATCGACTGGCTGCACGCGTCGCGGACCAAGGTCGATGGCATCGTGATCAATCCGGCGGCTTACACGCATACCTCGGTTGCCATCGCCGACGCGCTTTCCGCGATCGAAAAGCCGGTGATCGAAGTGCATATTTCAAACGTGCATCGCCGCGAGGCGTTCCGGCACCACTCGTACGTGTCGGCGGTGGCGGAGGCGGTCATCATCGGTTGCGGCACGCAAGGCTATGTACTGGCGTTGGAGCGGATGGCCAGCATTCTTAAGCATAGGGCGGCGAAATGAACTCACAAGCGAACTCACAAGCAACACCTCATTCCTATCTGGTCGGTCTGATCGGATCGGGCATTGGCGGATCGCTGACGCCCGCGATGCACGAGGAAGAGGGCAGCAAGCTCGGCCTGCACTACGTGTACCGGCGTATCGACCTGGAAGCGTTGAAGCTCGACATCGCCGCACTGCCTGATCTGCTCACGGCCGCCGAACGCATGGGCTTCAACGGCCTGAACATCACATATCCGTGCAAGCAGGCCGTAATTCCCCTGCTCGACGAACTGTCCGACGACGCGCGCGCGCTCGGCGCGGTCAACACGGTCCTGTTCAAGGACGGCAAACGTATCGGCCACAACACGGACTGGTCCGGTTTCGCCCGCGCGTTCCAGCGCGGCTTGCCGGACGTGTCGCTGGAGCGCGTCGTGCAACTGGGCGCGGGCGGCGCCGGCGCGGCGGTCGCGCACGCCGCGCTGAACATGGGCGCGAAATCGCTCACGCTATTCGATGTGGATGCCACGCGCGCCGCCTCGCTAGCCGAGGAATTGCAGAAGCGTTTTCCTGCCGCCGCGGTCAGCGCCGGCAGTTCGCTCGCCGAGTCGCTCGCGGCCGCCAATGGCCTGATTCACGCCACCCCCACCGGCATGGCGAAATTGCCCGGCTTGCCCCTGCCGGTCGAATTGCTGCACCGCGATTTGTGGGTGGCGGACATCGTCTATTTTCCGATCCGCACCGCGCTGCTGGAGGCGGCCGAAGCAATCGGCTGCCGCACGCTGAGCGGCGGCGGCATGGCGGTGTATCAGGCGGTCGACGCCATGCGCATCTTCACCGGTCTCGAACCCGACGCCGAGCGGGTGTACAGCCATTTTCAATCGTTGCTGCAACGCTAAGCGGCAGCGCACCAACCGCTAACAAGCAGAGGAGACGATCACCACATGCAGCAACCCATTTCATCCACCCAGGCCGACGCCGCGACGCCGAAAGGCGCCGCGGTAAGCACCGCGCGCCGCTCGAAAGCCCGCTATCAGATTCTGGCGCTGCTCGCGGTCGGAACGATGATCAATTATCTCGACCGGACGGTGCTCGGCATCGCCGCGCCGCAGTTGACCAAAGAGCTCGGCATCAACGCCGCGCTCATGGGGCTGCTTTTCTCGGTGTTTTCGTGGAGCTATGTGGCCTCGCAGATTCCGGGCGGTCTGTTTCTCGACCGCTTCGGCAGCAAGCTCACTTATTTTCTGTCGATGACCTTCTGGTCGCTGTGCACGCTCGCGCAAGGGCTGGTGCACGGCATCGGCGGGCTGTTCGCGTTCCGGCTCGGCCTGGGCGTCTCGGAAGCGCCGTGTTTTCCGACCAATAGCCGGGTGGTCGCCACGTGGTTCCCGCAGAGCGAACGCGCCATGGCGACGGGCACGTACACGGTCGGCGAATACATCGGCCTGGCTTTTTTCAGCCCGTTCCTGTTCATGCTGATGGGCGTTTTCGGCTGGCGCTCGCTGTTCTACGTGGTGGGCGGCGTCGGACTCGTGTTCGGCGTGATCTGGTGGATGTTCTATCGTGAGCCGCGCGATCACCCGTCGGCGAATCAGGCGGAACTCGACTATATCGAAGCGGGCGGCGGTCTCACGAGCGCGAAGAAGAGCGGCGATGCATCGGACGCCACAGGTGCGGCGGCGAAGGCGAAGAGCGGCTTCGAATGGCGCACCATTGGACGGCTGCTCAAGCATCGTCAACTGGCCGGCATCTGTCTCGGCCAGTTCGCCGGTAACTCGACGCTGGTGTTCTTCCTGACCTGGTTCCCGACCTATCTCGCCACCGAACGCCACATGGCATGGCTGAAGATCGGCTTCTTCGCGATCATGCCGTTCATTGCCGCGTCGATCGGCGTGATGTTCGGTGGCATTTTCTCCGACTGGCTGCTGCGCCGCGGCAAGTCGGCGAACGTGGCGCGCAAGCTGCCGATCATTGCCGGGCTGCTGCTCGCGTCGACTATCGTTCTCGCCAACTATGTCGAGAGCAACGTGGCGGTGATCGCGATTCTGTCGGTGGCGTTTTTTGCGCAGGGCATGGCGGCGCTGGGTTGGACGCTGGTGTCGGACATCGCGCCGGAAGGCCTGCTCGGCGTGACCGGCGGCATCTTCAACTTCGCCGCCAACCTGGCCGGCATCGTGACGCCGCTGGTGGTGGGTTTCATCGTCGCGGCAACCGGCTCGTTTGTCGGCGCGCTGGTGTTCATCGGCGCGATTGCGCTGGTCGGCGCGCTGTCGTACATCTTTATCGTCGGCGATATCAAGCGGATCGTGCTGGTGGATTGAGCGGTCCGGGACCGGACGAAAAAAACGGGACGTGGCGCGAGCTACGTCCCGTTTTTTACTTTGAGGCTTGCCTCAGTCGTCCTTGCGCACGAAACGCAGTACGGCATCGACGATCATGGCGCGATGCCGCGCGCGCAAGCGCGGATGCGACGGATCGCGCCCGAACGCCGCGCCGAAGGTATGGCGATTGCCGACGCGGTGAAAGCACAGCGAGCTGATCAGCAAATGCAGATCGATCGGATCGAGGTCGCTGCGGAATTGTCCGGTCGCGATACCGCGCTTGAGCAGGTCTTCGATCGTATGAATCACGGTGACGTTGCGGCCTTTGAAGCTCTTGACCTGCTCGACGTACTTGGCGCCGTGAATATTTTCGATGGTGACGAGCCGCACGAAATCGCGCTGACGGTCGTGATAGTCGAACGTGAACTCGACTAGCGCGCGCATTCCCTCGATCGGGTCGAGTTCGCTGACGTGCAGATCCTGTTCGAGCGCGCGAATGTCTCCGTACACCTTTTCCAGCACCGCCTGGTACAACCCTTCCTTGCTGCCGAAGTAGTAGTACAGCATGCGCTTGGTGGTGTTCGTACGCTCCGCGATCGCGTCGACGCGCGCGCCAGTCAATCCCATCGCGGAGAACTCCTGGGTCGCGACCTCGAGGATGTTGCGCTTCGTCTGTTCGGGATCGTACTTGCGCCGGGTGTCGGTACGCGGACTGTCGGACGGGATGCCGTTGGTATCAGGCTCGGCAGCCTTGCTTCCCTTTTTCATTGTGTATTCGAGCGGCAGTGACGGCGCATTCTAGCATGGCCAAACTGGCGTCCGACGCGGGTCCCGGGCATAAGCGGCCGTGTATTGGCCAACGTCAAACAGTGGGCCTGCGGCGCGCGGCGAGCGCGTCGCGCGTCTGCATCGCGGTGTAGGTGAGTTGCGCCGCCGCGAGACCCAACGCGCCATACGTCGGAGTCAAACCGAAAGACGCGAATGCCTCGGGCACCGGACGCTCGCCCGCAATGGCCGCCGCCAGCAGTTCGCCGGACACGGTAGTCGGCGCCATGCCGTGCCCGCCGAAGCCGACCGCATACCAGACGCCGTCGGTGCTGCGGCCGATTTGCGGCATCTTGTGCCGCGCATAGCTCATCAGGCCGCCCCATGCGTGTTCGATACGCACGTCGTGCAGTTGCGGATAAACCTTGAGCAGATCGCGCCGCAAGAGCCGCGCGATCACCTCGGGCGCGCGGTCACGCACCGAAATGCGGCCGCCCCACAGAATGCGAGTGTCGGGCAGCGGCCGGTAATAGTCGAAGGCGAAGCGGGTGTCGTAGACGGCGGCGCGGGTGTCGATCGCATCTTTCAGGCGTGCGCCGAGCGGCTCGGTGGCCATCACGTAGGTGGCGATCGGCAGCACCGCGCGTTCGACGCGCGGGTAGACGTGCCGCGCGTAGCCGCCGCCCGCCATCACGACGTGGCGCGCTTCCAGCGCGCCGTGCTGTGTGTGCACCACGAACCCGTCGCCATCGCGCTGCAGACGCACGACCGGCGAGTGCTCATGAATCTGTACGCCGGCACGGGCCGCGGCGCCGGCCACGCCGAGCACGTATTTGAGCGGATGAAAGTGGAACGCGTTACGCTCGAATAGCCCGCCGTGATAACGGCGCGTCTTGAGCTGCGAAGCCAACTGTTCCGCCGTCACCGGTTCCCACTCGACGCCGAACGAATCGCGCATGAGGCGACGCTGCGACTCGAGCCGCGCCGGTTCGTCGAACCAGTTGGCGAGGATCACGCCAGCGTCGGTCGCGTCGCAGTCGATGCGATAGCGCGCGATGCGCTTTCTCATCAGATCGACGGCGTCGGTGGTCAGCGTATACAGCTCGCGGGCGCGAGCCGCGCCGAGGGTTTTCAGCAGATCTGCGCAATCGAGGCTGTAGCCGCCGAACACGAACCCGCCGTTGCGCCCGGAGGCGCCGAACCCGACCTGACGGGCTTCGAGCACGGTGACGTCGGCGACGCCCCGCTCGGCGAGTCCCAATGCCGTGGACAATCCCGCGAGACCGCCGCCGATGATGCAGACATGGGCGCTACGGCGCCCGGCCAGCGGCGCATAGGCGGACGAACGCGTGACAGTGGCTTCGTAAAAGCTTTGCATAGGGCTAGGGTAGCGGCAATCGCGCGCTTGCGTCCAGCCGTTGCGCGATCCGCTTGTCAAACGGTGGATACGAAAGGCCGGCACCCGCGTCGAGCGAATGCCGGCCTGGGCGGACCAGGCGTCGAGGCGAACGGGAGCGGCCTCAGGACACCGGCAGCAACTTGCCGGTGAACACCACCGGACCGCTCGGCGCGTTGTGATCGGGCGAGCCGCCCGGCGCTTCGATCGAGACGGCCAGCGCCGCGTAACTCTCCGGCTTCTGCTGACCGGCGGTGACCTTGCCGTTCGCGCTGTCCGGCAGCATGCCGAGCGAAACCGGGTGGCCGCTCGCCGGAATGCCCCACAGTTCCATGGCCCGGCCCGCGGGCAGATCGACCTTGCCGAGCGGATGCACGGTCATGGTCGAATGCGCTTCGTCCCACGCGACCAGCATGACCGGATGCGCGTCCTTATTGTTCAGCACGGCCACATGCGACACGGCCGTTTCGGGTTGCTGAGCCACGGTCGGCGCCGTGACAGGCGCGGTGGCGGACGGCAACAGTGAGCGCACGGCGACCACCAGGGCGACTGCCGCGACACCCGTGACGCCGAGTGCCCAGCCGCGCCAGAACGCCAGGTTCTCGAACAGGCTGCGCGACGGCCGCGCCGGTATTTCCACCACGCTGCGCGGGCGTGCCGCTTCCCGCGCCGCCGTGAGGCCGAGACGCCGTTCGATGGCTTCCCACACGGCGGCCGGCGGCATGCGCGGCTCCGCGAGCTCGGCCATTGGCGAGATGCGGCGCTGCCATTCGTCGACGGCCTTGCGGATCGTCGTGTCGTGGTCCGCGTAGCGTTGAAAGCGGCGGCGCGCGCCACCACGCAGCGTGCCGAGCACATATTCGGCGGCCAGCAGATCGACTAGCTGAGGATAGCGATGGAGATTCATCACTCGCCTCCCAGGCAGGTCTTGAGCTTGGCGAGGCCGCGTCTGATCCATGACTTGATGGTGCCGAGCGGCACCGTCAGCACTTCGGCGATCTCGCTATGGCTCTGGTCGCGCAGGTAGGCGAGGGCAACTGCCTGACGCTGCGCCGGCTCCAGTTGCTGCATGCAGCCGGCCAGCAAACGTGCCTGCAGGCTGACCGCCGTCAGCGCTTCGGGATCCGGATCGCCGGTTGCCACGAGATCGTCCAACGCATCGCTCCATTCTGTTTCCTGCGAGTTGACCCGCCGCAGGTGATCGAGAGCACGATTACGGACGATTGCCGACATCCACGTCATCGGGGCGGACAGCGCGCGGCGATAGTCGCCGGCAAAGCGCCAGATATTGACGAAGCTGTCCTGCAAGACTTCTTCGGCCCACTCGTGCTTGCTCAATATACGGAGAGCAAGGCCAAACAGTTTCGGGGCGGCGAGATCATATAGCTCGCGCAATGCCGCGCCGTCCTGTTTGGCGACACGTTCGAGCAGCTCGGCGAGGGTTTCCGGCGTCAGTTCTCGAGGATTGGCGGTCATGGAGAAAGTTAGGGTGAGCTTGCGGGCCTATGTTACTCAATTTCTCCGTCGTCTTATATGCGGTTTTTTTCGTTGGGCGCGCATCCGTTGAGGCGAGGTTCGCGTATGTGGCTGCAGAGCCCGGCGTTGCGTGGGTTGCGTGCGTTCGTTCGCGCGATGACAGGATGGCGGGCGAAGAGGACACGGGGTGCGTGTGAGTGAGGGTAGGGCCGTTGCGCCAGTCGATGAACGGCGGGCAACGGAGCCACGCGATGCGGGACGGATAGCGCATGGCGGGTGGTTTGACAAAGCACGGGGGGCACGGCTCATTCCTGATGAGGTCGAGGGCGGCTGTCGATGGATTGGCAACCGCCTTCGACCGGAATGGGTTGGCCGGCTCAGGTCATGCTTGCTGGCGTCCGCATGTGCGTCTGCATGTGCGTCCGGTCGCGCTTCGACGCGCCTTCGGCTTATCTCCCCCAGCGCAGCACCAGCGGATCGAGCCGTCGCGCGACCTTCAACAGTCCTTCGCGTGTGGCCGGATGCATTTGCGGTAATGGATGGCGTACCGCGTCGGAGCGGATCACGCCGCCTTCCTTCATCAGCGCCTTGCACGATGCGAGGCCGCCCTGGCGGTTTTCGTAGTTGATCAACGGCAGCCACTGCTGATAGTGGGCGGCGGCCGCCTCGGTGTCGCCGGCCGCATAGGCGTCGACGATCAGACGGATGCCGTCGGCGTAGCCGCCGCCCGTCATCGATCCGGTTGCGCCCGCATCCAGATCGGCCATCAGCGTGATCGCCTCTTCGCCGTCCCATGGACCCACGATTGCGTCGCCGCCCAGCTCGATGAGTTCGCGCAGCTTGTTCGCCGCTTGCGGCACTTCGATCTTGAAGTACGACACGTGATCGATCTCGCGCGCCATGCGGGCGAGAAACGGCGCCGACAATGGCGTGCCGCTCACCGGCGCGTCCTGAATCATGATCGGAATCGAGATTGCGTCGGACACGGTCCGGTAGAACTCGTAGATGCCGCGCTCGCCGACGCGGATCGTCGCGCCGTGATACGGCGGCATGATCATGACCATCGCGGCGCCCGCGGCCTGTGCGCTGCGACTGCGCTCGGCGCACTGGTGCGAACTGAAATGCGTGGTCGTGACGATCACCGGCACGCGGCCCGCGACGTGTTCGAGCGCCACGTGCATGAGCGTCGTGCGCTCGTCGTCGGACAGGGCGAACTGCTCGGAGAAGTTCGCCAGAATGCACAGCCCGTTCGAACCCGCGTCGATCATGAAATCGATGCAGCGTTTCTGGCCTTCGAGGTCGAGCCGGCCGGCGTCGTCGAAGATGGTCGGCACGACGGGGAACACGCCGCGCAAGGCGCTAGAAGTGGATGCCTGAGTCATGGTGATAAGCGTTGTCGCAAAGTGTGGGTCGATTCCATGCAGGATGGCTGTCGCCGACTATACGGAGCTGGACCCGGCAGGTATATTGAATTGTTTCCATCTTGTGATCGCTTTTGCGACTCACCTTCGCGACTCACCTTCGCGTTCGCTCGGCAAGCCATGAAAGACACCCTGAACCTCCTGCTCTCGAAACTGCGCATGAAGCAACTCCAATTGCTGATTGCGCTCGACGACCAGAAGTCGCTGCACAAAGCCGCCGGTGCGATGTCGCTGACGCAGTCGGCGGCCAGCAAGGCCTTGCAGGAACTGGAGTCGATGCTCGACGCGCCGCTCTTCGAGCGGTCGAAAAGCGGCATGATCCCGAACCAGCTCGGCCATTGCGTGATCCGCTACGCGCGCCTCGTGACGACGGATCTCACCGCGCTCTGCCAGGACGTCGCCGAGATACGTTCCGGGCGCGGCGGGCGTCTCGCGATCGGCGCGATCATGGGCGCGATTCCGGAGTGCGTCGTGCCGGCGCTGAATCAACTGCATGCCGGGCAGCCGAACCTTTCCGTCGAAGTGGTGGAAGACACGAGCGCGCGCATGCTGCAGCAACTCGACGACGGCCGGCTCGATCTGGTAATCGGTCGCGCGGCGGTGGCGGCCGATCCATCGAAGTATCACTATCGTCCCCTAGGCGACGAGCCGCTCTCGGTGGTGGTGGGCTACGGTCATCCGCCGTTGCCGAGGAAAGAGGTGAAACTGCGCGATCTGGCCGGCCATCGCTGGGTGATGTATCCGTCGCACATGCCGCTGCACGCGCTGCTCGAACGTGAGATGGATCTGGCCGGTCTGGACATGCCGGACAACCCGGTGTCGACGGCTTCAACTTTCGTCACGGTCGCTCTGCTGCAAAGCAGTCACGATCTGGTTTCGCTCTTGCCTACCGCGATCGCAGATATGTTCGTGCGGAAAAGGATGCTGCGCCTCGTTCCGGTGAAACTCAAATCGCCGTCGCAGACTTTTGGCGTTGTCACGCGCAAGGGTGGGGAGCTGTCGCCGCCAGCGGAACAGTTCGTCGAATTGTTGAGTGCGCAGGCGGCGAAGCCGACGCCAAAACGGTTGCCGGAGCACACGGCACGAAAGCAAAAAAGCGCCTGAAGCGGCGCTTTTTCGACACGCGAAAGACTTTCAATATCTCACGGCGATCGCCACTGCGCCATGCGTCGCAAAAGGGTGTTGTAGCCGCGACACTCTCGGGTAAATCCGTACCGATCGCGGCTTCATGTTCCGCGCTACACTCCTTCGAAGGTGCGCCAGGTCAGAAGAGCATGGCGCCCGCTCGGGGAGAGCAGCATGAATCGGCCACTGGTTCGGTTACCGTTTCGCGCAACAGGCACGGCGTCTGTGCGGAAGTGGTTCAAATGGGCGCTGGCGGCGGCGTTACTGCTCCTGCTGGCACTGGCGGCGCGCTTTTGCCAGGTCGAGATCGAAACATCGCGATTGCAGGCGCGCTATCTCTCCGAACTGACTCGCGACGTGGGTTTCTCCGTCGCCGACGGTCCCAGTCACTCCATCCGTTTTCCTCAAGCTGACAAAGGTCCCTACGACAGCCGTCTAGGCTATGCGCTGCTGCCGTCGATCCAGCAGCGCCTGCTGCAACGCGGATTCGAAGTGAGCGCTCAGGCGCGCGATTCCGAGCGGATGCTGTCGCTGGCGGATAACGGCCTCTTTCTTCCATACGAAGAAAAGGATCGGGCAGGCTTGCAACTCTTCGATGGCACGGGCGCGCCGCTCTTTTCCGCGCAGTTCCCGGGCCGCGTGTATGACAACTTCGACGCGATTCCGCCGCTCGTCGTGAATTCGCTGCTTTTTATCGAAGACCGTTATCTGCTCGATCCGGATCAGCCGAACCGCAATCCGGCAATCGACTGGGGCCGCTTCAGCCGTGCCCTGGCCGATCAGGGCGTGCGCGTGTTCAACCACCATCAGTCGCAGCCCGGCGGCAGCACGCTCGCCACGCAGATCGAAAAATTCCGCCACTCGGCAGACGGGCGCACGGCGAGCCCGCCGGAGAAATTGCGGCAGATCGCGTCGGCCTCGGTGCGCGCCTATCTGAACGGCCCGCAAACCATGCCGGCGCGCCGGCAGATCGTCGTCCACTATCTCAACTCGGTGCCGCTCGCCGCGCAGCCGGGCATCGGCGAAATCAACGGCATTGGCGATGGACTCGCCGCCTGGTACGGGCGCGATTTCAACGACATCAATCGCATTCTGAAAGCGCCTCCGACCGAACAGAATCTGCCGGAGCAGGGCGTGGCGTTTCGCCAGGTGCTCTCGCTGATGATCGCGCAACGCGCGCCGTCGTATTTCCTGCATCACGGCTACAAAGAACTCGAACGGCTGACCGACAGTTATCTGCGGCTGCTCGCGAACGGCGGCATCGTGTCGATCCCGTTGCGCGATGCCGCGCTGTCCGCCGTGGTGGATTTGCACCGCATGCCCGCGAGAACGGCGAGCACGGAGTCCTTCGTGTCGCGCAAGGCGGTCACGTCCATGCGCTCGCATCTGCTGGCCGCGCTCGGCATTCCGAGTTTTTACGAACTCGACCGCCTCGATCTGCAGGCGAAAGGCACGCTCAACAACGCGGTGCAGCAAGCCGTGAGCGAACGCCTCGCCGCTGCCGCTACGCGCGACGGTGCGAAGGCCGCAGGTCTCGTCGGCTTCGAAATGCTGCGGGCGTCGGATGATCCTTCGAAGATCGCTTATAGCTTCACGCTGTTCGAGCGGCGCGACGGCGCTGCCCTCGTGCGTGTGCAAACCGATAGCGTCAACCAGCCGTTCGATATCAATTCCGGCGCGCGGCTCAATCTCGGTTCGACGGCGAAACTGCGTACCGTGGTGACGTATTTGCAGATCGTCTCAGATCTGCACAAGCGTTATGCGCCGCTGAGCACAGCGGAGCTGAAAGCCGTCAAGTACGATCCGAACGACCAGCTCACGCGCTGGTCGCTCGATTATCTTGCGCACACATCGGACCGCTCGCTGCAAGCCATGCTCGACGCTGCCGTGGAGCGCAAGTACTCGGCCAGTCCCGGCGAAACCTTCTATACGGGCGGCGGCGCGCAGACCTTCAACAATTTCGAATCCGACGACAACAGCCGCATCCTGACCGTGCATCGCGCATTCCAGCATTCGGTGAATCTGGTTTTCGTGCGTTTGATGCGCGACATCGTTCATTACGAAATGGTGCAGACCACCGGGCCGTCGTCGCAATGGCTGGGCGATCCGCAGATCCGCAAGATGTATCTGATGCGCTTCGCCGATCAGGAAAGCCGCGTGTACATGAATCGTTTCTATACGAAGTACCACGGCAAGACGCGCGACCAGGCGTTGGCGCTGCTGCTGCTCGGCGTGCGCAAATCGCCGCCCAAAGTGGCGACGGTGTTACGCAGCGTCGCGCCCGACGAGTCGAATGCATGGTTCAACGCGCAGATGCGCGCGGCGCTGAAAAACACGCCCGCCGCCTCCGTGCTCGACGACGAGGATCTGGGGAATCTGTATGCCAAATACGCGATTGACCGCTTCAATCTGAACGACCGCGGCTACATCTCCAGCGTGCATCCGCTCGAACTGTGGACGCTCAACTATCTGCGCGAGCATCCCGGCGCCACGCTCGACCAGATTCAGAGCGCGAGCCGCGACGTGCGTCTGTCGACGTATTCATGGCTCTTCAAGACGCGCTATCACGCCACGCAAGACCGCCGCATCAAGCGGATGGTCGAACTGCGCGCGTACGATGCCATCGGCAAATCGTGGCAGGCGCTCGGTTATCCGTTTGCGACGCTCACACCTTCGTATGCGGCTGCAATCGGCGCGTCGGGCGATCGGCCCGCCGCGCTCGCGCAACTGATCGGCGTGATTGCCAACAATGGCAACAAGGTGCCGACCGAAAGCCTCACGCAACTCGACTTCGCGAAAGACACGCCTTACGAAACGCATTTCCAGCGCGCGGCGGTGGCGCCGCAACAGCAGTTGTCGCCGGAAATCGCCGGCGTGGTGAAAGTGCTGTTGCGTGACGTAGTGACGGGCGGCACCGCGAAACGTCTTGCGCAAGGCATGACATTCCCCGATGGCCAGACCCTGGAGGTGTACGGCAAGACCGGCACCGGCGATCAGCGCTTCAATGTGTTCGCCAAAGGCGCTCGTCTGATCGAGTCGCGCAAGGTGAACCGCAGCGCGACCTTCGTGTTCGCGATGGGCGACCGTTTCTACGGCACCTTGACCGCGTGGGTGCATGAACCGTATGCCGCGCATTACGAGTTCACGAGCGCGCTATCGGTGCAGTTGCTAAAGTCGATGGCGCCGGTGTTGCAGCCGTTGCTGGACAACCCGCCTGCAAAGACCGCGTCTGTGAGGAAGGTGGCGGCGCAATGAGCGCGAGTGAAAAGTGCCGGTGCTGATGAATCACGCCGGCGTCTGATAAACCGTCTCCGCCGCCGGTTTGAGGAATAGCTCGTGCACCGGCGCGAAATGCGCATAGAGCGGCAGAATCGCGCCGCCCATTGCGCGCGCATCGGCTCCGATTGCGCCTTCCAGCAATTGCGGCCGCACCATGCCTTCCCATTCGAAACGGTCGAGCACGCGCTCGGTGCGTCGAATGATTTCCCGCACCAGTTGCCGGTCGAGTTCGCCGTCGATCACGATCGCTTCGAGGTCGAGCAACGCGGCCGCATTGGTCAGCGCGTTGGCGATCGCCGGGCACGCGCTGTCGAGCCATTGTTCGGTGTGCCGCCACATTTCCGGCGACAACGCGCGATGATCGTGCGCGGCCGCGGCCGGTGCGCCCGCATCGTTCAAGAGCTTTTCGAGCACGAAGCCCGAGGCCGCGTGCAGCAACTGGCGCGCGGGTTTGCGCGGGCCGCCTTCGCGCAACGGAATCGAGCCGACCGCGCCCGCGTTATCGTGCGGGCCGCCGTGCAAACGGCCGTCGATCACGAGGCCGCCGCCGATAAACGTGCCGACGAACAGATACAGAAAGTTGTGGATGCCGCGGCCCTGGCCCATCACGAGTTCGGCGGCGCAGGCGGCCGTGGTGTCTTTGGCGAACTCGACGGGCAGGCCCGTCATGGTGGCGATGCGCGAGCGCAGATCGATCTCATGCCACGCCTCCAGCGCGTCCGGCGGCGCGCCTAAAAAATCGCGCCAGCCGCCGAGCCACAAGGGCGCCGCGACGCCTACGCCGACCACCTGGCTGGCCTTCGCGCCGAGCGACTGGTTCACGCGCGCCAGCTTGCTTTCGAGCGCGGGAAACAGCGTGCGCGGATCGGGGTACGCGTATTCGAAGACATCGCGATGCACGACATGGCCGGCAAAATCCATGGCCAGCACGTCGAGACTGCGGCGTCCCACCTTGATGCCGATGGTGTACGCGCCTTGCGCGCGCAACGCGATCGGCACCGACGGCTGGCCGATCCTGCCGCGCACCCGCGCCTGCTTTTCGAGCAGCCCGTCGTCGATGAGGCGCTCGACGATCATCGACACCGTCTGCATGGAAAGACGCGTGAGGCGGCTCACGTCGGCTTTCGGCAGCGGCCCATGCAAGCGGATCGCCTGCAGGACGATGCGCTCGTTGAATTGCCGCATGCCGACCTGATTCGAGCCGACCGTGCGTTTGAGAGGCGAGCGGGTGCCGGTGGTGTCCATGGTGGGAGCCCGCTCAGCAGGGTGCGTAGATCATGCAATCGCCTTGACGTCGGCTTCCTTTGCGCCCGTCATGATTGCCACAGCCTCCGACATATGAATGTCCTTCCGGTTCACGAGCGCCGCGCGCCGGCCGAGTCGCTGGATATGGATACGGTCCGCGATCTCGAACACGTGTGGCATGTTGTGGCTGATGAGGATCACGGGCAAGCCGCGATCGCGCACGCGGCGGATCAGTTCCAGCACCATGTTGCCTTCCTTCACGCCGAGGGCGGCGGTGGGTTCGTCGAGAATCACCACGTGCCGCGCGAACGCCGCGCTGCGCGCCACGGCCACACCCTGGCGCTGGCCGCCCGAGAGCGTTTCGACCGCCTGACGCATCGAGCGGATACCGATCTGCAGGTCCTTCATATGCGCGGTCGCTTCGTCCAGCATGCGGCGTTTGTCGATCATCTTGAAGATGGAGCCGCGCCAGCCGGGTTTGAGCAGTTCGCGGGCGAGAAACAGGTTTTCGGCGATGCTCATGGCCGGCGCCACCGCGAGTTCTTGATACACCGTTTCGATGCCTTGCGCGCGGGCATCCAGCGGGCTGCGGAATTTGACCGGCTTGCCGTCGAGCAGAATCTCGCCTTCGTCTGGCACGGTGGCGCCGGAAAGGGCTTTGATCAACGACGATTTGCCGGCGCCGTTATCGCCGATCACGGCCATGATCTCGCCGGGCAGCACTTCGAAATCGCAACCGTCGAGCGCGGTCACGTTGCCATAGCGTTTGATGAGGCCGCGTGCCTGCAGAACGGGCATTGCGGTTGAAGCGGAAGTGTTTGTCGACATGACGGGCTCCATGTACGTAGTGCGGTCGGCCTGACTCAGCGCTTTAGCGCTTACTCCGGCCCCATGCACGTAGTGCGATTGCGTTCAACCGCGACGATGGGAAAGTTTGTCCGCGGCTACGGCAAGAATCACCAGCATGCCGGTGATCAACACCTGGTAGACCGAAGAAACGCCGATCAACGTCAGACCATTGCGGAACACGCCGACAATCAGCGCGCCGAGCAGCGTGCCGACAATCGAGCCGCGTCCGCCGAACAGACTCGTGCCGCCGAGCACGACCGCGGTAATGCTGTCGAGGTTCTCGGTTTGTCCCGCCTGCGGATCGCCCACGCCGGTGCGCGACACGGACAGCAATGCGGCAATGCCGTAGATCGCGCCGGCCAGCGAATACACGGTCAGCAGGATCTTCTGCGACGACAGGCCCATCAGGCGCGCGGCCTCGGGGTTGTTGCCGAGCGCATAGAGATGACGCCCGGGCACCGTATCGCGCAACACGAACCAGGTGGCCAGATACATCAGCAGGGTGAGCACGGTGCCGTACGTGACATCCGCGGGCCCGAGCTTGAACGTATTGCCGAAGAACATGATCGCGTCCGGCAGGTTCGACACGCTCTCGGCGTTCGAATAGATCTGCGTGAGCGCAAAAGCGATATTCAGCGTGCCCAGCGTGACGATGAAAGCGGGCAGTTTGATGCGCGTGATGAGCACGCCGTTGAGCGCGCCGAACAGCGTGCTCGCACCGATCCCGCACAGGATCGCGAGGACTGGCGGCACGCCCAGCGTGACCGCGAATTTGGTCATGATGATCGAGCCGAACGCCATCACCATGCCGCACGAAAGATCGATGCCGCCGGTCAGCACGATCAGCGTCTGGCCGATGGCGATGACCGCGACCACCATGGTTTGCTGCAGGATCAGCGAGAGGTTCTGGAACGACAGGAAGCGGCTGCTCTGCGAGATGAAGAAGCCGCAAGCCAGGACCAGTGCGATGAGTGGCCCGACCTCGGCAAGCGATGGCATGCGCTCGGCGAACGAGCGGGAATGGCCGGCGGGCGCGGATGGAGTCGACATGATGGATAACCTCGATGCATGAGCGTGGCGCGTCGGCCACGCGGCAATTCCGATGGCGGCCCGCCGAAGCGGGCCGCTCTGTTCAATGCAATGCGCGTTACTTGTTGCCCCAACAGTTGTCGAGGCCGAACTTGGTGTCCTTGCTGTCGATGCCGGACATCGGTTTGTCGGTGATCAGCGTCACGCCGGTGTCCTGATAGCCGGAGACCTTCTTGCCGGTCTTCGCGTATTCGACGCCGGCCGTCACGCCGAGCGAAGCCATCTTGAGCGGATATTGCTGCGAGGTCGCGGCGATGGCGCCCGCCTTGACGTTGCGCACGCCTTCACAGCCGCCGTCGATCGAGACGATCATCACGTCTTTATCCTTGCCCGCCGCCTTGAGCGCGCGGTAGGCGCCCGCTGCGGCCGGTTCGTTGATCGTGTAGACCACGTTGATGTCGGGCGATTTCTGCAGGCAGTTTTCCATCGCCGTCTGGCCCTTGGCCTGATCGCCGCGGGTGTCCTGGCTGCAGACCACCGATGGATCGCCCGGCTTCACGCCGAAGCCTTCCAGGAAGCCGTTATGCCGCAGCACGCCGACCGAGACGCCGGGCGCGAGATCGAGTGTGGCGATCTTCGCGGGCTTGCCGTTCAGCGCCGCTTTCGCGTATTTGCCGATCAGCACGCCGGCCTTGAAGTTGTCGGTGGCGAAGAGGGCGTCCGTGGCGTCTTGCGGATCGGTCGGCGTGTCGAGCGCGACCACCATCACGCCGGCGGCGCGCGCTTTCTTGATGCTCGGCACGATCGCCTTGGTGTCGCTCGGCGTGATCAGAATCGCTTTCGCGCCGGCCGTCATCATGTTTTCGATGGCGGTGACCTGGCTCGCGTTGTCGCCGTCGAACTTGCCCGCGGCCGTGATGAGCTTCGCGCCGTCTTTCGAGGCGGCCGCTTCGGCGCCCTGTTTCATCTTCACGAAGAACGGGTTGGTGTCGGTCTTGGTGATCAGGCCGACGACAGGCTGGTCGGCCGCCTGGCTCGCGCTCGCACACCATACCGCCGATGCCGCGACGCACATCGACACGATTTTCCTGGCGACAGGAAGCCTGCGGGAATTCAGATTCATGGGACGCTCCTCCGGTTCTTGGCAACGACGTTGTGGACTGCTGGCGGCTGCCCGCGCGAACGCTGCGCGCTGACAACCTGGTTTGCGGCTCGATGCGAGCGAGGCGGGTTGGAAAAACCTGGGCCGGCTCGATTCGGACCACCTAAATCACTTTGGTTGATTTAGTACAGCAGGCGCGCCGACTCTCGTCAAGGAAACGATCAGCGGGGACAGTGACGGGGGAAAACCTGCCGGAAGGCTGCGAGCCATGCTCAGCGGGGCTTGCATCGTTTGATGCGATGCAAGATCGAGCCGCCGGGCTTGGGGAAAGTCCTGGCTCGCGTGAAAGCTAATTGAAGGCTGAATGAGATTTTAGCGACCGCAAATCACGTTGCGTCGCGAGGGAAATTCAGCGGTTCCCGAGATGCGCGGCTCGCGTGGCGGCGATTGAATGATCGCCTCCAACGCGAGGTCCGCGGCGCATGCGCTTATCGACGCGGCGCGAGCGTTTGCCGCCGGGTTTCCAGTTGCGTGACGACGCGTTGCAAGGTCCGCTCGGCCGGCCCCGGCGTCGCGACGAACTTGCAGCCGATCACAAAGCGCCGATCGCCCTTCGCCGTGCTCACCTGGCGCGGCGCGACGATTTCCAGATCGAGTCGCAGCGTGCCGAAGCTGCCGAGTTGCAACGCGACGTCGCGCAGAACCGTGCCGCTTTCGAGCGAACCGAAGCGTTCATCAGCCGTCTTTAATGCGATGCCGCCTAGCGACAGGTCCTGCAATTCCAGCCGGAACGAATCACCGTCCGCATAGCGGCCGCTTGCGATGTACGGGTCGAGCACGGGCGTTTGCACGCGGAAGAATTCGCGGCGTTGAACGTAGTAGAGCAACGACGGGAATGGCGCTTCGAACGCCGGCAGTCCGTCGAATACGACAGGCGTGGCGCCGACGGTGGTGAACTCGGTGCGAATGCCGCCCGGCAGGCTGCGGAACGTCAGTTGCCGTGCAGCGGGCAGCGCAGTGTTGTCGTCGGCCACGCTGCCTGTATCGAAGATAAAACGTGCATTGCGCGAGTCGACGTCGAGGATTTGCGTGACGATTTGCCGGCCGCCGAATTCGACCGTGACGAAGTCCTGTCCGGCCGCGAGGTTGCGCAGACAAACGGCGATTTGCAAGGGGTGGCGCTGCGCGAAATTCGAGTCGATGTCGTGGGCGTGGTCGGAGACTTCAGCGTCCTGCAAGAGATCGGCAATCATTTGGAATTTCCATGCGTGTGATGGCCTTGGCCTGGCCAGTTGGGGAGCGCGGGCGGCCTCTCGGTCGCGGCGGCGCTCGGCCTTTGCCTGCTTGTTTGCAGGGACCGTGCCAACTGCATGGAAGAGTGGGCGCAACGCGGCGCGCATGGTGTCGAAGCGCTTGCCGTGGGCGTTTGCGGACGTTCGCGGGTGCCGCGTCGGGGCGCCGGTGGTGCGCGTAGGGAGGTTTCGCTACGTAACGTCCGAGATGCTGTTACGGCCACATCACCGCGAACGCGGCACGCCGGTGGATGCGCGCACAACGAGTTCGGGCGGCGAGGAAATCCGCATCGGCACGCTGGTGGCGTCGCGTCCCGCCTGTCCATACGACGACTCGATCAGTTCGCGCAACAGCGAGACCGCAAGTTCGGCGACTTCGGCCGTCGGCACGGCAACCGTCGTCAGCGCGGGGCGCGACTCGCGCGCGAGCTGGATGTCGGTAATGCCGATCACGGAAAGGTCCGCCGGCACGTTCAGGCCGAGGTCGGCGGCGGCGTGCATCGCGCCGAGCGCGGGCAGGTCGTTGGTCGAGAAGATCGCGGTGAGCTTCGGATCGCTTTCGAGCAGCGCGCGTGCTGCGGCATAGCCGCCCTGGATCGTATCGGCCGCGTGTTTCACCCGGCTTTTCGGCGCGCCACCCGCGCGCAGCGCGTCGACGAAACCTTCGTAACGCGCCGCGTGAATGCCCGAGGCCTTACTGCCGACAATCGCGCCAATTCGCCGATGACCAAGCTCCAGCAAATGCGTACCGGCCAGTTCGCCCGCGCGCCGGAAATCGACCGCGACACACGGCAAACCCGGCGGCTCGTCAGGCCGCTCCCACATGCACAGAACCACGGGTGTGCCGCGTGATTCGGTCGTATGAAGATCGGCAAAGTCGAGGTTCGCATTCGTCACGAGCACGCCCTCGGAGAGCGTGCCGGCAATCTGGTCGAGATATGCGCGGCCGGTCAGCGGATCTTCGTTCGTATTGCAGATGATCACGAAGTGGCCGCTCGTGCGCGCCGCGCGTTCGACGGCGAGCGCGAACTCCGGATAGAACGGGTTGGCGATGCTCGACACCATCAGCGCGAGCGTCGGCGCGCGACCTTCGGCGAGTGCGCGCGCGGCGAGATGCGGGCGGTAGCCGAGCGCGTCGACCGCGTCGAGCACGCGTTGCCGGGTGGTCGCGCCAACCCGGCCGCGATTGCGCAGCACGTTGGATACCGTGGCAGGTGTGACGCCGGCATGGCGGGCGACTTCGCTGAGTGTGGGCATGGGGCTTTCAATATTTGGGATGGTTGCCCGACATTTGCATCGCGGCCAAAGGCGCGGCACCATCTCTCGCACAGACAAAACGATATCGGAGACAGGCAAGGCCCAACGATCGCCAGCGATCGCTTTTTTTGGCCGAGCTGATTAAGCGCTTAATCTCCGACTTCGAGCCGATTAAACCACGGAGTCGATGCAATGGCGAGTATTTCGTTAAGAGGCGTGCAGAAGGCGTATGGCGACGGCGCGCCGGTAATCCGCGACGTCGATCTCGAGATTGGCGAGAACGAGTTTTGCGTGTTTCTCGGCCCTTCCGGCTGCGGCAAATCCACCTTGCTGCGCATGATCGCGGGCCTCGAGGATCTCACCGACGGCGACCTCTCGATTGGCGGCCGACTCGTGAACGACGTGCCGGCCGCGCAACGCGGCGTGGCGATGGTGTTTCAGAGCTACGCGCTATTTCCGCACATGACCGTGTTCGAGAACATGGCGTTCGGCCTCAAGTTATCCAAAACCCCCAAGGACGAGATTGACCGCAAGGTGCGGGAAGCCGCGCGCATCCTGCAACTGGAGGCGTTGCTCGAGCGTAAGCCGAAGGCGTTGTCCGGCGGTCAGCGCCAGCGTGTGGCGATTGGCCGTGCGATCGTGCGCGAGCCGGGTGTGTTCCTGTTCGACGAACCGCTCTCCAATCTCGATGCCACGTTGCGCGGACAGACCCGCATCGAGATCGCGCGGCTGCATAAACAGTTCGCCAAGGCCAGCGTGGTCTACGTGACGCACGACCAGATCGAAGCGATGACGCTCGCCGACAAGATCGTGCTGCTGCATGCCGGCAAGGATACCGAGCGCTACGGCAGCATCGCGCAGGTCGGCGCGCCGCTGGAGTTGTATCACCGTCCGAAGAGCCGTTTCGTCGCGGGTTTCATCGGCTCGCCGCGCATGAATTTTCTGCCGGGCAAGGTGGCCGCGATCGATGCGCAAGGCGTGAGCGTCACGCTCGATCACACGGGTGAAAGCGTGCGCGTGCCGGTGAATGGCACGGGCTTGCAAGTCTCGCAAGCCGTCACGCTCGGCGTGCGTCCTGAGCACCTGGAGTTTGTCGACGCCTCTTCCGTTTCGCCGGACGACGCCGTGCTGACTCGCACGGTCTCGCTCGTCGAACAGCTCGGCGAACACAGCTATGTCCACCTCGATCAGCCCGGCGGCGCCGCGCTGATCGCCAAAGCGCCCGGCGATACGCGCCTCGCGCCCGGCGAGCGCGCCAACCTGCGCGTGCCTCGCCCCGCTTGCCATTTGTTTACCGAAGACGGCTTTGCCGCCGCTTCGCTCGAATCCGTCGAACACTACGCATAAAGGACATTCGCATGCGCCTTGGAGTCTGTTATTACCCGGAACACTGGCCGGAGTCGATGTGGGAAGACGACGCCCGCCGGATGAAAGCCCTCGGCATCGAACAGGTGCGGATCGCCGAGTTTGCCTGGAGCCGGATCGAGCCTACGCCCGGCGAATACGATTGGGGCTGGCTCGACCGTTCGATCGACGTGCTGGGCGCGGCCGGCCTGCAGGTGGTGATGTGCACGCCGACGGCGACACCGCCCAAGTGGTTGATCGACCGCCATCCCGACATTCTGCCGATCGGCGCGGACGGCCGCCCGCGTGCATTCGGCTCGCGACGCCATTACGACTTCTCATCGCCGTCGTATTTCGCCGCCTCGCAGCGGATTTGCACGGCAGTGGCCGAGCGCTACGGCAAGCATCCGGCTGTCGCGTACTGGCAGACCGACAATGAATTCGGCTGCCATCACACGGTGGTCAGTTATTCGCCGGCCGCCGTGGGGCGCTTTCGCGAGTGGCTCAAAGCACGCTATCAAACCGTCGACGCATTGAACCGTGCTTGGGGCACGGTGTTCTGGAGCATGGAGTACCGCAGCTTCGACGAGATCGACGCGCCGGTGGCGACCGTGACGGAAGCGCATCCTTCGCATCGCCTCGATTACCGGCGTTTCGCCTCCGACGAGGTGGCGCGCTACAACCGCATGCAGGTCGAGATCATCCGCGCGCATTCGCCCGGGCGTCCGGTCGCGCACAACTTCATGCAACTCTTCACCGAGTTCGATCACTACAAGGTCGCCGCGGATCTCGACATCGCGACGTGGGACAGCTATCCGCTCGGCGCGCTCGAAGAGCAATGGTTCGCGCCGGAGGTGAAGGCGCGCTGGTTGCGCAGTGGGCATCCCGACTTCGCGTCGTTCAATCACGACGTCTATCGTGGCATGTCGAAGCTGCCGTTCTGGGTGATGGA
The DNA here is from genome assembly GCF_900104795.1 of Burkholderia sp. WP9. NCBI lineage: Bacteria > Pseudomonadati > Pseudomonadota > Betaproteobacteria > Burkholderiales > Burkholderiaceae > Burkholderia > Burkholderia sp. WP9. Next base: position 2,827,759 of record NZ_FNTG01000002.1, read on the forward strand.
GCAGCAGCCGGGTCCGGTCAACTGGGCGCTGTGGAATCCGGCGCCGCTGCCGGGCATGGTGCGGCTCTGGAGTTGGGAGGCGTTCGCGCACGGCGCGGGTTGCGTGTCGTACTTCCGTTGGCGTCAGGCGCCGTTCGCGCAGGAGCAGATGCATGCAGGACTGAACACGCCCGATAACCGGCTCGATGTGGGCGGCAACGAGGCGGCGCAGGTCGCCGGCGAGATTCACGCGGTGCTCGGCGCGAATGCCGACGCCAACGCCGCAATCCGCTCGAAAGTCGCGCTCGTTTATGACTACGAGGCGAAGTGGCTGTTCGAGATTCATCCGCAGGGTGCGGACTTTCACTATCCGCGCTTCGCCTTCGAGTATTACTCGGCGCTGCGTGCGCTCGGGCTCGACGTGGATATCGTGCCGGCCGACGCGCCGCTGGATGGCTACAGCCTGATCGTCGTGCCGCCGCTGCCGGTGGTGCCGGCCGATTTCGCGCAGCGTCTGGCAAGCTCCGGCGCTCAGGTCGTGCTCGGTCCGCGCACCGGTTCGAAAACGGGCGATTTGCAGATTCCCGCGAACCTGCCGCCCGGCGCGCTGGCTTCGGTGCTGCCGCTGCGCGTATGGCGCGTCGAATCGATGCGGCCGAACGTGACGGAAACGGTGCGACTCGCCGACAACGCGGGTACGAATGGAGACGACGGTTTCGCACGCCACTGGCGCGATTTCATCGACAGCGACGCAGCGGATTCGCTCGACGTGCGCGCGCGTTTCGCGGACGGCCACCCCGCCTATGTGCGAAGCGGCGCGTTTCACTACCTCGCGAGTCTGTTCGATGATTCGCTCACGGTGCGCCTGTTCGATAGGATCGCGCGGGAGGCGGGCCTTGCAACGACGCCGCTCGGCGACAGCGTGCGGGTGAGCCGCCGCGGCGCGCTGACTTACGTGTTCAATTACGGCGACGAACCGCATACGCTCGACGGCGTGGCCGGAGACGCGTTCGTGATCGGTTCGCACACGATCGAACCGCAGGGTGTGGCAGTCTATCGAACGCAATGACGATCCGACTGCACTGAGGCAGTGGCCTACGAAATTCCATGCAGTACCGACAACGACGCAAAATCAAGGAATAAAGGAGACAGGCAGCATGAAACTGAAACCACGCAAGATTCTGTTGGCACTCGCGCTGGCCGCTGCGGCTGCGGGGACGTCCGTCGTCACTAGCGCACAGGCGGGCACGCTCACCGCCAACATCGCGTTCAAGGGCGCGAGCCAGCGCGCGGTGTGGCAGTCGGTTATCGACGAGTTCAAGAAAGCGCATCCCGGTATCGACGTGAAGGTGTCCTTCGTCGATGAAGAGGCGTACAAGGTGCAATTGCCCGGCTGGCTCACGACCGTCGCGCCCGATATCGTCAACTGGCATGACGGCGAACGTATGGCCTATTACGCGCAGCGCGGCCTGTTCGAAGATCTGAGCGGTGACTGGGCGAAGAACGGCTGGAACGACATGTATGCGTCGACCAAGGAAGCGTCGTCGTATAAAGGCAAGCAGTACGCCGCGCCGACCGTGTACTACTCGTGGGGCATGTTCTATCGCAAGGATCTCTTTCAAAAGGCCGGTATTAGCGGCGAGCCGAAAACCTGGGATCAGTTTCTCGAAGACTGCAAGAAGCTGAAGGCCGCCGGCATCACGCCGATCGCCGTGGCGGGCCGCGACTCATGGACGCTGGCCGGCTGGTTCGACTATCTCGACCTGCGTTTGAACGGCAATGCGTTTCATCAGAAGTTGATGGCGGGCGAAATCCCCTACACCGATCCGCGCGTGAAGAAGGTCTACACGACCTGGAAGCAACTGATCGACGCGGGCTACTTCATCGACAACGCGCTCTCCTACGATCTCGATTCGGTGCAGCCGTTCCTGTTCCAGGGCAAGGCCGCGATGATGCTGATGGGCACGTTCATCACTGCGGGTTTCCCGCCTAACGTGAAACCGGAGATGGGCTACTTCCAGTTCCCGGTCATCGACGCGAAGGTGCCGACCGCCGAAGACGGTCCGGTCGAGTCGCTGCATATTCCGTCGAAGGCGAAGAACAAGGCCGACGCCCACACCTTCCTTGCGTTCGTCGAGACACCGGAAATCGGCGCGAAGCTGGCAACCGGGCTCGGTTCGCTGTCGGCGAACAGCAAGTCGCCGGAGCCGGAAGATCCGATCTCGAAGATCGGCTTCCAGATTCTTGCGAACACCAAGGGCGGCATTGCGCAGTTTTATGATCGCGACATGACCAAGGAAATGGCCGACGAGGGGATGAAGGGGATGCAGCAGTTCATTTCCGATCCTGCGAAGATCGACGACGTGCTTGCGCAACTTGAGCAGACGCGCAAGCGGATCTACAAGAAGTGAGCGGTGGCGGCCGCGAGGCCGCCTTTCGTTGCATCTGGTCGACAGCTTTGCATGGGACCAGAGTAAAGCGCTAACTCTGGTCGACAAGAATGTTGGATGGAGAATGATCGTGTCGCATTCCGTTACCCGCCACACTGTCGGCGGTCCCGCTGAACCCGGCGGTCCGGGTTTGCCCACGCCGGGCGGCGCGTTGCGCGGCAAAGCCGCCACCGCGCGGCGGCGCCGTCCGTCGCCCACCGCGCGTCGGCAGCGGCGTGCCGCCTTTCTGTTCCTCGCGCCGGCTTGCGTGATGGTGGCCATCTACGTGGTGTGGCCGATCCTGTCGACCATCCGCCTGAGCTTTTTCAACTGGGATGGGATGAGCGAGCCGTCGTTCGTCGGCCTCGCGAACTACGTGGAGTTATTCCATGCGCAGACCTTTTACACGGCGCTCAAGAACAACGTCATCTGGCTGCTGCTGTTCCTGCTCGCCCCGCCGATGGGACTGGCCGTTGCGTTGTACCTGAATCAGGCGGTCGCCGGCATCCGTATCGTGAAGTCGCTTTTCTTCGCGCCGTTCGTGCTGTCGGGCGTGGTGGTCGGTTTGATCTTCTCGTGGTTTTACGATCCGACCTTCGGCCTGCTCGCGGTGATTCTCGGCCATGGCGTGCCCGTGCTCGGCGACCCGCGTTACGCGACTTTCGGGATCGTGTTCGCGGCACTGTGGCCGCAAACCGCCTATTGCATGATTCTTTATCTCACCGGCCTGACTTCGCTGAACGCCGAACAGATCGAAGCCGCGCGCATGGAAGGGGCACGCGGCTGGTCGATGCTGTGGCACGTGATCCTGCCGCAACTGCGGCCGACCACCTTCATGGCGATCGTCGTGACCATCATCGGCGCACTGCGTAGTTTCGATCTGATCTCGGTGATGACGGGCGGCGGCCCATTCGAAAGTTCGACCGTGCTGGCGTATTACATGTACGACCAGGCGATCAAGTACTACCGCATCGGCTATTCGGCGGCGGTGGCGGTCGTGCTGTTCGCCATCATGCTGGTGTACATCGTTTATCACTTGCGGCGGATGCTGCGCGCCGAGCAATAAGGAGCCGACCATGTTTCCGATTCCCATCGACAAATGGAAGCCGGCCACTCGCCGCATGTACAAACTGACGTTGCCTGTCGCTCTGCTGATCTGGCTGCTGCCGATGATCGCGGTGCTGGTCACATCGGTGCGCTCCTCGGAGGAACTGAGCGAGGGCAACTACTGGGGATGGCCGAAGCACTTCGCGATGTTCGATAACTACCGCGAGGCGCTGACCACGTCGCCGATGTTGCACTACTTCTGGAACAGTGTGCTGATTACGGTGCCCGCCGTGGTCGGGTCGATTGCACTGGCCGCGATGGCCGGTTTCGCGCTGGCGATCTACCGGTTCCGCGGCAATTCGACCTTGTTCGCCACGTTCGTGGCGGGGAATTTCGTGCCGGTGCAGGTGCTGATGATTCCGGTGCGGGATTTGTCCTTGCAACTCGGCCTGTTCAATACAGTCAGTGCACTGATTCTGTTTCACGTGTCGTTTCAGACGGGATTTTGCGCGCTGTTTCTGCGCAACTTCATCAAGCAGTTGCCGTTCGAACTGGTCGAGGCAGCGCGCATCGAAGGCGCGAATGAGTGGACCGTGTTCTTCAAGATCGTGCTGCCTTTGATCCGTCCGGCGCTCGCGGCACTGGCGATTCTCGTGTTCACGTTCGTCTGGAACGACTACTTCTGGGCGCTGTGTCTGACGCAAGGCGACGACGCCGCGCCGATCACCGTGGGCGTGGCCGCATTGAAAGGGCAGTGGACCACGGCATGGAATCTTGTTTCGGCGGGATCGATTCTCGCGGCGTTGCCTTCTGTGGCAATGTTCTTTGCAATGCAGAAGCATTTCGTGGCCGGCTTGACGTTCGGCGCCACGAAGGGATGAAGCGGTAACAGGTGGTGCAGGAAAGGTTGCCTGCGGCGTGGGTCCGCCGTGCCAGCCTGTCCTTCACCACCGGGCAATTGCATTCGCATTGCCGTCGATGAGAAGCAGCGCATCCATGACAAGAAAAAAAGCAGGAATCCTGTGTGTAGGTGAAGTTCAGCAGGATTCCCGATGCGCGTCATTCAGCTTCCGAAGAAAACATTGCAGAAACTGACCGGACCGACGCAGCTCGAATCGGTCGGCATAGCTTTGCGCATGCCTGATGAAGCGGTGCCATTCTGAGCAACGCCACCGTACGACGATTGAGTCGTCTGGGAAGCATCTTGCGCCGCGACCTTTGCTTCGGCTGCCTGGATCGAGGCAGGATAGTCAGCGTCGTTCGCGACCGACGGGTTGTAGCCAGCCTGTTCGAGACGCACCAGGTCGGCACGCACTTCGGCGCGGGTGACGGGCGGATTCGATTGCGCGAAGCTCAGAACGGGAGCGGTCAATGCGCCGGCGGCGAGAGCGAGACAAACAAGAGCTTTTTTCATGATAAAAATTCCTTTTTGACGGTGATGAATTGACGGCAACGATTGCCGAAAAATAGTGGGTACTTAGCTGCCGAAGTACGGGGTGCAGAAACTTGCGGGACCGACACACTGCTGCGTGCTCGTGTGAACGTGCTCTTTCGCAGAGGCCTGAGTCACGACACCTGCCGAAGCGAGGACGATCAGCGAGAGAATCATTGCGAGTTTGCTTTTCATTTTGGATGCCTAAATAGAGTGAAATTGGAAATACCTTTCGGTTCGAGTGAAGCTACGTCTTTGCCTGACTACCAACATGTCCTACTTGCAACTGGAGCACCGCTTACGTGGTTGTTTCGTGAGTCGCGTAGCAGTGTTCGTTGCTGTCTACGTAAGGGCAAACACATCGGGTTTCCTCTTATTCCAAATTTTTTTCGCGTTTATGCATCAAGTGTGATTCTTACATTTGCCTGAACGTCGACACATAGCAAGTCCAGCGCTTTTTCGCCGCCAGGCATGCCTTGGAGTGTGCGGCGCAGCCATCCCCGGAAAAAAGCCTACATCGCGCAAAGCCTTGTCCAGAAAGGCTGCCAAACGTTTGCGCAATAAGGTCTGACGATTACGTTTATTAAAGCTTTGCGTTTTGCATGTCGATATCCAGTCAAATAATCTGGACCATCGGCCACGTGCACGCCCTCGGCAGGGCGCGCGCTGACCGAGGAATTAGCTCTTCGGGGGAATGAATCTTGAATCACCAACGATCGCCATGGTCGCGTACAGCGGCTCCGGGCGAAGTCATCTATTCCGAAGGCTTCGCGGGCGACGCTGTCGTCTACGTCATTGCAGATGGCAAAGTCGAAATCTCCACTCAGTGCGACGAGAAGAAAGTGATTCTCGCCACGCTGGGTAAAGGCGAGTTCTTCGGCGAGGCGGCCTTGTTGCCGCCCGAGCCACGAGCGCACACCGCTAAAGCACTGAGCTTCTGTCAATTGACCGTCGTTGCGGCGGACGTGGTGGAGGAGGAACTCGCGCGCGTGTCGCCGTTGCTTCGCCATATCGTCCGCACGCTGATCCGGCGTGTCAAGAAGAAGGACGATGTTCTCGCCACGAATACGCATGCCGACTTCCTGCCTGGCGTGGTCTCTTACGCGCACGTTCTCTCCTTGATGGCGGGAAGCGAAAACGCCGACCGCTTCGACGGCCGCCTGCGCCGCGCGCAAGGCGAGGAATTTTCGGTGCCGTTGCCCGAAGTGATCAAGAAGTGTCATGCGATTGCCGGCCATTCGCGTCCGCATGTCATGGCCATGCTCAAACGGATGGAGAAACTCAATCTCGTTTCGCTCGAACCCGGCCGGTCCGATCGCGTGAGCAACACGTCGGCGCGCTATTCGGCGCAGGACGGCGCGACGAGCCGGCAACTGGTCACGTTCGATCCGGCGCGAATCATCGAGCGTGCGCAGCAGGTAGCGGACCACGATCTCGACCTTTCCATCAGCAGCGAGTTGGAGTTGATCGAACTGGACGACCTGGAGGCGTTGATCGGCGTCGAGAAGAAGGTGATTCTCAACAAACTGTCGAACGCGGAAATTGCCGAAGACATCTTCGCGTTTCGCAAGTCCAAAGTCTTGAACTACGTCGAGGAAAAGGGCATCAGCTACTTTTCGCGCCGCAATGCGCGCGCTCTGAGCGACCTGAAGTCACTCGACGATCTGGAGTTTGTCGATCAGCGGACGTTGTTCGAAGCGGTGAGCGCGTTCGATACCTATGACCTCGCGAAACTGCTTTCCGCGGTGACGGGCCAGCCTGTCGCGGAGCGCCTGCTCTCGGTGATGACCGAAGCGAGAAAGAAAGAAGTCTCGTGGGTCATGCGTCGTGAGATCAAGATCGATCCGCTGGAAATTGCGGAAATCGAAGACCGTTTCCTCGACACCGTGCGGGCGATCAAATCGCCGGTTGCCACTAGCGCGCCGCTTTCCAATCTGGACGTTTGACGCGCGGCACACCGGCGGCGGGCATTGTTTACTGAAGGGTTTGATGGCCCGGTTGGCCATTCGAGAGGATGTATGGATCTTTTGACGCTATTTGGCGCCCTGGTCGGCGTGACGGCGATCGTCGCGGGCTTCTCGCTCGAGGGTGGCCACTTTACCTCGCTGTTCCAGTTGGAGGCGTTTGTCATCGTCCTTGGTGGCACGTTCGGCGCGGTAATGATTCAGAACACGTGGGCGCGGTTTTACGACGGCATGAAGCAACTGCGCCTTGCCTTCGTGAAGGCAAGACAGGTGGATCGCGAGAGTCTCGCCGTCCTGCTGGAGTGGGGCGATCAGGCCAAGCTCAACGGCATGCTCGTGTTCGAATCGATCGGGGCGGGCGGCATCAATCCGTTTGCGCAACGAGGCTTGGAGTTGCTGGCAAACGGCGTATCGACAGCGGTGCTCGAAGACGCCCTGCAACGGGAACTGGTTGCTTATGAACGCAATCACATGGCGGCTGCACGGATCTGGCAACAGGCGGGCGGCTACGCGCCGACGTTCGGCATTCTGGGCGCCGTACTCGGTCTGATTCAGGTGACCGGCCATATGCTGGAACCCGCGCAACTCGGGCAAGGTATCGCGATGGCTTTCGTCGCGACGCTATACGGCCTGGCTTTGGCGAATCTGGTCTTTCTGCCGTTGTACGGGAAGATCAGGGCGCAGGTGGATAGCGAATTGCGCTTCAGGCGTCTATATCTCGACGGCTTGCTCGCGATCTCGCGCAAGGAGTCGCCTCACACAATCGAAACGCGGCTTGCGGGCGACGTGCGGGAAAGATCGGCCGAGTTGCTGGGCTAACCGGTTCGGACCGCGCCGGCTGCTGCCTGCTCGCTGCCGGCGAGCGGCGCCGCGCGAATCACACGTCATTTGAAACGCAGACTTTTCGGTTATGAACATCTCTTCGGGTAACAAGCGCCTCGCTGCGGACAAAACCGGCTATGACGCCGCCGACGAAGGCGAGGAGCAGTCCGGGCGCTGGCTGATTTCCTACGCCGACCTCATCACCACCCTCATGGTGTTGTTCCTTGCGCTCTACGTGCTTCAGCTGGCAAAAACGCGGGAACTGGAAATCAAGGCGCTGGAGCACCACGCAGCGGCAGAGGCGCCGGCCGCCGGCCACGTCCAACCGTCCCAGACCGCGGCACCTGCGCCGGATGTCTCGAAGAAGCGCTTGCTCGCTCTACTGGAGTCGCTTCAGGACAACCGTCAGATTACGATTTCAAATGCCGCTCAAGGCGTTGAGATTGCCATCAACGCAAAGATTCTGTTCAACTCGGGCGACGCGCGCCTATTGCCCGAGTCATTCGACGTGTTGAACCAGATTGCCCAGGTGTTGCGTGACCGGTCGAAGAACAACATTCTGGTGGAAGGGCATACGGATAGTGTGCCTATCTCGACGGCGAAGTACGAATCCAATTGGGAGCTGTCTTCCGCGCGGGCAGGCGCGGTGGTGCGCTTCTTCGCCGACAGAGGCATCGAAGCGCACAGAATGGCCGCTATTGGCCGCGCCGACAATTTCCCCCTGATTATCGGCGACGACGCGGCCGCACGCGCCGCGAACCGGCGCGTGACCATTCTCGTCGAGTACTGAGCGGCTTTTCCATTCGCGCTAGTCACGGCGCCTTCGCGGGCATGAACTTGAACGAAGGCGTCGGCACGAAGGAACCCGATACGTCGCCCGACATCACCTGGCCGCCGTCGATGGTCAGCTTCATCACGGGCGCGCCGGGTTTCAGATTCAGCTTGTTAAGCGGCACCCAGAACGTATCGGGCCGCGTCGACGAATCGAAGTAATACACGAGATTCTTCTGGTCGGACACAGTGCGCCAGATCGTCGATGAAATATTCGGCTGACCCGGCGTAGTAATTCCCAGCGGCACACTCACGGCGCGCATCACACTCATCACGCCGGCCGCAGCCTGAAACGCATACGACTGTTGAGGCACGCCGGCAATATAGTTGGGATCGAGGTGCTTCGGAATGGCATCCATCAGAAACGATGCGCGCACGAAGCGATCCGCCGCGCGATTCGTGCCCGGCAGGAAGGTGAGGCCGCCGACGCCTCGCCAATAGGTGTCGAGGGCGAGCTGTTCGCTATAGATAGGCGAATTGGTCATGATCTTGAATGCCTTGCCGTGATGGATCACGAGCTTGCCGTCGAGATATTCGAGAATCGCCGAATCGCCCTGCGAATCCGAGAGCGCGAGGTGCAACGTCAACGGTTTGCCGTTGGGCAAGGGCGGTGCAATGATCTGAAACGGTTCGCGGCCGAGCGCATCGACTGCCTCGGCCACCGTGGCGAAATTATCGAGTGCATACTGCGCCCAGAGACTGATCGACATGAGCGGGCGCGACGCGTCAGGTTTGCCATAATCGGTTTCGGTCAAATAGAGCACGTTGGTCACGAGGCCGCGTTCGTTCATGCCGTCGACACTGCCGATTTCATAGCCGGATACGACCACGCTGCCGTATTTCGACGTCCAGTGCGGCGTGCGCGGACCCGCTGCGCCGTCGCGCTCGATCCCGGCGGGAAAAACCCAGAGGTTCGAGCGCATGTCTTCGGACCAATCCATCGAGCGCCCGGTTATCACCGTGCCGTCGTCGCCCACGTAGAGCGCGCGCGTGCAGCCGTTGGCGAGCGACGAGGCGAATAGGGCAAGCGCAGCGAGGACCGAACCGGCCACGGCATAACGGAGCTTGCGAAGCACACCACACATGACGATCTCCTTGAAACGGGCCCATGGGTATCCATTTCGAATCGGCGGGGCTTGCCGCCAAGGAGAGAATAACGGATTCGTCGAGCGATGCTCAACCTGCGGCCAGCACGTTTAGCGCACGGGCGTACCACACGGCACGTGCGTCACGAGGCGCGCTTTCAGAATAGCTGGTGACGTCCATTCGAGGCACCTGCTCAACCGCCCGCATAGAGTGTGCGATTCAGGTTGGCAAGCTGACCGTCGTTCTCCGCCTGCACGAGTTCCTGGCGAACCTGTGCCCGCGTTTTCTGCGCGCTGGCGGCTGCGTTTGCGGACCATTGCGGCTGCTGGGCCGACGCGATCTGCGAAGCATTCACATTGTCAGCGGGAGCCGGCAGCTCCGCGGCGTGAGCAAGACTTCCGAGCACACTGGCAGCCAGAGTAAAAGCGATCATAGAAACTTTCATATCGTTCTCCTTGAACGGTTGGATAAGAGACGCCCGCAGGTCGGAAGCAAGGGCAGTGGTCAGTACTTGCTGGATTGCGATCGCTTCTGTGAAGCGGCGTTGATGTATTGAACCGTGCGGGCGTATCTGGCATGTGTCGGGAAAGCCGCGAATTGCAAGCTTGTGTATCGCCCTAATTCGCCGATACATTTCGACATGAAATCGTGGCTATTCCTTTTGCGCGAGCAATGCCTGAATCTTCGCTTCAGTCTGCGCATAGGCGCCTTCGCCGAAATGGGTGTAGACGATTTGCCCTTTTTTGTCGATCAGATAGAAGGCCGGCCAATACTGGTTCTCGTAGGCGTTCCAGGTCGCGTAACGATTGTCCTGGGCGACCGGATAAGTAATGCCGAAGCGCTTGAGCGCCGACATGACGTTGTCGGTGTCGCGCTCGAACGGATACTCGGGCGTATGCACGCCGATGACCGTCAGCCCCTGGTCTTTGTACTTCTGATGCCAGCTCTTCACATAGGGCAGCGTATTCACGCAGTTGACGCAGGTATAGGTCCAGAAGTCGACCAGCACCACCTTGCCGCGCAGTTGCTGCAGCGTCAGCGGACCGCTGTTGAGCCAATTCGAAATGCCGGTGAATTCGGGCGCGGGCGCATGGTTTTCGAACGGGTCCGCGGCGAGGGCAATGCTGGCAGCGGTTGCGGCGGCAATCACCGTGACGGCGGCGAGGGTTTTGATCTTGGGTCGGCAGAGCATGTCAGAGTCCTTTCAGGAAGAGGCAAGGAACGGCAATTCGCGCTTCAGCCGCGAATGACCGTATTGGAGCGTGCGCAGGTATCTGGCTTGTGTCGTCCAATCCGCGCGAGTGCAATGTTGTGTATCCGGCCGCCGTCCAGATACACTGCGACACAAATCGCCGTGCGCGCCAGGCTATAAAGCAGGCATTGCCAATCACGGAGAGCATCATGAGCGCCGACTTGCTGCATGGGTCCTGCCACTGCGGGGCCGTCAGATTCGAAGTGCGAACCCCGATCGTCCCCGCCGGGCGCTGCAACTGCAGCCTGTGCCGTCGCAAGGGCGCATTGATGACGCCGCTGTTTCCGGCGAGTCAGTTGAAGATTCTGAGCGGCGAAGATGCGCTGACGCTCTATCAATTCAACACGCGGGTGGCGCGGCATTTTTTCTGCAAGCACTGCGGTATTTATCCGTTTCATCAGACGCGCAAAGACCCGCTGCAGTGGCGCGTCAACATCGGTTGCCTGGAAGGCGTCGATCCGTATAGTCTGGAAGCAGCGGTTGCCGACGGCGCCAGCCTGTCCGTGCTGGAGGACGCATGAAACGCCTGCTCGCCATCCTCGTATTCGTATCCGGCGGTCTTGCCGCCGAACTGGCGCATCCGGTGCACTGTTCGCTGGTGGGTGCGAGCCGGACGCAGGTAAAACGCCAACGGAGATGATCCATTGATGGAAACGATCGACCACGTGCTGATCGTCGACGACGACCGCGGCATCCGCGAACTGCTCGCCGGCTACCTCGAGAAGAACGGCATGCGCGTCTCGCTCGCGGCGAACGGACGCCAGATGCGCGCGGTGCTGGAGCAAGGCGCGCCGGATCTGATCGTGCTCGATCTGATGTTGCCCGGCGAGGACGGTCTGGTGCTGTGCCGCGAGCTGCGGGCGGGCAAATTCCGTGCGGTGCCAGTGTTGATGCTGACTGCCCGAAACGAGGAAGCCGATCGCATTGTGGGTCTGGAGATGGGCGCCGACGACTATCTGCCCAAACCGTTCGCCGTGCGTGAGCTGCTCGCCCGCATTCGCGCCGTGCTGCGCCGCGCGCGCATGCTGCCGCCCGGCATGCAGGTGACGGAATCCGCACCGATGCTGGCCTTCGGCGACTGGCGGCTCGACACCACCGCGCGCCATCTGCTCGACGCCGAAGGCACCATGGTGGCGTTGAGCGGCGCCGAATACCGCTTGCTGCGCGTGTTTCTCGATCATCCGCAACGCGTGCTGACGCGCGATCAACTGCTGAATCTCACGCAAGGACGCCAGGCCGATCAGTTCGACCGTTCGATCGATCTGATGGTGAGCCGTTTGCGCCAGCGCCTGCGCGACGTCGCGCGCGAGCCGCGTTACATCAAGACGCTGCGCAGCGAGGGCTATGTGTTTTCCGCGGCGGTGACTGCACTCGAGGACCCCCAATGAGCCGTTGGTCATGGTTGCGCTGGCCGCGCACGCTGTTCGCGCGGCTCGCGCTGATTCTTTTCGTCGGCCTCGCGCTCGCGCAGACGCTGTCGTTCTGGCTCACGCTGACCGAACGCGACCAGACCATGACGAACGTGATGATGGGCTACATCGAACGCGAAGTGAGCAGTTCGGTGGCGCTGCTCGATCATTTGCCGCCCAATGAGCGCGCGCAGTGGCTGCCGCGGCTCGCGCGCCGCAGCTACGAGTTCATCCTCGGGCCGGGCGTGCCCGGCGGACCGGTCGATGCGCGTCTGTCCGCGCGGGTGGCGCAATCCATCGCGGACGGCATCGGCACCCGCTATCCGCTGACCGTGAATGCAGTGCCCGGTGACAACGAGCGCCTGCAGGTTCATCTGCGACTGAGCGACGGCTCGCCGTTAACGATCGATATGCGCCCCATGTCGGGCGCGCCGCTGTCGCGCTGGCTGCTGCTTGTGCTCGCGCTGCAGCTCGCGGTGCTGGTTGCGTGCTGCTGGCTGGCGGTGCGGCTCGCGACGCGTCCATTGCATCAGTTGGCGGTTGCCGCGGATACGCTCGGCCCCGACCTGAAGGCGGCGCGTCTGCCGGAAGACGGACCGTCGGAAGTGTCGCGCGCCGCGCGCGCATTCAACGCGATGCAGGACCGCATCGCTACCTACATGACCGAACGCATGCAGATTCTGGCGGCGATTTCGCACGACCTGCAAACGCCGATCACGCGGATGCGCTTGCGCGTCGATGTCATGGACGACGACGAGCAGGGCGCGAAGCTGCGCCAGGATCTGCATGAGATGGAAAGCCTGGTGAAGGAAGGCGTGACCTACGCGCGCACGCTGCACGGCGCGACTGAAGTGCCATGCCGCGTCGATCCCGACGCGCTTCTCGACAGCCTCGTTTGCGACTACGTGGACGCCGGCCAGGCGGTCAGCCTGGAGGGACGGCTCGGCGTTTCGCTAATGACGCGTCCGCAGGCATTGCGCCGCATACTCGGCAACCTGGTGGACAACGCGCTGAAATTCGGCGGCACGGCCGAGATCACCGCGAGCACCTTGCCCGGCGGGCAGACGCTGATCGCGGTGCTCGACCGTGGCCCCGGCATACCGGCGGAGTCGCTGGAGGCGGTGTTCGAGCCGTTCTACCGGCTCGAAGCCTCGCGTAATCGCGACACGGGCGGCACGGGCCTGGGTCTTGCCATCGCACGGCAACTTGCCATGGCGATGGATGCGACGCTCTCGCTGCACAATCGGCCCGGCGGCGGTCTGGAAGCGCGTTTGACGTTGCGGAACGTGCGCTAGACAGGTTCTCGTTCGAGCGTCGCCGCGCCGGCAGCGTGGCGTCAGCAATCGAGTATCACCGCGCCGGCAGCCCGCCCTCAGCGATCGAGCGTCAGATATTGATGCAGCGACTGGATCGCCGCAGCGCCTTCCCCAACCGCGGCCGCAACACGCTTGACCGAGCCGCTGCGAACGTCGCCCACCGCGAAGATGCCGGGCCGGCTCGTCTCCAGATAATGCGGAGGACGCTCGGAAGGCCACTGGTGGAGCGCATCGGGGCCCGTCAGCACAAAGCCGTGTTTGTCGAGCGCGACGCAATCGCCGAGCCAGGCGGTACTGGGTTGCGCACCGAGAAACAGGAACACGTGACGGATCGGTTTTTCCTCGAGGTATCCCTGAGTGTCCCATTTGATCGACTCGAGCTGTGCTGCGCCGTTCAGTTCGACAATCTGCGTGCGCGAATGAACGGTGATATTGGCGGTCGCTTCGATCCGTCTGATCAGATAGTTCGACATGCTCGACTGGAGTCCGTCGCCGCGAATCGCGATATGAACGTGCCGCGCGAATCCCGATAGAAACACGGCGGCCTGGCCGGCTGAATTGCCGCCGCCGACGATAACCAGTTCTTCGTTATTGCAGAACGCGGCTTCCATGAACGTCGCGCTGTAGTAGATTCCGCGGCCTTCGAATTGTTCGAGGCGCGGCAGCAGCGGTTTCCGATAGCGCGCGCCGGTTGCGATGACGACCGCGCTGGCATACACGTGCTCGTCGTAATTGAGGCGCAGGTGAAAGGGCGGCGCGCCTTCGCATTCAATGCCGAGCGCCTCGATCGGCACGCCGACTTCGGCGCCGAATTTCCGGCATTGAGACAGGCCGCGGCCGGCCAGGGCCTGGCCCGAAATGCCGGTCGGGAATCCGAAGTAATTTTCAATCTTCGAGCTGGTGCCGGCCTGGCCGCCCGGTGCCTTCGTGTCGAGCACCGCCACCCGCAATCCTTCGGAGGCCGCGTAGACCGCAGCCGCGAGACCGGCCGGCCCCGCGCCGACCACGACCACGTCGAACCGCTCGCCGTTCAGCCGGTCGGGACTCAGGCCGATCGCGTCGGCCACTGCCCGGTTGGTCGGCTGCTTGAGCACTGCGCCTTGCTGCGTGATGATCACCGGTATGTCGGCTTCGGTCGCGTCATAGCGTTCGAGCAGCGCGCCGGCTTCTTCGTGTTCGACGATATCGAAGTAGGCGAAAGGCTGAGCGTTGCGGCTCAAGAAATGCCGCAGAGCGAGCGTGCTCCATGATGCAGAACTGCCGATGACCAGAAGCCCCCCATGCTGATCCTGAATGAACGCGACACGCCGCAGGATATAGGCACGCATGATCGTTTCGCTCAGTTGCGCCTCCGCGACGACGAGCGCGCGCAGTGATTCCTCGTCGATCACGATCACCTCGCAATCGCTGATGGCGCGTGCGGTCGAGACCGCGCCGCGGCCCGCGAGCGTGCCCACTTCGCCGGTGAAGCTGCCGGGGCCGTGCTCGCCCAGAACGTGGCGCTTGTCTCCGGCGCCGCGCGTGACTTCGATCGCTCCGGAGACGATGGTGAACATGGGGATGTGCCGGTCGCCTTCGGAGAACAGCATGTCGCCCGCTTTCAGGCGGCGCCGTTCACCATAGCGCTCCAGCACCGCAAACTGACCTTCATCGAGCCTCGGGAAAATCTGATGGTGACGGCTGCCGCCTGCCACCAGGTCTTCGAGTCTGCTTGACGATTTATGACCCATTGCATGTTCCGAATAGAGGACGCGTAGTGCGACCGTACGTGAGCTTGCCGCCAGATATCGCACCGGCGCAAGCATTCTGCATTACCGGAAACGAAGGCGGACCGCAATATCCGCAGAGATTGTGCGCCTGAGTCCGGTGCTCGGTAAAGTGCGGAAAAGAGGGGTATCTTGCTCGCGGCGCGCATCGGCAAAACGATCACCGTGATGATGCTGCTCACACTCTTCACGTTGTCAAGCCGTGTCCCGACGACGAAAAAAATCCTCCGCGAATTTCTTTTCTTTATTTATATCCGCGTTGCATGGATTGTCCCGTCACCTCAGGTATATATCTTCACATCAATTAGCTTCTGTCATATCTGTCGAGGTAGATTGTCCTCGAATGTTTTTCCGGAGAGCATCACATATGGTCAAGCACCGAATCCGTGCTGCCTTCCTATGCGCGGTAATCGCGATGTTTGCGCAGACATGTCGGGCGCAGTACACCACCGACTGGTTGGCGAACACATTCGGCACGCTCGCCGCGCACGTGGGCAACACAGCGCGCTCGATGTGGGTCGCGCCTGAAGGCGTGATCTACACGGCTTCACTGTGGGACGAAAACGCGGGCGGCGTCGCGATCTACCGCAACGCTCAGAGCATCGGCTCGATCGGAACGCATGCCGACTTTCAGGGCAGCGCCATTACCGGCAATGCCACGTCGATCTTCGCAGCGTTGCAGTACAACAGGTCGTTCGGCAGCGGGTCGGTTGGACGCTACAACCGGGCCACGCAAACGCGCGACCTCGTCATTCCCGTCAGCGTGTGGACCGGCATACCGCATGCGGATGTCATCACCGGCCTCGCGACGGCGGGCTCGCTGCTGTATGCGAGCGACTTCTTCGGCAATCGCGTGCGGGTCTTCACGACCGACGGCGTCTGGCAGCAGGACATCAAGATAGCGAGTCCCGGCGCACTGGCGCTGGATAGCGCCGGCAATCTCTGGGTCGCGCAGCAGAGCGCGGGCACGATCGTCCAATTCAGTCCGGCTGGCGCGTTGCTGAATACGATTCAGATGCCCGCTGCGTCGCGGCCGTCCGCGCTCTATTTCGATGCGGCGTCCGGGCAACTCATGGTCGGCGACCAGGGGCCGGACATGAACATCAAGCGCTACACCATCGCGGGCACGCCGACGCTCGCCGGCACGTTCGGCATTCAGGGCGGTTATCTCGACACCACCAGCGGTATCAAAGGTCAGGTGGGCGACAAGCGCTTCACACGCGTGGTCGGCATCGGCAGGGACGCCGCCGGCAACCTCTATGTGCTGAACAACCCGTGGGGCGGCGGCTGGGACCTCGGGCGCAACGGCGCCACCGACCTGCACGCATACGACACCGCCGGCAATCTCGAATGGAAGCTGCAGTCCCTCAACTTCGAGTCGATCGCGGCGCCCGATCCGTCGACGGACGGCGCCTACTTCTACAGCGGCATGCACATTTACACGGGCACGGCGGGCGGCACGTTCGTCGCGAACACGGTCGATCCGTTCACGTATCCGTCCGACCCGCGCCTGAACATGAACGACACGCAGCGCGGCCAACACTTCGGCCAACTGGTCACGGTCGGCGGCAACCGGATTCTGGTGGCGTCCGGACAGAACCCCGGCATCTTCAACTTTTTCCATTTCAACCCGGCGAGCGGCTATATCGCGATACCGGACGTGTCGATTCCGGGCACGGCGTTCAATACGGACCGTCAGGTCACGGGCGGGTTTTGCATCGACAGCAGGGGCGACGTGTGGGCCGGTCTCGACCGCACGAATCACATTTATCACTATCCGCTGAGCGGTTTCGACGGTAACGGAAAACCTTCGTGGGGTCCGGCGGTCACGATCTCGATTCCGCAGAGCATCCGGCCTCTCACGCGCATCATCTACCTCGCGGAGAGCGACACCATGATCCTTGCGCAAGGCATAGCCGGAAGCTGGGACTGGACGGCCATGCAATCGAGGATCGAGGTGTATCACGGCTGGAGCGCGGGCAACACCACGCGGCCCGATCCGGTGATCAATCTGACCAGCGCCAATCCCAAGTCGATCACGGCGGCGGGCAATTATCTGTTCGTCGGCTACGTGCATACCGTGCCCAATATCGACGCCTTCAATCTCACTACCGGCCAACTCGTCACCACGCTGGTCAATTCGAGTCCCGCAACCGTGGATGTCGGCAACGACGTCGATTCGATGTACGGCCTGCGCGCGTATCTCAGAGCCGCGGGCGAGTACGTGATCACGAAGGACAACTACAACGGTTCCAGCATCGTGGTGTATCGCTGGACGCCCTGAGGCCGTGCGCTCGTGCGCCCGGTGATTGAACGACACCCTATCGGATAAGATACGGCCCGCGCCGCATTTTTCCGAATAGAAGGAGTGTTTTCAATGATCCAACCGAGCAACGTATTCAAGGACAACCTCGCGCAGATGCCCGGCATCGAGGGCATCGCGCGTATCGACCTGGTCGACGGCAAGGGCGCCGTGGTGGCCAGTATCGAGAACAAGCCCGGCAAGCAGGGCTCGCTCGCGGTGTACAACTATCTGCAGCAGACGTTCGGCACGCTCGACGCCAAGGCCGCCGAACACGGCCTCGTGGTGTTCGCCGAGCACACCGCCGACGCGCGCAATCGTCCGGGTGCGCACCCGAACGTCGACATCCTGCTCGCTATCGCGGCGGGCGGTGAAGCGCTGCGTATCGACGTCGCCGCTGCAGGCTGAAGGCTATAATTTCGCCACCTCACCCGGAAAGCCCTCTCTTCGATGTCGAGCATCGCCAAGCTTCTCTCCATACTCGAACTCTTTTCCGAAGGGCGGCCCTTTCTCTCCGCGGAAGAGGTGGCTGCCGAGCTCGACTGCTCGATTCCCACCGCCTATCGCTATGTGCGTGAACTGGTCGAGTCGGGCATGCTGGTGCGCTTCTCCGGGGGCGAATATGGACTCGGTCCGCGCATCATCAAGCTCGACTACAACCTGCGCATGTCCGATCCGCTGCTGAAGGTGGGGCAACCCATCATGCGCGAACTGAGCGAGCATTCGGGCTTCGACGTGGTGATGTCGCGCTGGTACGGCGACGAACTGGTGGATACGCACCGCGAGAGCCTCGATTCGAAGCTCGATCTGCGCTATGGGCGCGGGCGTCCCCGGCCGTTGTTTCTCGGCGCCGCGCCGAAGGCCATTCTCTCGACCTTCCCGAAGGCGAAGCTCGCGCTGCTGTTCGAGCGGCACGCCACAGACATCGCAACCAGCGGGCTGGGCCCGAGCTTCGAAGACTTTCGTTCCGCCTTGCACAAGATTCGCCGGGCAGGTTTCTATCTGTCGAAGGGCGAACTCGAAGCAGGCGTCTCGGCTATCGCCGCGCCGCTTTTCACCGACGATCAGGGCGAAGCCGTCGGCTCGCTCGCGCTGATCGTGCCCACGCCGCGGCTCGAATTCGTGAACCTCGACCGGCTTGTCGAATTGATTCGCGAAGCCGCCGCCCGCACGTCGCAGCGCACGCGCGCGGTGATTTCCGGCTGAGCGCGTTGCCGGCGATGTGTCGGTGTCTACGCCGGCAGCGCCACGCTGCCGTGCCGACTCATGTTGCGTCACGCCGGCACTCCGCCACGCGCCGCCACGCACCGCCACGCCGGCTGATCCATCGCCACGTCGCTTCACGCAACGGCATCGCCACGCATCAGGCGATGCCCATTCGCTTTGCCATCTCCGCTTCCCACTCCGCGCGCGGGCGAAAGCCCGGCAACCCGCGCGCATGCCGTTCCACCGATGCCATCAGTTGCGCATCGGGCAGCGAGAAATCCACGGCCACGCGCATCGGCTGATCCACGTACCACGGCGTGTCGATAAACAACTCCAGCCGGTTTCCCTCCGGATCGCGCGCATAGAACGAGATCGCGTTGCCGTGCGTGACCGGCGTGATCTCCTTCGCGTCTTCTTCGATAAAGCGCCGGTAGAAGCGCTTCAGCGACGCCAGGCTGTCCGCCTCGAATGAAATCTGGTTGATCGGATTGAACGCGAGGTGCTCGGGCCTGCCGCTCGCCAGCACGATCTGATGATGCACGGCCGGATCCCGGCTCAGGAATACCAGACGTACGTCGCCACGCGGCGTCGACAGACTGCCGCGGTCGGTCACGGTGAACTCCAGCACGCGTGTGTAGAAGTCTTCGACCCGCGCCATGTCGCTCACGTAAAAGCCCATGTGGCTGAGCGACAGGCCGGGGCGCCTGGTCTTGGTCGATGTCATGTCTTCCTCCTTGGTAGTGATAAACCCTGATAAAAAGTATCTTGTAGATCGCGTTTTTATCAGTGTATTCTCAAATAACGATAAAAACATCAAAACAAAAGCCAAATTTTTCGAAGCGATCGTTTCTTTTTATCCACGGAGCAACATGAAACTCGTCAGCTTTTCCACCCATGAAGGACCGTCCTTCGGCATCGTCCGGGATCAATCGGTGATCGATCTCGGCAAGCGCCTGAACGGACGCTTTGCAGATCTCAAGGCCCTGATCGCCGCCGATGCGTTCGACGAAGCCCGCCGCCTCGCGACAAGCGGCGCGAGCGACTATCCGTTGAACGAGGTGACGCTCCTGCCGGTCATCCCGAACCCCGCCCAGATTTTCTGTGTGGGCCTCAACTATGCGGAGCACGTGAAAGAGACCAACCGTGAGACGACCGAGAACCCGGTGATCTTCATGCGCGTGCCGGCCTCGCAGGTCGGCGCCGGCCAGCCGATGCTGCGGCCGCCCGAGTCGACGCAGTTCGACTACGAAGGCGAGATTGCCGTGATCGTCGGCAAAGGCGGGCGGCGCATTGCCGAGCAGAACGCGTGGGAGCACATAGCGGGCTACGCCTGCTACAACGACGGATCGATCCGCGACTGGCAGCGCCACACCGGGCAGTGGGGGCCGGGCAAGAACTTCTACCGCACCGGCGCATTCGGTCCGTGGATGGTGACGAGCGACGAGATCGAACCCAATGCCACGATGATCCTGAGCACGCGCCTGAACGGACAGGAAGTGCAACGCGCCACGACCGACATGCTGATTCACGGCATCGCCAGACAGATCGCCTATCTGTCGACCTTCACGCCACTCGCACCCGGCGACGTGATCGTGACCGGCACGCCGGGCGGCGTGGGCGCGAAGCGCAATCCGCCGCTCTTCATGAAAGCGGGCGACGTGGTGGAGGTCGAAGTGGACCGCGTCGGCATTCTGTCCAACCCGATCGCCGACGAGGCCTGAGCGCGTTCGGCCGGCGCGCTGGCGGGTTCGCCGCGCCGGCCCATCATTGAAGGCGGAAATCCATGTCACAGCCAATCCCCAACCCCGACGCCTGCGAATACGACGTCGCCGTGATCGGCCTGGGCCCGACCGGCGCCACGCTCGCCAACCTGCTCGCGCTCGACGGTTTGCGCGTGCTGGTGCTCGAACGGGACCAGGACATTTTCGCGCTGCCGCGAGCCGTGCACTTCGACGCGGAATGCATGCGTGTATTCCAGACGATCGGTCTCACCGATACCTTGCTGCCGAACCTGTTCGTCGGACCCGGCATGAAGTTCGTCGACGCGGCCGGCCGCTTGCTGATCGACTGGCAGCGGCCTACCGGCGTAGGTCCGCTCGGCTGGTGCGCGAGCTACAAGTTCCATCAGCCCGATCTCGAACGCGCTCTGCGTGCGCAGCTCGCGAAACAGCCGACCATCGACGTGCGCCTGCGGCACGAAGCCTTCGCGCTCGATCAGACCGCCCACGGCGTTGCGCTTCGCTTCGAAGACACCCGCACGGGCAAGCTCGGACGAGCCACCGCGCGCTACGTGGTGGGCTGCGATGGCGCGCGCTCCATCGTGCGGCGCTTCATGGGCACCGAACTCGACGATCTCAAATCGCACGAGCGCTGGGTCGTCGTGGATGTGTTGCTCGACAAGCCGCGTCCCGACCTCGGCGACTACTCGATCCAGTATTGCGACCCCACGCGGCCGAGCACCTATACACGCGGGCCGAACAATCGTCGCAGGTGGGAACTGATGGTCATGCCATGCGACGACACGTCGAAGCTTTCATCGCCCGAGTGGCTGTGGGACAAGCTCGCTCGCTGGGTGACGCCGGCCGATGCCACCCTCGAACGTTCAGCGGTATACACGTTTCACTCGGTGGTGGCGAAGGGCTGGCGCAACCAGCGTCTGCTGCTCGCCGGCGACGCCGCGCATCAGACGCCGCCGTTCATGGGGCAGGGCATGGCGGCCGGCATCCGCGACGCGAGCAACCTTGCGTGGAAACTCGCCGCGGTGATTCATGGCGAAGCGAACGACACGCTGCTCGATACCTACGAATCGGAACGCTCGCCGCATGTGCGCGAGTTCATCGAGACCGCCGTGCAACTTGGCGCGGTAATCCAGACCACGCCTTCGCACCCTGCCGATCCCGATGCCGCTGCCGGCGAAACGAGCCGGGCGATCCGCGCTTTCGTGACTCCGCAGCCGCTGCTGGGCGAGGGCGCGCATCTCGGCCCCGCTCAGCCACAGGCAGGCAGCATCGCCGCGCAGCCGCGACTGTCCGATGGACGCCTGCTCGATGACGCCGTCGGCTACCGCTTTGCGCTCGTGGCATTACCGCAAATCCTGCATGACCAGCCCGGCCTCGCCGAACTCGCGGCGCTCACGGACATGGCGCTTGTCGCCGATGGCTCCGCGGCGCTCGGCGCGTGGCTCGCGGAGATCGGCGCGAGCGCCGTGCTCATCCGGCCGGATCGCTACATACACGGCGTGGCCCATGACGATGCATCGTTGCAGGCATTGCTGTCGCACGCGTTCGCGGCTTTGCCGACCGAACACGCTTGAAGGTGTTGCCGGCAGTCACATACGTACTGGCCAGTAGAAGCCAGACACTCATATCGGAGGAGTCAATGGAAGCAACCCAACACGAAGTCAGGGCGGCGCAGCGCGCCGCGTCTCGCGGCATTTCCCGCGCGCAGTGGAAGATGATCCTCATCGCGAGTCTCGGCGGCTCGCTGGAGTTCTACGATTTCATCGTCTACGGATTTTTCGCGCATTACATCGCCGCACAGTTTTTTCCCAACGCGTCGTCGGTGATCAGTTTGCTGTTCTCGTTTTCCGTTCTTGCGATCGGCTATGTGATCCGTCCGCTCGGCGGCATCGTCCTGAGCAGCTGGGGCGATCGCTATGGGCGCCGGCCGGTGTTCCTCGTGTCCATCGTCGTCGTGACGGCGGCCACGATATGCCTGGGGCTGCTGCCCAACTATCAGAGCTGGGGTGTCACGGCGTCGATCCTGCTCATCGTGCTGCGCATGTTGCAAGGCTTTTGCGTGGGCGGCGAGATGCCCGGCGCCATCACGTATGCCGTGGAGGCCGCGCCCGAGCGCGCCGGTCTGGCTGCGGGGATCATCATCTGCGCGGTCAACGTGGGTGTGTTGCTGGCGACGCTGGTGAACCTCGCCGTGCAGACGTTTCTCTCCAGCGCCGACGCCGCCGCATACGGCTGGCGCATCGCGTTTCTGTTCGGCGGCGCGTGCGGGATCGTGTCGTACTGGATGCGGCGCAATCTCGACGAGTCGCCTGAATTCGAGCAGATGCAAGGCGCCGTCGCGAAGCAGCCGTTTCGTGAGACGCTGCGCAATCACAGCAGAGCCGTGCTCGCCGGCGTCATGTCGATTGCGGTGATGGCTGGCGTCAATGGCATTCTGTATGGGCACATGCCGGCGTTTCTGGTTCAGCAGCTGCACTATGCGCCGCGCGCGGCGGCCATCGCGCAGAACGCGTACCTCGTGGTCAGTTCGTTTGGGCTGCTGTTCGCGGGCTGGCTGGGCGACAGAGTTCCGCGCCGGCATCTGCTGCGCCTGTCCGCCCTGTTGCTAATCGTGCTGAGCTATCCGTTCTATGTCGCGCTCAGCACTCATACGGTCGACCCCGTCGTGCTTTTCGTGCTGGCAGCGCTGGTGTTTTCGCTGGCAAGCGGTACGTGGGCGTCGGTCCTCGCCGATCACTTTCCGGTGCAGATCCGTTTCAGCGGCATTGCGCTGTCGTATAACGTTGCGGTGGTGATGTTCAGCGGATTTGCACCGTTGCTCGCGACAGTTCTGATCCGCGAGACCGGGTCGCTTGCGGCGCCCGCGTATTACGTGATCGGCGCTTCGGTGGTCACGTTGCTGGCGAGTCTTGTTTTGCCGGGAAGGCCGGCGCTGGCTGCGAGTGTGCAGCACGTTCATTGATCGACGGATTCGGGCCTGGACGTACTTCGAGTCCAACGCCTCTCACGCGAAGCGAAGGCGCTTGGACCGCAGGGCGAGCGTTGCGGGCGCGGTGAGTTCTTGTGTTCCCGCTTTGCAGCGCTGAATGAAAGCGGACACATTGCACTACCGAGCTGTCCCGCTCGTCAATTCGCGCGCGATGACCGGTGGCTTTCTTGATCTGGCGCAAAGCCACGACACTGCGCAAGACCGCGGACCACCGCGGCAAGCTTGACCAGCAAGGCGTTGCGCGCTGCTCACGGGTTTGTCGCCGCATCCTCGAAATATTGCGCGCGCGGCATCGAATTCGCGCGTTTCATCGCAGCGAGAACGATGGGGTAATGCGGCGTCAATCATCCAATGTGCGCAACCGCGCATAGCAAAGCACGCAACATTGCTTGCGCAGCCGCCGCAATGCGCGCGCTCGCGAGTCGTCCGTCTCAAGCTTGCAACATGCCGGACCGCGCACAGTAAAAGCTACTTCACCTGTCAAGTTGTAGGCATATTTGACCGGAGCATGCGTCAAACCATTGCCAGCCAACGGCTCTACGGGTTTTCCACCGTCCGGAAACGCCGCCGTCTTGTCTGACGAGAAGCCTCCGCCAACGCACTGTCCGTGTCTCAAATCCGAGTCATCGCGTGTTGCGAACTCGCCGTAGCACCCCGCGCCGAACCTCCAACCGTTGCCCCGCAAGGCTTTGAGGCCTCATGGCACAGCCGTTGCAAATAGAGAGTCACAAAGCGAAACACGTTGCCGCCGGGAAGCAGCAACCAGAAGCAGCAAGATGCACAGACAACACAACTCCCGGCAGCAGCAACAGTCTTCGTGAATCGCGTTCGGGGAAGTCCACGCGTTTTACGGGGTGCGGCGGGGCCAACGAAAAACGGATGTCGATAAACAACGACACGGGTGATCGGTACGGGGTATCGGCCACTCGTGATCGTGACGACGTAAAGCGCTGACCTCGCCACTTTTTCCGTCCTCGTGACGGGCTTGAACGCCACTTCGGCACGCCTGTTTTCAGGCAGCTGCAGGCGGCATAAACCGAAGTCAACTTTCACTCTACGGGGGTTAGCATGAAGAACGTGATCCAGAAATTTCTGCGCGAAGAAGACGGTGTGGCAGCGATCGAATACGGCCTGCTGGCCGGCCTGATCGCAGTGGCGATCGTTGTGGCCGTTACGGCGCTGGGCACTCGGTTGAGCGCTATTTTCGGCATCATCACAGGCTCGTTGGCCGGCGTGGTCGCCCCGGCCTGACGCGGCAACAGGCGCAAAGCCGATCGCTCGCCCTGGCTCGACGGTCCTTCGGGACAGGGTAGCGACGGCCCCGTGCCGAACGATTCGACTCCAGCAAAGAAGGGCAATTCGATCCTCGAAACGGAGCGGGCAATGAACGGGGTTCCTTTTCCGGTTGGGCCGTGCGTGTTGGCGCTGGTACTCGTCGCCGCACTGTGGGACATGCAAACGCGCCGGATTCCTAACTGGTTGGTCGCGGTTGGATTGATCGTCGCGATACCGGTGCAATGGTTCACGCATGGCGGTATCGACGGAATGACGATGTGGTTGGGCGGCATGCTGGCCGGCGGCGCGATTTTCCTGCCGGGCTACGCTATGCGGCTGCTGGGCGCGGGCGACGTGAAGCTGATGGCGGCGATCGGCGCCTTCTGCGGCGCTTACGGCGCACTCGAAATCGGTTTGGCGACCTGTGTGATCGGTGGAATCGGGTCGCTCGCCATATGGTTGCGGCGCCGCCAGATGCGCGCCGGACTCGGTGGAATAGCGGCACTGCTGATCGACTGCGCGACGCCGGGAAACGGCGCGCTGCGCAGGTCGGGCAGTGTGGCTGAAAGCAGTGCGACGGGGACCATGCCGTACGGGGTTGCAATAGCAATAGGCAGCGCATGCGTGTTGTTCGCAAGCGTGTGACGCGTGCCAGGGCAGGACACAATTCGGGGGTTGAAAATGAAAAACGCGCGCGCTGTAACGATGCTGCTGATCGCGACGCTGGCGGGCCTCACCGCCGTGGTGTTCGCCTCGCGCTGGATGGTCTCGCAGTCGTCGAATGCCACGACCAAAGTCGTGGTGGCGGCATCCGACATCAATCTCGGTCAACGGATCGGCCCGGATTTCCTCAAGCTCACCGACTGGCCGTCCAATAGCGTGCCGCCCGGTTCTTTCACCGACATTCAAAAACTCGACGGCCGCGTGCTGAAGGAAAGCCTGCTGCATGGCGAGCCGATTCTCGAGGCGAAGCTCACGCCGGTCGGCACGCTCGGCGGCCTCTCGGCGGTGATCGGCGAAGGCAAGCGCGCCATCACGGTGCGCGTGAACGACGTGATCGGCGTGGCGGGTTTCGCGCTGCCGGGCAATTACGTCGACATCATCGTCAACACGCAGAAGGATGGCCGCGATCCTGGCGCAA
Organism: Burkholderia sp. WP9; assembly: GCF_900104795.1. Taxonomy (NCBI): domain Bacteria; kingdom Pseudomonadati; phylum Pseudomonadota; class Betaproteobacteria; order Burkholderiales; family Burkholderiaceae; genus Burkholderia; species Burkholderia sp. WP9. The sequence continues at coordinate 2,853,744 of NZ_FNTG01000002.1, forward strand.
CGCGAGATCAGAACATCTCGAAGATCGTGCTCGAAAAGATTCTCGTGCTGGCTGTCGCGCAGGAAGTGGGCCGCGACGAGACCAAGCCGAAGGTGGTCGACGCGGTGACGCTCGAAGTCTCGCCGGAGCAGGCCGAGAAGATCGACCTCGCACGCAGCATCGGCACGCTTTCTCTCGTGCTGCGCAACCAGATCGATCCTAAGGCGATCGACACCGCCGGCGCGACCAAGGCCAGCCTGCTGCAAACGCCGGTCGCCGTGGCGCCCGCGCCCGAACCGAAGCCGGTGCACATCGTGCGCAAAGTCGTGGCGCGCGCACCGTCCAACTGTGTGCGGGTGCTCGACGGCGCCGACGCAAGACAAGAATGTTTTTGACAGGCTCGAGCCTGCAAGCCGTGACCGATGCGTGACTGACATCCAGACCAGCACGCAAAAAAATGCGGCACATAACGGGGGTAGGACATGAACGCCAGAACGACTCAGCGCGCCAACGCGCCGCAGCACCCGCTCGGCCCACGCGAAGCGAATTCGCGCTCGCCACGGGGCCGCACCCGGATCGCCGAAGCTTGCACCGGTGTGCTGCTCGGCATGTATCTGACCATGCTGCCGGTGGCGCAAGCGGCCGGTCAGAACGCCGCAGCGGGTGTGCCTGGCTTGCCCGACGTGCCGCTCACGGTGGCCTCGAACGGTTCCGTGCGTCTGACCATCGCCGCCAACGGCATGAGCCCCGGCGCTTCGTCCGGCGGCGCGCAGCAAGGCGGCCGCGGACCGAATTGCAGCGGCCCGGTCGCCGAACATAGCTCGGTGACGATCCCGGTCGGCAAATCCGCCATGGTCGATGTGCGCGAACCGGTGAAGAGCCGCACCGTCGGCAATCCGTCGATCGTGCAGGCCATGCTCGTGTCCCCGCAAACGCTTTATCTGCTCGGCTCCGATGTGGGCACCACCAACATGATCGTGCAAGGCCGCAGCGGCTCCTGCACGATCATCGACGTGAGCGTCGGCGCGGATCCGGGCGGCCTGCAACAAACGCTGGCCGCGCTGATGCCCGAGGAAACCGGCATTCAGGTGAAGGCCGCCGCCGACACACTCGTGCTGACCGGCACGGTCTCCGACGCGGTCAAGGCCGAACGCGTGCTCGAACTGGCGCGCGCCTTCGTGGCGCGTCCGACCACCGCATTGCAAGGCGCCGCGCCGATGGGCAGCGGCCCGTTGCCGGTCGGCGCCGCGCCGCGCGCCATGGGCATGCCGGCGCCGTCGCTCGGCAGCGCGAGCGGCGAGCGGATCATCAATATGATGCATGTGGCCGCGCCGCAGCAGGTCATGCTCGAAGTGAAGGTCGCCGAAGTCTCGAAGACGCTGATCGACCAGCTCGGCGTGGCGGCCAACATCAACGGCGGTATCGGCAGCTGGAGCTTCGGCTTGCTGGCCGATTACCTGTCGGGCGGGCTGAGCGCGCTGACCGCATCGAAAGCGAACAACGCGCCGCTCAAGATGGCCATCGACGCGCAGAAAACCGACCAGCTCGTGAAGATCCTCGCCGAGCCGAATCTGATGGCGATCAGCGGCCAGGAAGCGAGTTTCCTCGCGGGCGGCAAGGTCTATATTCCGGTGCCGCAAAGCAACGGCTCGGGCGGCACCACCATCGTTCTGCAGGAAGAGCAGTACGGTGTCGGCCTGACTTTCACGCCGACCGTGCTGGAAGGCGGACGTATCAACCTGAAGGTGTCGCCGGAAGTCTCCGAACTGTCGTCCACGGGCGTGGTGGTCAGCGCCGGCAACTCGAACACCACCTCGATCCTGCCGCTCATCACCACGCGCCGCGCTTCCACCACGCTGCAGGTGTTCGACGGCCAGAGCTTCGCGATTGGCGGCCTTCTGAAGAGCAACGTGACGGGCTCGATCAAAGGTCTGCCGGGCGCCGCGGAATTGCCCGTGCTCGGCGCACTGTTTCGCAGCACGAGCTACGAGCAGGACAAGACCGAACTGGTGTTCGTCGTGACGCCGCGTCTCGCCAAACCGCTGCCGCAGCACTATCCGCTGCCGACCGACGGCTTCACCGACGCCAGCGAGGCGAACGTGTACCTGACCGGCCATATGGAAGGCACGAAGCGCGCCGCGCCGGCCGCGGGGGCGTCGGCACCGGCGCCGGCTCAAGCACCGGCACCCGCGCCTGTTCCCGCACCGGCTCCCGCTCCGAGCGCGGCCGCATCCGTGGCTGTGCTCCCGGCCTCGCCGGAAACCAGCGACTCACACGCCTCGCAGTAATGCGCGGCCTACCGGAGATCGACATGACCACCACCAAGACTCTGATCCGCACGGCACTGTGCGCCGGCTTGAGCGCCGCGCTCGCCGGCTGCCTGAGCTCCACGCCGCACTGGGACGCGACGTTCGGCGACTCGGTCAACCAGATCAAGGAAATGCAGACGCTCAATCCGAACGCCTCGGCGAACACCGATCCGGTCGCGGGTATCGACGGCAAGGCGGCCGCCGCGGCGCAGAAGAGCTACGCCAAGTCGTTCACGGCGCCGCCCGCGCCGACCAATAACTTCACGATCGGCATCGGCTCATCGAGCTCGTATTGAAGCAGCACAACCAGGCGGCCCGGTTTGGCGCCAGTGGAGACTCACCATGATCGACACCCTTCTGATTTCGTCCAGCGCCGAGCGCGCGCCGCAGATTGCAGCGCGTCTCGAAGCAAGCGGCATTGCGTTTCGTCTGCGTACGCTGCACGGGACGGCGAAGCAGTTGCGCGTGCACGCCGCGACGATCAAGAGCGCCGATCTGCTGATCGTCGACGACGCCGACCTCACGCCGCGCGATCTGAGCGGCGTCGAGGAGGTGCTGTCGCACCTGCCGAACCTGCATTGCATGCTGGTCACGCCGTCGCCTTCAACCACGCTGCTGATGGCGGCGATGCGCGTGGGCGTGCGGCACGTGCTCTCCTGGCCGCTCGACGACAGCGAGATCGCCGACGCGCTCGCCCACGTCTCGGCGAAGAAACACGCCGGCGTGCGCCGCGACGGACGCGTGGTGTCGTTCACCTCCTGCAAGGGCGGCAGCGGCACGACCCTGATTGCCGTGAATCTCGCTTATGCACTGGCCAGCTTGCGCGACAAGCGCGTGCTGTTGATCGATCTGAACCAGCAATTCGCCGATGCGAGCCTGCTGGTCGCCGACAAGGCGCCGCCCGCCACGCTCGCGGATCTGTGCTTGCAGATCGACCGGCTCGACGCCGCGTTCTTCGAAGCCTGCGTGATGCACGTACACGCGAATCTCGACGTGCTGGCCGGCGCGGGTGATCCGGTCAAGTCGGGCGAATTGCGCGCCGCGCATCTCGAACGGATTCTCGCGCTGGTGCGCGAGCAATACGATGCGGTGCTGATCGACGTCGGCCAGAACATCAACCCGCTCGCGATCCACGCGCTCGACCACAGCGACTCGATCTGCATGGTGGTGCGGCAGAACATTCTGTACCTCCACGCGGGCCGCCGCATGCTCGACATCTTCAAGGAGCTCGGCTATCCGCCGAGCAAGGTGAAGTTGATCGTCAACCAGTACGACAAGAACGCGCGCATCGACCTGGCGACGCTCGAAGAAACATTCGGCGCAAAGGTCGCGCATCACCTGCCGCGCGACGAAAAGCAGGCGACCGAGGCGTTGAATCACGGCGTGCCGCTCGTCACCGGCGCGAAGGGCGGCGCGCTCGCCCAGGGCATCTCGCAACTGGCCGCGCTGCTGTGGCCGTTGCCGGTGGTGGCGCGCAAGAGCGTGCTCGGACGCCTGTTCCCCGGCCGGCCGAATTCGCCGCCGCAACTGAAGCCCGGACACTGAAGTCTGGACGCCGCGCCTGAATGCGTTCAAGCCCGGCAGTCATCGAAAAGAATGCGGAGAGCACCATGTCATTGCGCGAACAGTTGATGATCCAGAGCGGCACCCTGCCGTTCGACAGCGCCAGTCCCGCGGCAGCCGCCGGCGCGGCCGCCGAAAGTCTCGCGGCGCGGCGCGCGTATCAGCAGCTCAAGATGAATATTCATCAGGCGATCATCGACCGGGTGGAGCTCGACAAGCTGCAACGGCTCTCGCCCGAGCAGATCAAACGTGAGCTCGCGCAACTGGTGGAGCGGATCGTCGACGAAGACAAGATTCCGATGAACGAACTCGAGCGCCGCCGTCTCGCGCAGGACGTGCACGACGAAATGGTCGGCCTCGGTCCGCTCGAACCCTTGCTCAACGATCCGACCATCTCCGACATTCTGGTGAACACGTCGCAACACGTGTACGTGGAACGGCGCGGACGCCTCGAACACACCGACGTGACCTTCTACGACGACGCCCATCTGATGAAGATCATCGAGCGCATCGTTTCGCGCGTGGGCCGCCGCATTGACGAATCCACGCCGATGGTCGACGCGCGCCTGCCCGACGGTTCGCGGGTCAACGCGATCATTCCGCCGTCCGCGATCGACGGACCGCTGGTGTCGATTCGCCGCTTCGCGGTGAATCCGCTCACCGTCACCGACATGGTGAACAACCAGAGCTTCACGCCCGCCATGGCGCAACTGCTCGAAGCGCTGATCAAGGCGAAGCTGAACGTGCTGATTTCGGGCGGCACGGGCAGCGGCAAGACCACGCTGCTCAATTTGCTCTCCGGCTTCATTCCCGAGGACGAGCGGGTCGTGACGATCGAAGACGCGGCCGAATTGCAGATGCGTCAACAGCACGTGCTGCGCCTCGAGACGCGGCCGCCGAATATCGAAGGCAAGGGCGAAATCTCGCAGCGCTCGCTGGTGCGCAACGCGCTGCGGATGCGCCCGGACCGTATCGTGCTCGGCGAAGTGCGCGGCGCCGAAGCGCTCGACATGCTGCATGCGATGAACACCGGCCACGAAGGTTCGATGGCGACGCTGCACGCGAACACGCCGCGCGACGCGCTCACGCGTCTGGAGAACATGGTCGGCATGGCCGGCCTGACGATGCCGATCAAGGCGATCCGCCAGCAGATCGCGTCGGCGATCACGGTGGTGGTGCAGGCTTCGCGTCTGACCGACGGCCGCCGCAAGCTGATGAGCATTCAGGAAGTCACCGGCATGGAAGGCGACATCATCAACATGCAGGAGATTTTTACGTTCAAGCGCACCGGCGTCGACGAAAACGGCCTGATCAAGGGCTATTTCTGCGCGAGCGGCGTGCGGCCGAAATTCTGCGAACGGCTGGCGGGCTTCGGCATCGTGCTGCCGGACCAGATGTTCGATCCGGCACGGCGTTTCGAAGTATGAGCGCGCAATGGGTTTGAGGAGAGGCACATGAACACGTCGTTTATCGGCTTTGCGGTGCTCGCGTTTCTCGCGGTCGTGCTGGCCATCGAGGGCATTTATCTGTTCTGGAGCAGCCATCACGGCACGAGCGTCAAGCGCATGGATGAGCGCATTCGCGCGCTTTCGGCGGGCGGCAACGTGAGCAGCCAACAGCTCTCGATCCTCAAGCAGCGCATGCTGAGCGAATCGCCGTTCATTACAAGCCTGCTGCTGCGCATGCCGCGCGTGCATGCGCTCGACCGGCAGTTGCAGCAGTCCGGGTTGAAGTGGTCGGTGGCGCGCTTCATCACTTACACGCTGCTGTGCGCGGCCGCGGGCGCCTTCGTCGGCTTCGTGCTGCACACGCCCGCGCTGGTGTTGGGTGCGTTCGCCGCGCTGGCCGGCCTGCTGCCGACCATGGTTCTGCGCCGCAAACGCGCCAAACGCGTGCGGCAACTCGAGCGCCAGTTGCCCGACGCAGCGGATCTGATCGCTCGCGCACTGCGCGCCGGGCACTCCTTTCCGGCCGCGCTCGGCATGGTCGGCCAGGAGCTGCCCGAGCCGCTCGGCGGCGAATTCGCGCTGGTGTTCGACGAGATCAACTACGGCGTGTCGATGAACGACGCGCTCCTGAACATGGTGAGCCGCGTGCCGGTCGAGGATCTGCGCTACTTCGTGATCGCCGTGCTGATCCAGCGTGAGGCGGGCGGCAATCTGGCGGAGATCCTCGGGTCCATCAGCAGCATCATTCGCGAGCGGCTCAAGCTGCTCGGCAAGGTGCGCGTGCTGTCCGCGGAAGGGCGCCTGTCGGCATGGGTGCTCGCCGTGTTGCCGTTCGCGCTTCTGGCACTGCTGACAGCCCTCAATCCAGGCTACATCAGCGTGTTCTGGAAGGATCCGGCCGGCGTGCAACTCGCCGGCGTGGCGATCACCATGATGCTGTTCGGCATCTTGTGGATGCGCAAAGTCGTGCGCATCCATATCTAGACCCGCGGTTTCGACACGAGGAGCGCGGGCTGGGCCCGCAGACCATGAAAATAGAACAGATCGTGATGCTGGGGGTGATGTTCCTGATCGTGTTCGGCGCGGCGCTGAAGGCGATGACACTGCTGCGCCCCGACCCCGTGCAACGGCGCATCGAGGAACTCGGGCAGCCAGGCGTTCCCGTCGAAGCCGATGCCGGCGCGCAGAAGAACTGGGTCGAGACCGTCACGAAGCTGTCGGAGCGGGTTGCCAAACTGTCGCTGCCGAAAGAGGACTGGGACAAGTCGGCGCTGCGTCTGCGCTTCGCAAACGCGGGCATCCGCACGCCCTCCGCGCCGGCGTTGTACTTCGCCGCCAAGACAGTGCTGGCGCTCGTGCTGCCTGCCATCGCGCTGATCTTTCTCGGCAACGCCTTCGACGCCGATCAACGTATGTATCTGCTGCTCGCGGTGCTCTGCGCGTCGGCGCTCGGCTTCTATCTGCCGAATCTCGTGATGACGCGCCTCGTCGAAAGCCGTCAGCGCAAGCTGTTCGAAGATTTGCCCGACGCACTCGATCTGATGACCGTCTGCGTGGAAGCGGGCCTCGGCCTCGACGCGGCGATGATGCGCGTCACTCAGGAAATCGGCGTGAAGAGCCACGCGCTCAGAGACGAATTCGACATGGTGCTGCTGGAGCTGCGCGCCGGCTCGGGCCGCGACAAGGCGTTGCGCAACCTGTCGCTGCGCACCGGCGTGGAAGATATCGACACGCTCGCCGCGATGTTGATCCAGGCGGATCGCTTCGGCACCAGCGTGGGCGATTCGCTGCGTGTCTATACCGACAATCTGCGCACCAAACGCCGCTTGCGCGCGGAGGAACAGGCTGCCAAGATCGCCTTGAAGCTTCTGTTTCCGCTGATGTTTTTTATCTTTCCGACGCTGCTGACCGTGCTGATCGGTCCGTCGGCGATCCAGATCGTGCGCCAGCTGTTCCCGGCCATTCACGGCATGACGGGCGGTTGAACGCCAGGCCTTCACCGGGGAATGACATGTTCGCATCCAGCCCGTTTCCTGAGCTCCTGCACCACGCTAGCCTGTGGCTGCGCATCTACGCACTCGGGCTGCTGATGATGGCCGCCGGCGCGGCGCTGGAAAGGCGCTGGCCCGCCGCGATGCTGCAATCGCGCGCCGGCCAGCGTTTCAACGTGACCTATGCGGGCGTGTATCTGGCGATCCAGGAAGCCCTGAAGCCGTTGACGGCGGCGGCGAGTATCGCGATCGTGAACGCGCTCGGCGGCGGCCTCGTGGTGCTGAACTCGCATGGCTTGGGCGCCTTGGCTTCGTTCGTGATCGTGTTGCTGACCCTCGACGTGCTCGAATACGCGTTTCACCGCCTGCAACACACGTGGCCCGTGCTGTGGAAACTGCATTCGCTGCACCATAGCGCGGTCGAATTCAATATCACGGTCACGTGGCGGCACCACTGGGTCGAATCCCTCATTCGGGGCTGTCTGCTCTATCCGCTGGTCGGCGTGCTGTTCAAGGTCGAACCGTGGATCGTCGGCTCGACTTCTATCGTGTTCATGTTCGGCAATTATTTCGCGCACATGAACCTGCGGATCGATCTGGGCCGCTGCATCACGTGGGTCAACAATCCGCAATATCACCGGCTGCATCACTCGAACCGCACCGAACATTTCAACCATAACTTTACGCAGCTGCTGCCGCTTTGGGACCACCTGTTCGACACGCAATGGGTGCCGGCCAGAGAAGAGTGGCCGGCCACCGGTCTCGACGACGGCGCGCAGCCGCGCTCGCTGCTGGACGCGCTCTGCTGGCCGCTGCGCCTGCACGCCGAACGCGCCGCGGGGCTCACCGGCAAGCCGGTACCGGTGCTGGACAAGGAGACGAAATGAAAGCCGCTCGCCGGAATGCCACCCTTGACGCGCGGGCACGCACGGGCCAGCGCGGACTCACGCGCAAGCAGCGCGGCGTGGCCACGGTCGAATTCGCGTTGGTCGCGCCGCTGCTGTTTCTGCTGCTATGCATCGCCATTGATCTGGGCATCGCGCTGTGGGTGAATCTGACCATGCAATACGCGGTGCGGGAAGGCGCGCGTTATTCGGTGACGGGGCAAAGCAACCTCGATCCGAACGCGACCAACCAGCAGCGTTATCTGGCGGTAGTGCAGGAGATCAAGAACAGCTCGATGGGTCTCTATTCGCTCGTCTCGCCCACTTACGTGATCACCATCAACGGCGCGAGCCAGACCTACAACACGCAGACGAGTTACAGCACCGGCATGTTCGGCAGTCCCGGCGACATCGTGGTGCTGCAGATCAACTGCATCTGGCCGCTGCTCACGCCGCTGGTCAAGCCGTTCTTCGCCAACGGCAAGTTCAGCTTCAGCGTCGCGGCGACGATGCGCAACGAGGGGTTCTGACATGCGCACACGCTCCTTGCGAACCAGCCGCCGCGCGTCCAAAGGCATCGTCAGCGTGGAAATGGCGCTGTTGCTGCCGATACTCGTGGCGCTCGCGCTGCCGGTGTACGACATTGCGCGCAACATCCAGGCGCAGATGATCCTGATCAACGTGAGCCGCGAAGGCGCGAGCCTGTCCTCGCGCGCGTCGCTCACCTACCCGATGCAGACCATCATGTCCTCGCTGAGCGCGACCACGCCGCCGCTGAACATGACCGCGCACGGCATGATCTACATTACCGAGGTCATGGGCAACAACAACTGCGACAGCAGCGGCAATAACTGCACTGGCGTGGTGGTCGCGCAATATCGCTGGAACGGCGGCAACTACTATCCGGCGAGCCAGTTGTGGAGCTGCGGCAGCAGCGGCACGCGCTGGGCGACCGACGGCACCGGCAGTTGCAGCGGCATTCCGGCGGCGGGCACTTCGTCGCCGGTGGTGAACCTGCTTCAGGGCAAGCTCTCCGATGGCCAGATCGCTTACGTCGTCGAGGCGTTCTATCTGCAAACGCCGCTGATCGGTTCGCTGAATCTCGGCGGCGGCATCAGGACGCCCGCGCTCTCACCGAATCTCTACGCAATGACGGTGTTCTAACCCGGCGAAAAGCCGGGGGCAAATAAAAAATGCAGGTTCGGGGGAAGCAATGAAAACAACAGCGGCATTCAGAAGACGGCAGAGGGGATCGGTCAGCATCATCGTGGCGGTGTCGCTGATTGCGTTGCTGGGCATTCTCGGCCTCGCGGTGGATTCCGGCCTCGGCTACATGATCAAGGCGCGGCTCGATGCCGCCACCGACGGCGCGGTGATCGCGGCCGGCGAGGCGGTCACGCGCGGCGCCAACCAGACGGAGCAGACCAGCAACGCGCAGCAGGCGGCAACGGCTTTCTTCGCGGCGAACTATCCGGCGGGGTTTCTTGGCTCGAGTGTGACGGTGGGTACGCCGTCGATCGTGTTCAACGCCGGAACCGTGACGATCGGTATGACCGCGCAGGCGAGCATGCCGGTGAGTTTCACGAAGGTTCTGGGCTTCAACGTGATGAATGTGAGTTCGACTTCGCAGGCGATTCGCAAGACCTTGGATATGGCGTTCGTGATCGATACGACCGGTTCGCTGAACACCTCCGGCGTGCCGGCCGCGGTACGCGCGAATGCGGTGGCGTTCCTCAATAATTTCGACGTGACCAATGATCGTGTTGCGCTGATGCATTTCGCCTACGGCACCGTGGTCGATGTGCCGTTCAACGGCAATACGCGCGGCTTCGATCGCACGACGATGACCGCCGACATCAACAAATACACGTTCAACGGCAGCACCAATTCGGCCGAAGCGATCTGGAACGCGCGCAATCAGTTGAATACGGTCATTACGCAACCGTCCAGTTTGCGGGTGATCGTGTTCTTCTCGGACGGCGCGCCGAACAGTTTTTCCTCGTTCTTCAAGACCAATCAGAGCGGCTGCAACAACACCGCCGGCACGATTGCCAGCCCGGACAGCGCGGGCACGATGTCGGGGCTGTACAACATGAATGCGCTCAACCAGAAGCTCGGCTCGCCGTGCTTCCAGAGCAACGTGACCTCGCTCGTGACCGCCATGCCGAAGTGGTACAACGCGCACAACGTCAACGAACAGACCTTCCCGGTCTGGCCCGTGACCGCGCCGCGTGCCGTGCCGAACGGGAATATCACTTACGTGAATGTGAACCGCGCGTCGCGCAATCTGCTCGAAGCGATGGCCTCGGCGGCGCGTGATGAAGGCACTTACGTATTCACGCTCGGCTACGGACCTGAACTCGTGCAGCCCGCCGGTCCGGACAACGAACTCGGCCAGGACGTGCTCAAGTGCATGGCCAACACGGCCGACTCGCTATCGCGTTGCTATAACCCGAAACAGCCGGTCGGCGTGTATTGCTACGCCGCGACGCCGGCCGATCTGAAGCCGTGCTTTTCGCAACTGGCTTCGCAAATCCTGCGTATTTCCAAGTGAGCGCGCCATGACACCGACGACATCTTTGCAAGATCTGCCTCTCGCCGTCAGCACGGAAGGCGCCTTAACGACGAACTCCGTGCCCGCCAGTGCGAGCAACGCGGTCGGCCTGCGCCACGCCGTTCTGGAAGTGGCCGCGCGCGTGGGCACCGCGCTCATGCTGAGCGTGTTCGCCTATGCCGCGATCGTGCAATGGCGCGCTGCGCCGTCGCGCATCACGCTGTTGTTACTCGTGGTGGCGGAGTGCTTCACGGTGGGCTTGTCGCTTTTCTCGCGGGTGCCCATGAAGCGCGACTGGCGTCCCGTTGCCTTCATGTGTTCGATGGGCGGCACCTACTACTTCCTGGCCGTGCGTCTCGCCCCCGGCACGCAGCTCGTGCCGGAGACCGTCGGCGCGGCGCTGCAACTGCTGGGGATTTTCTGGCAACTGTTCGCCAAGGCGTCGCTGCGCCGCTCGTTCGGCATCTTGCCGGCCAACCGCGGCGTCGTATCGCGGGGCGCCTATCGCTTCGTGCGTCATCCTATGTACCTCGGCTACTTCATCACCGACATCGGTTTTCTGCTGGTGAATTTCGGTCTGCAAAACCTGCTGGTATATGGCTGCGAGTTCGCGTTGCAGGTGGGGCGCATCGTGCGCGAGGAGCAACTGCTTTCCGCGGACGAAGGGTATCGGAACTACAAGGCTCGCGTGCATTACCGCGTGATTCCGGGCGTGTTCTAGTCGAGCCGCGCGAATCCGTCACGCTGGACGGGTTTCGGCGCGGACTCGACAGTGATGCATCACAAGCGCTAGCTCAGTTTCCCGCCCGCTCTGTCTGGGTGGCGGGGACGTGTCGCGCAGCACGGCCGAATATCGCGCGATCCGCGAGCCACACGGCGAGCAGCGTGGCGCCCATCAATGGGAAGACCACGCCGAGCAGAACGAGGCCGGTTTTCCAGCCGCGCATGGGCGGTGCGGCCCGTTCGCGCGAGGGCGCGCCGAGCGAGCGTTGCGGCCGGCGCTTCCACCACATCACGCACCCGGTAACGGCCATCGCCGCCAGCCCGAGGGAAATGGCGGCGCACAGCAACTGATTGGCGAGACCGAAATAGCGGCCCATATGCAGCGATGTGCCGTACGAGACCGCCTTCGACACCGCGCCGTAATCGCTATAGCGAATGTCCTTCAGGATCGCACCGCTGTATTGGTCGATGTACAGCGTGCGCTCGTCTTTCGGGTCGCCCGGAAAGTACGAGATGGTGTAGACGCCGGTCGCGGCGGCCGGCAGCACGATGTTGTAGCCCTCCGTCAAACCGAGCGATGCGGCGAGCGCGATCACGCGTCCAAGCGGCAGCGGATGCGCCGGGCGAGCATCGGCGGAGACGGAATTGGGCACCGGCGTGTTGCCGACGGCCCAGGGCGTGAGCGGCAGAGGCAGGTCGTCCATCACCATGCCGGGCATCGAGTCCGTGTCGGCTGCGGCTCCGTGGTGGCCCGTGTGGCCGGTATGCTCGGCATGTTCGTCATGTGCCGCGTTCTGCGTACGCGTATCCGCTTGGGCGGCTTGCAGGCCGACCGCGCCGGGCAGTGTCGAATGCAACGCCAGACCACCCCAGGAGCCCGGCGGCGCGCCGAGATTCGCCGCGCTCGCGAGCGCCTTGAACTGCTTGCCCCAAGAACCCGTCCAGGGCAGCCCCGTCAATACGAACGCCAGTGCGCCGAGCGCGAGCCAGATGCCCATCACGGCGTGAACGTTCTTCCACAGCGCGCGACCTTTCAAAGCGAAACGCGGCAACAGTGCTTGGCGAGCCGTGGTTTTTTCACGCGGCCACCACAGTGCGATGCCGGTGCCGATCATCACGAGCGTCCAGCATGCGGCGAGTTCCATGAGCAGTTCGCCGGGTTTGCCGAGCAGCAGCTTGCGGTGAAGCATGCGGTCCACTTGCATGAAGCGCTGTTCGACGCTCAATGTGCCCAGCACCACGCCGGTGTAGGGGTTCACATAGACGCTCTGTTTATCGCCGTCCGCGAGACGGAAGACGAATTCCGCGCTGCGCCGCGGGTCGCTCGCGACGACGGCGCTCACCGCGGTCGCGCTCGGCGGCATGGCCGACCGCGCGTTGGCAAGCAGCGCTTCCGCGGGCAGCCTGGGCACGGCCTGCGGTGCGACGACCAGACGCTCCGGATAAAGCAACGGTTCGATTTGTGGCTGGAAGCAATACAGCGTGCCGGTGATCGCGAGCACGACCAGAAACGGCATCACGAAGAGGCCTGCATAAAAGTGCCAGCGCCAGAGCGTGCGGTAGCCCGGGTTGGCCGCGCCGGCCGCCGGCGTGACACGTGGCCGCTCGGTGGTGATGGTGGTGGACATGAAATCCTCCTGGAGCAAAAAATGAATCGATCGGTTCGAACCGCACACCTGGGCGTGCGGCGGGTCCAGCGCGCTCACATGCGCAGCTTCGCTTCCACGTAGAAGGTGCGGCCGGGATACGGGTGATAGACGAAGTAGCGGGCGTCGAACAGGTTGTCGACGCCGATGCCGACTTCACTCAGCTTCGTCGGCTTGTAGGTGAATTTCGCATCGGCCACCGTGTACGAACTGGTGCCGCCGAACACATCCGGATTCGTGTCGGTATTGGTGAGCGTGTTGTACTGACGCCCCGAATAGCGCGCGGCAAGTGTGAACGCCGCACGTTCGTCGAAGTGATACGTCGCGGCGAGATCCACGCGCCATAGCGGAATCCGGTAGAAATACTTGCCGACCGTGGCGGGGTTCTGCGCGTTGGCGAGAATCTTCGACTGCGTGTAGGCCACGCTCGCCAGCAGGTCGAGGCCGCGCATCAGCACGTCCTCACCTGAATAGCTCGTTTCCACGCCACGTGAACGGACTTTGCCGATGTTCTGGAAGTTGGTGACGTTGGGAATCACGGTCGTATCGGTCTGGCTGAAGATCGTGTTCTTCACGTCGTCCTGAAACAGCGAGAGGCGGAACACGCCGTTCCAGTGCGCCCATTCGGCGGTCAGTTCTTTGGAGAGATCGTCTTCGGGCTGCAGATTCGGATTGTTATTGACGATCGTGGAGCCGTTGATTTTTCCCTGGAACAGTTCGCTCACTGTCGGAAAGCGGTACGCGCGGCCAATGGACGCACGCAAGGTCAGGTCGTCGGTGACGTCGAACGACAAGGAGGCTTTCGGCGAGAAGTGATGCTGGCTCACGTCGCTGTAGGCGAGCGTAGTGCCGGCCAGCGACTGCGACCCGCCATAGGCCTGCCAGTCTTCGTAACGCACGCCGTAGACGAGCTTCCAGCGCGGCAGGAAGCGCCATGCGTCCTGCACGTAGAGCGCCTGGGTTTGGGTCTTGCCGGCGAACGCATTGGCGAACGACGTAGCCGCGCCGTCGCGCCAGTTCAACGTGTTGTAGCTCTCGTTGTCGAGAAAGTAGTTGTCGTAGTGGTAGCCGAAGCTCAGCGCGTGATTCGCGAGCCCCGCCTGATTCGTCGCGGGCGTATAGGTGCTGCGCAGATCGAGCGTTTTCCAGCCGGTGCCGTCGCCGAAGATCACGGTGCCGGGACCGTTGCCCGGCGCGCCGGAATTCGCGGTGCGCGCCACGCTGTTGCCGATGTCGTAGTACGAAGCGATTGCCTCGCCATTCCAGCCGGTGGCATTGCGCGTTTTCAGCGACACGCCGTACAGCCAGTTCTCGCTATGGCCGAGACTCGGAGCGAGTGCGGACGCGGGAATCGTGTATTCATAGCCGTCGATCGCAACTTTGCCGCTGTAGACCGGATTGCCGTTCGCATCGCGCAGAAAGGTCGATGTCTGGCTGTTATAGGTCTGATGCCAATAGCCGAGCGTGAAGCCGCCTTGCAGTGTCGGCGTGAAGTCGTACTGCATCTTCAGCTTGAACTGGTCCTGCACCGTATGTTCGATGCCTTCGCCGTTCACGCCGAGCACCGCTGTCGGCGTATTGGTCTGGTTGTTGTAGAAGTACGCGCCGGTGACGGGCGTGTCGCCGGCTTTGGCGGGCGTGCTGGATTTCGCTAGCGTGGCGAATTGCAGCGGCTGGCTGGTGTTCTCCAGGTGATTCACACCCAGCAGATACGAGAACTTGCCGACCCGGTCGCCGATCGTCGCGCTTGCTTCGCTGCCGTTGAAGTTCTGATTCACGCCGAACAGGCTGAAGTGCTGGGTGAAGCCTTTGACGTCGGCGGTCACTTCGAACTGTTTCGGCATGCGTGTGCTGATCAACACGGTCGCGCCGAGTGAATTGCCCGGATAGAGCGCGGAAAACGGCCCGTAGATCACGTCGACCTGCTGGATCTCGTCGGGAAACACCATCGACCAGCGCGGTGGAAACGAATAACTGCTGCCGAGCAGATTGCTGAGCAGCAGACCGTCCGCGTAGACGAGACCGCGAGCGCTTTGCGTGTTGCTGGTGCCGCGCACGGCGATGATCGAATTCAGATCGCCGATAAAACGCTTGCGCACGGCGAGGTTCGGCATGTACTTCAGCACGTCTTCCGTATTGACGACGTTCCAGTTGCCGAACTGCTCGGGGGTGACCGTTTCGACCGAGGCCGGCAGGTTGGGATCGACGGCGCGCGGCGCGGCGAGCGCATTCGCACTGACGCTGACCACAGGCAGCGTGGTTTCGGCGCTCGCGCTCTGCGCATGAGCGGGCGAGGCGAGCAGAGCCGGCACGACCGCTGGAACGATAGCGGGCAAACAGGCCGGGAACAGCGACTGGGGCAGCAATTGAAGCGAGAAGCCAGGCAAAAAGCCACGCGAAAAGCGCGGTGGAATGCCGCGCGCGCCGCGGCGGGCGCAAGAGGGCAGCCTTCGCAGGACGAAGTTGAACATGAACGTTTCCTTGATGCATGGAACAGGCGATCGCGGGCCCCCTCGACGGGTGCGGCGAATGCGCGATCAGGACTGACAGCGATCAGGAAACGGCGGGCGGAGCTCTGGGACGGCCGGACGGAAATGCGCCGAGCGGCGTGAAGCGGGTGGAGAGGCTCGGCGGCGCGGTGCCGGCAAGCGTGAGCGCGGGCGGCGGCGCGACTACGGCGACCGCCGGCATGGCGACATGGTGTTGGAGCAGATGACAGTAGCCGCACGCGCCGAACGCGTCGTCATGGCTCAAATGGACCGGCGCCGGAGCGGCCTGGGTCGCCGCGCTCGCCATGCTGAAATCGCGTGGCTGGAGCGCTGAACAGAGTGCGGCGATGGGTTCATGCGCGCGGCTGGACGCCAGCATCTGACTCACGAGCGGCGCGAACACGACGAGGCACATGGCGAACAGGCCAAGCCAGGCAGTCATGCGGTTGCGGGAGCGTAGAGTCATGATGATGGGCGTAAAGACGCGGGCGATTCTAACATCGCCGCGCCCGCTTTTATCGCATGATCCTGGTGTGATCCTGGATATAGCGCGGGATTAGAAGCCCGAAAGTGGTTCATTTCGCCGCGTTACAGGTGTGCCGATTCCCTTAAGCTGCGTGGTACATCTCCCGCTTTTCCGGCCGGATCGCCGCCGATCCCGGTGACACGACTCATGACCGACACGCAGTTCGCTTCCCCGCTCGACGACCTCAACCGGCAGGCCGTCGCGCTGTTCTCGGCCGCACGATTCGCCGAAGCTTTGTCGATGGTGACGCCGCTGCTCGAAGCCGATGCCGTGCCGGACGACGCGCGGGCCGACGCATTGAACATCGCCGGCGCGTGTTCGTTTGCGTTGCAGCGCCCCGCGGATGCGGAAAACCAGTGGCGCCGCTGTCTGCGCATCAAACCCGGTTATGCCGAGGTGTACGGCACACTCGGCATGCTGCTCAAGTCGCAAGGGCGCCTGTCCGCGGCCAAGGCGATGTACCGCAGACTGGTCGCGTTGCGGCCAGGCCACGCCGACGCCCACAATCATCTCGGCGCGGTGCTCCATGGCCTCGGCTACAGGGATGAGGCGGAGGCATCCTATCGCGAGGCGCTGGCGCTTCGTCCCGACTACGCCGAAGCGCACTATAACCGCGGCATTGTGTTGCACGAACTGGGCCGCCTTCGCGAAGCGGAAGCGGCGTTTCGCCACGCGCTGCCTGGGCTGCCGGATCACGCCGAACTCCACAACAACCTGGGCAACGTGCTGATGGAACTGGGCCGTCTCGCCGAAGCGGACGACGCCTACCGCGAAGCACTGAGAATCCGGCCGCACTATCCGGAAGCGCTCAACAACCTCGGCGGTGTGCTGAAGGCCACGTTCCGTCTCGCCGAAGCCGAACTGGCTTTTCGCCTTGCACTTGCCATTCGTGCGGATTATGCGCAAGCCCACCTGAATCTCGGCACGGTGCTCGCTGATCTCGAGCGCTTGCCCGAAGCCGCGGCCGCTTACCGCGAAGCCATCGCGCAACGCCCCGACTACGCCGAAGCACACTACAACCTCGGCGCGGCGTTGGCGAAGCAGGAGCAACTGTTCGAGGCCGAAACGGCTTATCGCGAGGCGATTCGGCTGCGGCCCGATCTCGCTCATGCGCACAACAACCTGGGTTGCGTGCTTCGCCGGCTCGATCGTCTGCCGGCGGCTGTCGAGGCGTTCGAGCGAGCGCTCAGCGTGGGTCCGCAGCTGGCGGAAGCGCACTACAACCTCGGCGCGGCGTTGGCCCAGCTCACGCGACTGCCCGAGGCCGAAAACGCGTATCGCCGCGCGCTCGCGATACGTGCCGATTACGGCGATGCGCGGTTCGGCCTGGCTGTCCTGCTGCTCGGCATGGGCCGCTTCGAGGAGGGATGGCGTCTGTACGAGAGCCGCTACGCGCAGCCGGCCTTCGTTCATCACGCGAGCGCGTCGATGCTGGGCTGCCCGCAGTGGCAAGGCGGCCCGCTCGCGGGCAAGTCCTTGCTGGTGTGGCAGGAAGACGGCCTCGGCGACATGATCCAGTTCAGCCGCTATTTCGCTTTGCTGAAGGCACAGGGCGCCTCGCACATCGCCTTTGCCTGCGCGCCGGCGCTGCACCGGCTGATGGCCTGCGTCGATGGTGTGGATGCGGTGTTCGATCACGACACCGCACGCGCGCGAGCGAACGCTTACGATTGCTGGACCAGTCTGCTGAGTGCGCCGCTGCATCTGCGCACGAGCGTGGCTACCATTCCGCGCGCCGTGCGTCTTACGGTCGAGCCGTCGCTGGTCGAACGGTGGCGGCCGATGCTGGATGCGCTGCCGCCCGGCCGCAGGATCGGCCTGGTGTGGAAGGGCAATCCGAACCATCATAACGACGCGAATCGGTCGATCCCGTCGCTCGCCATGCTGGCGCCGCTCTGGAGCGTGCCCGGCGTGAGTTTCGTGAGTCTGCAAAAAGGCCGGGGCGAAGACGAGGCGAAGAATCCTCCCGCCGGTCAGCCGCTCCTCGACCTCGGGTCGCTCGTAACCGATTTCGCCGACAGCGCCGCGATCATCGCGCAACTCGATCTGTTGATCGGCGTGGACACCTCCACCGTGCATCTGGCCGCGTCGCTCGGTAAACCGTGCTGGGTGATGTTGCCGGAAAAGGATATCGACTGGCGCTGGATGCACGAGCGCAGCGATTCCCCGTGGTATCCGCACACGCTGCGCCTGTTCCGGCGCGCGCCGGGTGAGGACTGGTCGATGCCGGTCGAGCGCGTGCGTCAAGCGTGCGCGGAACGATTCGCTACCGTGGGCCGCGCGCTCACGTGACGCGCGCACCACGCTTGCGAGCCGGTTGCGTTGCCGTGTGAAAGCGGTCCTCGATCGTCTCGATGGCCTGGCCGAGAAACTGCAGGAACATGCTCATCGCGACCGTGGTGGTCAGATCCGAGCGCTGATACAGGCAGCTGGACGATTGTGCGCCCGCATCGGCGAGAGGTGTCCACGCCAGCTTACGCTGCGCGACATCTTCGGCGACGTTCTCCGCGATCAGAAAACCGATGCCGACGCCGTCCGCCACGAGCCGGCGCACCATGGATACCGAGCTGGTTTCCACCAGCGGACGCGCCTTGCGCCGTTCGCGGTGATCGATCTGATCCACCATGGCGCGCAACTCGGTGTCCGGCGTCATCAGGATGAGCGGGTAGTCGAGGCACTCGCGCAGGCGTGGGCGTTTCTGCAGTTTCGTGAGCGGATGCCCCGGTGGCGTGACGAGACCAAGATGTTGCGTGAACGCGCGCACTTCCACCACACCGGGCGGCGGTTTGCGGCGCAGGCCGTAGCCGATGTCCGCTTCGCCGGTTTCCACCCACTTCAGGATGCTTTCGCCGTTGCCCGAGCGCACGCTATAGGTCACGCCCGGATAGCGCTTCATCGCCGCCTGGATCGCATCGGGCACCAGTTGTTCGGCCGACGAGGGCGACACCGCGAGATTCACATGCCCGCGACGCAGCGAGCGCAGATCTTCGACTTGCGTCATGGCGTTGTCGAAATCGCGCTGGCCGCGCCGCACTGCGGCAATGATGATCTCCCCCGCCGTGGTGAGCTGCATGCCGCGCGGCAAGCGGTCGAAGAGCGGTGAGCCGACCTGTTCCTCCAGATTCAGAATCTGCTGGTGCACTGCGGCAGCCGTCAGGTGCAGCGCTTCGGCCGCCTTGCGAATCGAACCTCGCCTGACCACCTCGTCGAAACAGCGGAATGTCTGTGATATTGGACGCATGCATGTACCGTATAGTTTTTTCGTACGGCCTGTAAAGAACAATCAGATTTTCCTGACGGCTTGAATAGCCTAGATTTTGCTCCATCATCTTAACGGAGCGAAACGTGACTACCACAGTCGATCAAATCACCCAGCGACGCCGCGGCGTCGGTCTCATCGCTCACGACCCGGAACTGTCGGCGGGCGGCTATGCGCTGATCGCGCCGCAAACGGCGGGCGGGCGCGTATATCTCATCGATATCGGCGGCGAGGTCGTGCACGAATGGCGGATGCCGGTGCGCCCCGGCCGTCATGCGGTGATTCTCCCGAACGGCAATCTCGGCTACAACGGCAGCCATGCGGATTCGGAAGACCGCTACGCACCGTGGTCGATGTGGCATGGCGGCGATTTCTATGAAGTCACGCCACAAGGCGAAGTGGTCTGGCGCTACCAGGACCCCGCACATCACCACGACGCGCAGTGGCTGCCGAACGGCAATCTGCTGTATGCCGCGTGCGCGCCGGTGCCGGCAGCTTTTGCGGAACGCGTGCCAGGCGGCACGGCGCATGGACCCGAAGAGGTGATGTACGGTGACGTGATCCGCGAAGTGAATCGTGCCGGTGAACTGGTGTGGGAGTGGAAGGCCTGGGAGCATCTGAATCCCACGGACTTTCCGATTGCGCCGGGCTTTGGCCGCTATCACTGGCCGCTCGTGAACGGGCTCGGCGTGAACGCCAGGGGCGAAGTGCTGATGAGTTTGCGCACCACGTCGGGCATTATCGCCGTCGATCGCGAGAGTGGCGGCGTAACGACGCATATCCCGCCGAGCGTGGTCTCGCATCAGCACGCCCCGGTGGCGCTCGCCAACGGCAACGTTCTCACCTTCGACAACGGTAACTTCCGCACCGGCGCGCACGTGGCGTTCTCACGCGTGCTGGAGATCGATCCGTCGAGCCGCGAAGTGGTGTGGTCGTATGCCGACGACATGGTGAACATGTTCTACAGCGCGTTCATGGGCAACGCCCAACGCCTCGCGAACGGCAACACGCATATCACCGAGTCGGCCACCGGGCGTCTGTTCGAAGTGACGCCGGCGGGCGAGGTGGTGTGGGAATACGTGATTCCGTGGTTCGGCGAGTATCCGGACGAAGCGGCGCGTAAAACCGGTCCGGGCCAGTTGAACAGCGTGTTCCAGACTTTCCGCTACAGCCGCGAGCAATTGCCGTGGCTGCGCGCATGACTGCCGCGCTTCATTGCGCTTCGAACTCCGAGGGTAACGTGAATCCAGAACCCGCCATTCATAGCGTCGACGCGCGCTTGCCCGCGTGGCAACTCGTGCTGTTCGGCCTGCAGCATGTGCTGTCCATGGCCGCCTCGCCGGTCACCGCGGTTTTTCTCGTGTCGCGCATGGTGTCGCTGCCGTCGGACATGACGGTGCATCTGATCGGCGCGACCTTTTTCGTATGCGGCGTGGGCACGCTGCTGCAGTCGCTCGGCGCCGGGCCGATCGGCGCGCGGCTGCCCTTCGTGATGGTGCCGGGCGGCGCGCCCGCCATGCTGTTCGCCGTTATCGCGACGCAAACGGATTTGCGTACGGCGGCAGGCGCCGCGATTCTCACCAGCCTGTTCTATTGGATCGTGCTGCCGGTATTCGCGCGCTGCCTGCGGTTTTTTCCACGCGTGGTGGTGGGCACGATGCTATTGCTCGTGTCGGTGAGCCTCATCAAGATCTACGCCGGCATCATTGTCGGACAGCCGGGTACGCCGGGTTTCGCGCGGCCTCAGTCGCTCGGCCTTGCGCTGGTCACGATCGTGGCCACGCTCGCGGTGGCGCGTCTGTTCAAGGGCACCGTGGGCAGGCTCGCGGTGCTGCTGGGCCTCGCCGTCGGCACATTCGCAGGCTGGGCGACGGGGCAGATGGCCGCGGGCGGACTCTGGAGCGGCCCGCTCGTCACGCTGCCGACGCTGCTGCCATTCGGCATGCCGCGTTTCGACGTGCTCGCCGCGCTGCCCATGCTGATCTTCAGCGTGATCTCGATGGCCGAGGCGACGGGGCAGACGGTAGCCGTCGGCGAAATCACGGGCAGGAAGATCGACATGCGGCGCGACGTGCCGCGCACGATTCGCGGCGATGCGCTCGCGTCATTGATCGGCTCGCTGCTGGGCACGTCGCTCATCATCACCAGCGCGGAGAATATCGGCGTCGTGCAGACCACGGGCGTGCGCTCGCGCTACGTCACCGCGACGGCGGGCGGCATGCTGATGCTGATCGCCCTGTTCGCGCCGCTCGGGCGTTTCGCTTACGCGATTCCGGCGCCGGTGGTCGGGGGCACCGCGCTGATTGTCTTCGCGATGATCGGTGTGATGGGCATCAATCTGCTCGGCAAGGTCGACCTGCATGAGCGAGGCAATCAGTACACGCTGGCGGCGGCGCTCGTCGTGGGGCTGATACCCGTGCTGGTGCCGAACGTCTACGCGTCGTTCCCCGGACCGTTGCAGATCGTGCTGGGCAACGGCATGGCGGCGGGCACGCTCACGGCCATCGTTGTCAATCTGGTGTTTGGCGCGTGGCGCCTCGCACCGGCGGAGAACATCCAGACCACCTGATGTCGGGCTTGCGGGCCCTCGCAGTTTTCCTTCCAACGCTTCACCCACACGCCATGAAAAACAAAATCGCTTTCCACGCGACGCTCGTCGCGGGCTCGCTCGCGCTCGTCGTTTCCTCGACGGCCTACGCGCAGAGCAGTGTCACGCTGTACGGCAGTCTCGATGCAGGTCTGGGTTACGTGAGCAATCTGCACGGCTCGCCGGCTTATATCGCGGAGCAGGGCACCTTGCAGGCCGACCGCTTCGGCTTTCAGGGCGTCGAAGATATCGGCGCGGGCCGCTCGGTGGTGTTCAGGCTCGAAAGTGGTTTCGTCACGACGACGGGCGCGTCCGCGAGCAGCAGCACGTTCTTCAACCGCCAGGCGTACGTGGGCCTGGCCGATCCGATGTTCGGCACAGTGACCCTCGGCCGCCAGACAGACTGGAATTTCGACTGGCTCGGGTCGGTCTCGACAGGGCAGGTGCTCGGCGACTTCTCCGCGTTTCACCCCGGCAATCTGGATGGACTCGGCAGCACCTTGCCCGTGCAGTTGTCGAGCACGGTGAAATGGAAGAGCGCGAGCTATCGCGGCCTGACGCTCGGCGCGCTGTATGGATTTCCGGGCGCGACGGCCAGCAATACCAACGGACGAACTATCAGCTTCGGCGCTAACTATAGCAATGGTCCGCTCAAGCTGGTGGCCGTGTATTCCGAGTATCGCGACCGCTTGCTGCCGCTCTCGAACGGACTCGGCCTGACCTCGTTCGAAGGGCAGACGCTTACGCCCGGCGCAACCTTCAACGCGAAACAGGTGCGTGACATGGGCATTGGCGGGTCGTACCGTTTCGAGCGAGTGACGCTGCACGCGCTCGCCACCGATGTGCGGATCGCCTCGAACGGCGGCAGTGAACACTTTCGGAGCATCGACGGCGGCGCCAATCTTCGTTTGACGCCCGCCGAGGAAGTCGCGGCCGGCGCATGGACCGCGACGCTCGACGGGCGTCGCTGGACGCAGTTCACGCTGGCCAACGTGTATTCGCTGTCGAAAACCACGCAGCTCTACGCGGATCTGATGTTCGAGACCGCGGGCGGCGGCGCGGTGGCCAATACGCTCGGCATTGGCGCCGCTTCAGGCGGACGGCAGACGGTGTTCCTCAGTGGAATCCATCACCTGTTCTGAGCCAGCCCGTATCAACCGAGGTCGCCGCCGCCCACGGGCAACACGGTGCCGGTGATATACGACGCCTCGTCCGAGGCGAGAAACAGAATCGCGCCGACCTGTTCGTCGATCGTGCCGTAACGGTGCATCAAACTCGACGCGATGGTCTGATCGACAATGCCCTGATACCAGCGCGCCTCCTGCTCGCTCTGCGGCGCCGTATTGCGCGGCACCTTGCGCGGCGGTGCCTCGGTGCCGCCGGTGGCGACGGCGTTCACGCGGATGCCGTCGTCCGCATGTTCAAAAGCGAGACTGGCGGTTAACGCGTTCACGCCACCCTTTGATGCCGCATACGGCACGCGGTAGATACTGCGCGTCGCGATCGACGACACGTTCACGATCGCCCCGCGCCGCTGCGCGATCATGGCGGGCAGCACCGCGCGGCAACTCCATAAAGTGGGGAAGAGCGAGCGGCGCACTTCGGCTTCGATCTGCGCTTCGTCATACTCTTCGTATGGTTTGGCCCAGATTGTGCCGCCCACGTTGTTGACCAGCACGTCGATCTTGCCGAAGGCGTCGAGCGCCGCTCGCATCAGCTTGCACGCACCGGCGTAGGTCTCCAGATCCGCGATCACGGCGAGCGTGGGACTACCGAGGGCGGCGATCTCCGCCTCCACCTCGTGCACGAGTTCCGCGCGGTCGGCGAGCACGACGATAGCGCCTTCGGCGGCGGCGCGTAGCGCCACGCCCCGGCCGATGCCTTGCGCCGCGCCGGTGACGATCACGACTTTTTCATTGAAGCGTTGGTTGGACGAAGTCATGGTCATCACGCGAGATTGCTTGCCGAGAATTTCTCGTAGAAGAAATGCGCCGGCGTGATGCCGCTGGCGCGCAGCCATGTCTGCACGGCCTCGACCATTGCGACCGGGCCGCACAGATAGACGTCGACATCGCCGTCGTTCAGCCACGCGGGGTCCACATGCTCCGTCACATAACCTTTGCGAGCGTGATCGCTGGCGGCGTCGGCCACGCACGTGCGGTATTCGAATTGCCCGATCGCGCGTTGTGCTGCATCGAGCTGCTCGGTGCCTACCAGGTCCCTGTCATGCGTGACGCCATAGACCATGCGAACCGGTTGCGTACTGCCGCGTGCGCCAAGCACATGCAGCATCGAGAGAAACGGCGCAATGCCGGTGCCGCCGGCGAGAAACAGCACGGGACGCACCGGCTCGCGCAGATAGAAGCTGCCATAGGGACCGGAAAAGGTAATGCGCTGTCCCGCTTGTGCTTCCTCGCACAGATAGCGGCTCATGCGGCCATCCGGTACGTTGCGCACCACGAAAGCGGCCTGCGTAGCGCCGGGAGCGGAACTGAACGAGTACGAGCGGAAGGTGTCGCTGCCCGGAATGTCGACGTTCACATATTGACCGGGCAGAAAGCCCAATTGCTCCGGCTGGTCTACGTCGATTGAAAAATGGATGGTCGAGTCGGTGAGTTTGTCGATCGCCGCCAGTTTGCCCGCATGCTTCGACACGCCGGTCTTGCACGCGGCCGACGAAGCCGGCACCCGAATCACGCAGTCCGAGCGCGGCCGCGTCTGACAGGCGAGCACGTAGCCTTGAGCGGCTTCGTCCGCGGTGAGCGCATCTTCGATATAACTCGACGCGGGCAGATCGTACTGGCCGGATTCGCAGAAGCCTCGGCACGTGCCGCATGCGCCGTCGCGGCAGTCCAGCGGAATGTTGACCTTCTGGCGATACGCCGCGTCCGACAACGTTTCGTTGTCGCGGCAGGTGATGAAGCGGGTCACGCCGTCTTCGAATTGAAGTGCAATGCTGTATTCCATGTGCTGCTCCCGAACCACCCGTTCAGATGTGGTAAATGTCGATAACCTGATTGATGTAGTCGTTCTTCAGTACGACATACTTGTTCAGGATCCGCGGCTCATCGCCCGAAAAGTCGATCACGTAGCGCGACATGCCGAAGTAGCTGTAATTCGTCTTGTAGCGGTGGCTCAGCGTGTGCCAGTTGAAGCGCACGGTGCACACGCCGTCCTGCTCGCTCTCCAGTTCCACGTTGCTGATGTTGTGGCTGGTGCGCGTGTCCGGCATCGTCGCGCTCGAGCGCTCGGTCTTGATGCGGAACACACGGTCTTCGAGCCCCTGGCGATTGGGGTAATAGATCAGCGAGATTTCGGTTTGCGGATCGGTGACGAGTTTGTCCTCGTCGTCCCATGAAGGCATCCAGAACACCGCATCGGGGTGGTAGCACTGGAGCCAGTCGTCCCATTGCTCGTCGTCGAGCAGGCGCGCTTCGCGGTAGAGAAACGCTTCGAGGTCGGTGATGACGATCGGCTTCATGCGTCGACTCCTTCGGCGGACCGGGCTGGCGCCGTTGCCGGCTTCAACGCCTGTTTCATCGTCTCGACCCAATAGCGATGCTGCACGGTGTAGAGTCCCTCGTCCTCGGTTTTGACGCCGCTCATCAACGGCTTGAGGCCGATGCGGCTCGCCGCTTCGTCCGGACCTTCGATCCAGTGTTGCGCGCCACGGCACATGTCGTTCCATTCGAGCGCGCTGCCGGCATAGCCTTGCTGACAGGCGCGAAATTCTTCGAGATCGTCGGGCGTGGCCATGCCGCTCACATTGAAGAAGTCTTCGTATTGCCGGATGCGGCGCGCACGCGCTTCGGCCGATTCGCCTTTGGGCGCGATGCAGTAGATCGTCACTTCGGTCTTGTCGACGGAGAGGGGGCGCAGCAGGCGGATCTGCGAACCGAACTGGTCCATCAGATACACGTTCGGATAGAGGCACAGGTTGCGTGAATTCTGGATCATCCAGTCGGCGGTCTCGCTGCCGCAGCGCGCGGCAAAAGCGTCACGCTGGCTGAAATTCGGACGGTCTTCCGGATTGGCCCAACGCGACCACAGCAACATGTGCCCGTGTTCGAACGCATAGAAGCCGCCGCCTTGCCGGCCCCAGTTGCCCGCGTCCATCGCGCGGACCTGATCGACCCGTGCGTTTTCTTCCTTACGGTGGTTGGTCGTCGCCGCATAGTTCCAGTGAACCGCCGAGACGTGATAGCCGTCGGCGCCGTTTTCGGTTTGCAGTTTCCAGTTACCTTCATACGTATAGGTCGATGCGCCGCGCAGCACTTCGAGCCCGTCTTCCGACTGATCGACGATCATGTCGATGATGCGCGCCGCCTCGCCGAGAAACGCTTCCAGTGGCAGCACGTCGGCATTCAGGCTGCCGAACAGAAAGCCACGATAGCTCTGGAAGCGCGCGATCTTCTTCAGGTCGTGCGAGCCTTCCTTGTTGAAGCAGTCGGGATAACCGGCATCTTCCGGATCTTTGACCTTCAGAAGCTTGCCGCTATTGTTGAAAGTCCAGCCATGGAACGGGCAGGTGTAGGTGGCTTTGTTACCGCGCTTGTGGCGGCACAGCATCGCGCCGCGATGCGTGCACGCATTGATGAAAGCATTCAACTCACCTTGCCGGTTGCGCGCGATCACGACCGGCTGGCGTCCCATGTGGGTCGTGTAGTAGTCGTTGTTGTTCGGGATCTGGCTTTCGTGCGCCAGATAAATCCAGTTGCCCTCGAAGATGTGCCGCATTTCGAGTTCGAACAGGGCCGGGTCCGTGAAGGCGCTGCGATGCAGGCGATAGTCGCCGCGCTCGGCGTCTTCGACCAGAAAGTCGTCGATGCCGGTAAGGCGCGGCGCGCGATCGAGGTAAATCGGAATCATGGTTGTCTCCTGACAGAAGTCCGCTTGTCGAACGGCGCCGCGAAACGCTGTCGCTGCCGTCATGCAATGCAATGCCTGAAAGGTATAATCTGCGTGGAATTCAGGGGCAAGTGCAGGATAGTTGGCGTGCGTTTAAGGCGTCCAACACCGTTTTAGTATCGCGTTCATATCTAAAAGGTATGGTCATGGAATTGCGCCATTTACGCTATTTCGTTGCGGTTGCCGAGGAGCGCAATTTCACCCGCGCTGCCGAACGTCTGCACATTGCACAGCCACCGCTCAGCCGGCAGATTCAGCAACTGGAGGAGTCGCTTGGCGTGCTGCTGTTCGAGCGCGGCTCACGTCCGCTCAATCTCAGCGACACCGGGCGCTTCTTTTATTCGCATGCGGTGCAGTTGCTCGCGCAAACCGCCGAACTGGAATCGATGACAAAGCGTGTGGGCAAGATCGAGCGCAGCCTGTCGGTGGGTTTCGTCGGCTCGACGCTGTACGGCATGCTGCCGAAAATCATCCGCCGCTTTCGCGACGAAAACAGCGCGGTGGAGTTGAGCCTCCACGAACTGTCCACCATGGATCAGATCAAGGCGCTCAAAGAAGGGCGTATCGATGTCGGCTTCGGCCGTATTCGTCACGAGGATCCGAGCGTGCGCCGGGTCGTGCTGCGCGAGGAGCGCATGATCGTGGCGCTGCCGGTGGGTCATCCGCTCACGGCGTCGAAGCCCGAGTTGTCCCTGCACGACCTGCTCGGCGAGACGCTGATCATTTTCCCGAAGGCACCGCGCCCGAGCTTTGCGGATCAGGTGCTCGCGGCGTTCCATGACCGCTCGCTCAAACCGCATCGGCTGTACGAAACGCGTGAATTGCAGATTGCGCTCGGCCTCGTGGCCGCCGGGGAAGGCGTCGCGATCGTGCCGAGCAGCGTGTATGGCCTGAAGCGCGATGACGTGAGCTACATGAATCTGGACGACCCGAACCTCGTTTCGCCCATCATCATGAGTACGCGCATGCTCGACGAATCGGAGGACATCAGCGCGATGCTGAAGCTGATTTACGCGCTGTATGTCGAAGAGCAGATGGAGTTTTTGCCGCCGGGCAAGCGCTAGTCGCGGACGGCGGCGTGCCGTTACGCCGCTGTGACCTGCAGGTGATAGAGCCCCCAGGGTGACAGCTCGAAGCGGTCCTTGAGCGGTTTGTTCGACAACTCGGGGATATTGTCCGCGTCGTAGGTTGCCCATAGCGGGCCGACGCCGCCAAGCGGCAGCGGCTTGCCGTCCATTTGGGTCGCCACGATGAATTGGTAGGCGCGCACCTTGTCGAGTGTCGTCGCCACTGCGTAGCCATCTACTGCGTGCATGACGATTTGCGTGTTGCCAGCGCTCGGGGCGCCGACATGCTCCAGCACGTGAGTGAGCAATGGGCCGCTCAAGGTGTGCTGGCGGGAATCGTATTCCGTGGTGGGCTTGATCGTCACGGCCGGCATGCTGGCGATCAATGCTGAATCGACGCCATAGGCTTCGGAAAACTTCACCTGATGCTTGGCGAGCAGCTGGTCGAACGCGGGGTCGAGCGCGCCACGATTGTGACGCCTGATCGCGCCGCTGATCGTGAGAATGACGGGCGATGCCGCGCAGGCTTGCTTGCGGGCAGGCTGGCCGCCGAATGCGGGCGCGGCAGCCGCGCTCAGTAGAGCCGCGCTGTTTAGAAACTGGCGCTTGTTCATTTGCGTGGTCTCCGGACAATGAGTGGGGCGACGTGAGGGGGCAGATCGTCGCGGTCTCTATTGTCAGGCAGATTGCGGCGTAGGGTGTTACGAATACAAACACCTTACCCACGCGCGGGCGTTGTCGCACCAGGGACCCGTCAGCATCGAGTCGGCTCGATACCCTCAAACCGGGAACCTAGCGGACGTACCATAGGCCGTGGTCGTAAAAGACGGACAGGATCTTGTGATCGGCGGTGGCGTCTCGCGCCAGACTGCTCGCTATGGTCAGGCATGCGGCAGCCGTGTTGCCCGCAAGAAAGCCGGACGTGCGTGCAAAGGATTTGCGTGTGTTCAAGACCTCGTCGTGCGAGACGGTCCTGATCTCACTGATCAGATCCCAATCGAGAAAGGGCGGCACGACGCCTACCGACATTCCCTCGAGTTTGTGATCCGAAAATATGCCGTTCCGCGAGTCGCATCCTTTCGGCTCCACCAGGACGACAGTGACGGAATACCCCGCCAGTGTCAGTGCTTTGGCAATTCCGATGAGGCTGGCACCCGTGCCGGCGCACGAAACAAAGGTCAGTCTTTCTACCAGAGGCCACGCTTTAAGTTGCGCTGCGATCTCGGGCCCGGTCTCGAATTCGTGGGCGGCGACACTGGCAGGGTTGCGAAATTGGTCGGTATAGAAGTAGCTGCGCTCATTTTCTGCCTCGTGCTCTAAATGCCATTGCACTACCTCACGCGGTGTCGCACCACGTTCGAGCATGTCGAGTCCGATAAGCCGGGCGCCGTACAGTTCGAGACAGCGGCGTTTGACAGCACTGAAGCCCAGCCCAACTGCAAGTTCGACAGGCACGCCATACGCCTGACATGCGAGCGTGAGTCCGAAGCCAAAGTTGCCACCGGTTTTTTCAATCACGGTGGTTTGTCCCGGGACAATGTCGCCGGTTTCGACTGCACTGCGAACAATATAGCGAGCCGCGCGTACTTTGTGGCTGCCGCCGGGATTGTCGCATTCGAACTTGAGAAGAAGTCCGGGTTGAATCTCGCGAAGCGGTGTGACCCGAAAGTCGTTGCTGATGGCAATGTCGGCGGTAGCGCGCGTATGAACCAGGTTGACCGTCATGACGGAAGCGCCTCCGCATTCCGCGCCGGGGCTTCTCGCATGCACACCCACGTGAAGGCGCCGGCAACCGCGCAAAGAGCGAGGCAGAGCAGGTTTGTGTTTCGCCAGCCGATCAATGTTTGCAGTACGGCTGGGAGAAAAGCGCCAGCGGTTGCGCAGATTGCGATGATGGAATCGTTGATGCCCTGCATCCGGTGTCGGTTGCGGTCAGTCACAGTGCAGGCCAACAGTGCGCCGCCGCCGACGTAGCCGAAATTCCATCCCACGCCGAGTAAGATCAGCCCCGCGACCATCGCCCAAAGACTTACGGCCCAGATACCCAGCGCCGCCGCACATGCCAACAATAGGTAGCCGGCGAGAAGACAGTTACGGTGGCCGACCCGGACCAGGATCGCACCGGTCACGAAAGATGGTGCGAACATTGCGATAACGTGACCCTGAATGGCAAGCGAACTGGCATCGAACGAGACGCACATCCATTTCATGAGAAGCGACGCCTGAACCATCAGCAGATTCATAATCAGGTAGCTCGACGCAGAGGCGACTATCGCGGGTGCAATGCGGGATGTGGCGACATTGGGTGAGTCAACCGATTGAATAGCGGTTGGGGGAGAGTCAATTGGACGCCAGAACACGACTAACGCAATGGTGATGAGCCCCAGCAGAACAAAAGACGCATAGCAGAGAGAGAACGTTGCAAAACCTCCGACATCCTTCAGTCCGATCGACAGAAGAGGGCCACTAATCGCGGCAACGAGGCCACCGGCTACCACTAGCGATACGGCCTTCGGGCGCATGGGTTGTGCAAGTCCGTCAACGGCGGCAAAACGATAGAAGTTCGCGAAAGCGACATAGATGCCGAGCATTCCGTGCGCGGCGATCAGTTGCAAAAAGCCGTGCCGCGTGGTCGCGTCATAGCCGATAACGCCTGCTGCAATCAGAAACATTGCGCCGAGCAGAAACGCTTTTTTTCGACCATGGCGACGCATGAAACTTGCGGCCGGATAAGTGAAGACAGCTACCGCCGCGAACTGGACGCCATATGGGACCGTAGCCCAAGCGTGATCGGGCGCGAGCATGTCACCTGCCAGCGCGGCTATGGTGACGGACACCACTGCCGCCGTGAGGTTAATGGCCTGGCACAGCGCGAGAAGATAAGTCATGCCGGGCAGCTTGCCTTGGTTGGCTTGGCTCAACCGCGACGTGGCGTCAATGCCCTTCATGGCAGAATTCCCGCCAGAGTGTTGTGACACCTTCCGTCATGGAACGAAGCGGTGTCGAAGCGCGCATTGTCGAATTGGCATGACAGGCGTTCCTTCCCGGATCCCATGCTCTTGCGACGAACATGGATACGCCCTATGGGCGCTGTGCTGCCGATGTGCGTGCCGCCGCAGGGCATGACATTGTCTTCACATTGCCAATAACGCGCGTCGACATGGTTCGGATGCGCATAGGTGTGAACTGCGCTGCCGCGAGCGACAAAGTCGTTGGCGATGTGCTCGATAGCAAGCACTTCCTCCGGCGTAAAACGGTTGTTGACGGCGAAATCGAAGCGCGCTCCGTCAGGCCGGATATGGCATCCCAGCGTCCATGCAACGGCATCGGGTCTAATCCTGCCGACGCCCAGATACACCAGATGCGACGCCGTGTGGCTCAAGGATAGTCGAGCCCTGCGCAGCGTATCGATGCTGACCTGTACTTCGTCTCCCTTCGTCAGCGTCGCGAGATGTTGGACGTCCTCGGCATGAATCACATGCTCGACGACACCTCCTGTCTGGATGTCCGGAAAGTCGGGAATGTTGGCGCGTTGTCCGTACATCTTGCGCGCGTGAATGAACCGGATTGCATTGCCATCCAGCAGCGTTAGCGTACCGATATCCGACTCCTGACCTCCTCCTTCGGGATAGGCGACCGTGGCGTCCAGTTCGACATAGTCATCGCCGATCTTTGAAACGATTGCTTTAACTCGAAATAAAGAGTTATCCGAATAGTAGAGCTTGTTGGTGCACCTTGCGATTGAAATCATGAGTGGATTGACCTCGATTCTTGCGATCCGGTGACGCGAGCCGTGGCAGTGCCACCCCGAACGATTTGCGTCTCGGACCGAAGCGTGACAATGGAATTCGATTCGATGTCTTGTGTGACACAGCAATGCGTGCCGATGAATACGTCGTTGCCGATCTGAATGTTGCCGAAGACGCGCGCGAATGCTCCGATCTGTACGCGATCGCCGAGCGTTGGATGACGCCTGGACGACGGATTGTTTGCGATACCCGCGGCGCCTAAGGTGACGCCGCCTAGCAGGTAGCAATCGTCTCCGATAACGCAGGTCTCGCCAATGACCGAACCCCAGCCATGATCGAGAACAAAGCGCCGGCCGATTTGACATCCGGGATGTATTTCTGCGCCGGACAGGAGCTTGCCGCGAGCCGAGACGAGTGATGCATAGGCTTCCAGTTCATGGCGCGGGAATGCGCTGACATCGGCCATAGTCATCAGCGCATGCGCGAGACGGTAATGCAGAATCGCTTTGTACGACGTGGACCCCATGAGGGCGGCCATTGTCGACCCGCGCTGCGCCGGATCTTTCGAGAGAAGGGCGTCGAGATCTTCATCCGCGGACGCGCATGCATGCGCAAAACAGTGATGGGAGAAGACTGCTGCGGTCAGCGCCGGTGGAGCGCACTCTATCAGGGCGGCTCGCAGAAGATCTGCAACCGGGAGATCAAAGCAAGGAGTCTGGTTGACGGGCAGTGCTACACCGTCGCCGCTCGAATTTAGAAGAAAGGCTGGCGGTGAATAACATGCCATGGAGTTATTTGGAATGTCTCTCATGATTTTATAATCTGTATAGGAATACATATGGATTAGTGTGCCGCAAAATCTACCTGTCATGGTGTGCGAAATTTCCCAAATTCCGGAGATCCACTAACTATGACCGCATAGGCTCACCAAACCACCCCACCATTTCTATTACATGCGAGGTAATTGGCGAGTCTCGACCACACGCCTAATCTTCGGTTGTCGCGCGGTTCATCCCGAGCCGCTTGCTCCAATCGAGGACATATCATGTCGACGTTTCAGATTCACACCATCGACTCCGCGCCGGATCACTCCAGGCCCGTATTGCGGCAACTTCAGGAGAATTTCGGCTTCATTCCCAACATCGCGGGGGCGATGGCGGAATCGCCCGTGCTGATCGGCGCCTTCATCAACCTGTTCCAGAGAGTCCACGCAGGCACTTTCACGGAAGCGCAGATCCAGACGCTGCTGTTGACCAACGCCGTGACCAACGCATGTGCGTGGGCGGTGGCGTTTCACACCGCATTGGCGCTGCAGGAGGGGCTCGCCGCCGCCGACGTCGATGCGATTCGCAAAGGCTGCGCGCCCGCGGACGGTCAGCATGCCGCGCTTTCAGCACTGACGAAAACCGCGATCGAGAAGCGCGGACATCTCGACGGGCACGACATCAGCGCTTTCTTCGAAGCCGGCTTCCGTCGCGATCAGGTGTTCGAAGTACTCGCGGTCGCGGCGGCGTCGACGATCACGAACTACGTGGGCAGCATCGCGCAGCCACCGCTGGAAGCGCAGTTCCAGATTCACGCCTGGCAGGCTTGAGCGCGCGAGCGACGTAATGTGCCGCGCCAGCGAGTATGCTGACCGGCGAGCCACGCTCGAGTGGCGGGGGCGGCGCGTCATGAAGCGGGACGCTCCCCGCTCGCTCAAGTGTCTGAATCGACTTGCGAGCGAGAGAATGACGAATCCTGCGAATCCATTGAAGAAAGCGGCGCCGAACGATCTCGGCGTGCTGTTGCGTCACTGGCGAGACGTGCGCGGCATCAGCCAGCTCGACCTGTCGTTCAGGGCCGGCGTCTCGCAACGTCATATCAGCTTTATTGAAAGCGGACGCAGTGTGCCGAGCCGTCAGATGCTGATGGATATCGCGCAAACCCTCGACATACCGCTTCGCGACCGCAATACGCTGCTGTTGGCGGCGGGCTATGCGCCGATGTATGCGGACGGCGCGTGGAACGCCCAGGAAATGCAGAGCGTCACGAAGGCGCTCGGCCGCATGTTGCATCAGCATGAGCCGTTTCCGGCGATGGTCATGGACCGCTACTGGAACGTGCTGATGACCAACGACGCGGCGCCGCGCTTTTTCAATTGCTTCATCGATATGGCGGCGCGCAAGGGGCCGCGCAATATGCTGCATCTGATTTTCGATCCGCGCGGCATGCGCCCGTTCGTGGCGGACTGGCAAATCGTGGCGGACAGCCTGATCCAACGGGTCTACCGGGAGTCGGTGGGGCGTGTAATCGACGAACGGACGCGGGAGTTGCTGGACGAACTGCGTGCCTATCCGGCCGTGCAAACCAGCTTCGGGCGAGGCCATCCGCCGGCGGCCATGCCTGTCATACCGATTGGCTTCGTCAGGGACGGCCACGTCCTGAAGTACTTCTCGATCGTCGCGAGCGTGGGCACGCCACAGACAATCGCGGCGCAGGAACTGCGCCTCGAATGCATGTTCCCCGCCGATGAAGAAACGGAAGCGCGTCATCTGGAGATGTTCGACGCGGCGCCACAGGCGCCGCGCTAACCCCGTCCGCAAGGGGTTGGCGCAACCGCTGCTGAAAGCTGGCGGCGCTTCCCAGCGCCGCACCCGAGCATCAGAATCTGTGCCGCAAGCCGATACTGACAATCGCCTGGGATTGCGCGGACGACGAGTGGCCGTTGCCCTTGTCGCTGACCGACGCGGTGGCCGCGACCGGATTGCCGAGCGCATCCAGCGTGCCGCCCGACGCGTGCTGATAGCCGCCCATCAGATAGGCCGTCGAACGCTTTGAGAGCGCGTATTGCGCACCGAGCGTCACGTTGTGATATTGCGCACGCTCATCCACGCCGTCCACTTCACCACCGCGCGTGTAGCTGTAGCCCGCGAACAGTTGCACGGCCGGACGGATCGTCCATTGTCCGAATACGCCCGCGACATTGAACGTGGCATGTCCCTTGAATAGCGAGTCGGCGCCGGAGCGGTATTGCACGTTGCTGTAATTCACACCAACAATCGCCGGGCCGAAGTCGTAGGTTGCGCCCGTCGCGATGATCTGCTGCGATTGCGCGCTGGCGTAGCCCTCATTGATCGATGAATTGAACAGGCCGTCGTCCGTGCCGCTCCACTTGCCGTGGGTCGTGTCCAGCGGACCGCTCTTGCTGTTGTCGGAGCGCTCGTAGCCGACGCCCACATGCAGCGGTCCGTTGCCGTAAGCAGCGCCCACGCTCCAGGTGTTCTGCTGCTTAAGACTGCCGGGCTGGCCGCCGAAACCGTACAGCGCGCCGAATGTGAAGCCCGAATAGTTCGCGCTCGTGTACTTGATCGAGTTGTTCACGCGCGCGGTCTGATCGAGATCGTCGATGTCGCCCGGATGCGCGCCGTAGCCGCCGACCATCGCGACCGGTGCGACAGGCGCGACGAAATCGTTCAGCGAAGTGTACTGACGGCCCAGCGTGATCGTGCCGTATTGCCGGCTGCCGATGCCCACATAGGCCTGACGACCGAACAAACCACCGTTCTGCCCGGTCTTGCCGTTCGTGATGTCGAAGCCGTCCTCGAGCTGAAATAGCGCGTTCCAACCGCCGCCGAGGTCCTCCTGCCCCTTGATGCCCCAGCGGCTGCCGGACAGGTTGCCGCTCGTCAGGGCGACGTTCGAGTGGCCGCTATAGTTGCCGGTGGTGCCGGTGCGCTCGTTACTGCGGTACGAGATGCCCGCATCGACGATGCCGTACAGCACGACAGAACTCTGCGCGCACGCAATGCCGGCAAAAGACATCAAGAGGGGTGCGGCAATCCATTGCTTTTTCATCGTTGTTTTCAGTCCTGGTTGGAACGTCTATCTCAAGTCGCCTGAATGGCGATCTCTCTTTTTTCCGCGCACGGCAGAACCCGCTCCTGACCAACGGAGCGGACTGCGTGAAGCGGGGGAAGGGGTAGCAGGAGCGGATACTCACCACCGCGCGCCCCAGGTGGTGCGTCCCAATGCGGGACGCGCCACGCGAGGCAGCCTGTGGTCAGTGGCTCAACGCAGCGCCGGGCGGCAACTCGGGGGCGTGCACAGTCACTGTCTTGCGGACTTTGGCGACGTCCGTCGCGCTGACCGTCTGGCCGGTGTTGCCCCAACTGTTGCGCACGAAGTTGGTCACGTCGGCGACTTCCTGATCGTTCAAGCGCCAGCCGAACGCGGGCATGGTGAACGAGGAGGGCGCAGTCTTCGTGCCTTCGAGCGTACTGCCGGTGAGCAGCACATGAATCAGCGACGTCGCGTCCTTGCCCTGCACGACCGGATTGCCGCTCAGCGCCGGAAACACGCGGTTGTAGCCGCGACCATCGCTGCGATGGCAAGCGGTGCAGTTGTCGCGATAGACGGCAGCGCCCGGCGCGGTGGCGTCGCCCGAGCGCAGCGCGCGCGCGGCCTTGTCGTCGTACACGTACGGCGTTTCCTTCGGATCGCTCGACGGCAGCGTCTTCAGATAACGCGCCATTGCCGTGAGATCGGCGTCGTTCATGTGCTGCATGCTGTGCTGCACGACATTCGTCATGCCGCCGAAGGCCGCGCTGTGCTGCGTGCGTCCGGTCTTCAGGAATTGCACGAGATCGACTTCGCTCCACGCGCCGATGCCGGTGCGCGGATTGCCGCGCAGACTCGACGGAATCCAGCCGTCGATCGTCGCGCCGCCCGCGAGGAACGCCGGACCGTCCAGGTCGCTCAACGCGCGTTCCTGCATCGTCGCCGCGCGCGGTGTATGACAGGCGCCGCAATGGCCGAGACCTTGCACGAGATAGGCGCCGCGTGCGATGACTGGATCGGCGTAGTGTGTCGCGTCGAATGAAACCGGCTCGGGCGCGAACAGATGGCGCCAGATGCCGAGCGGCCAGCGCATCGACAGCGGCCAGACGATATCGACCGGACGGTTCTTCTGGTTGACCGGCGCGACGCCTTGGGTGAAGTACGCGTACAGCGCGTGCATATCGTCTTCGCTCAGGCGTGCATACGAAGGGTACGGCATGGCCGGATACAACGTATCGCCGTTCGGCTTTACGCCCGCGCGCACCGCGCGGTCGAACTGCGCGAACGTCCACGCACCGATGCCGCTGTTGCGGTCCGGCGTGATATTGGTCGAGTAGATCGCGCCGATCGGCGTGTCGAACTTCAGGCCGCCGGCAAATGGCTTGCCCGCGCTCGCCGAGTGACACGCAATGCAATCGCCGGCACGCGCGAGGTACTCGCCATGCGCAATCAACGTCGCGTCGCTCGGGTTCTGAGGCGTTGCCGCGTGCGCGGCGAACGTCGTCGCGCTCAACGCGGCGGCTGCGAACCACGACGCCGCGCTCACGCGCCGGATTGCCTGCGTGAGGCGTTTGAAATTGTTTTTCTTCGTCATACGCTCACCAGCGGCCCGGGGTTCTTCAGATACTGCGTGCGGATGGCGCGCGCCGACCAGTAAGCGAGCGCCGCGGCAAGACCGGTCGGGTTATAGCCGATACCTTGCGGGAAAGCAGACGCGCCCATCACGAACACGTTATGCACGTCCCAGCTTTGCAGGTAGCGGTTCAGTACGCTCGTCTTCGGATCGGTGCCCATCACCGCGCCGCCCACCAGGTGAGTGGTCTGATAGCGGCGCGAGTCGAAGTGCGCGCCGAATTCGCGCGTGTAGACGTTGATCGATTTCGGACCCATTTGCTGCGCGATCTTCTGCATCTGGCCGGTCACGTAGCGGGCCATTTTGATGTCGTTGTCCTTCCAGTCGAAGGTCATGCGCAACAGCGGCTGGCCGTACGAATCGCGATAGGTCGGATCGAGATCGAGGAACACGTCGCGGTACGACATGTTGGTGCCGTGCGCGTCCATTGAGATGGTGTGCGCGTAGTGGTCCTTCACCGACTTCTTCCAGTCGACGCCCCAGTTGGGCGTGCCCGCCGGCGTTGCGATGCCGCTGATCGGCTTGGTGCCCGCCTGGTTCACCCACAGCGGCGAACCGCCGACAAAACCGAGCGGGCCGTGATCGAAGTTGTCGGCGTTGAAGTCGTCGACCGCAATGCCGTTGCCACCCGCGCCGATGAACGGATTGGTGAAGGTGTCCTTGTCGAAGAACGCGGTGATGGTCGAGAGGTTCTGATAGGCGAAGTTGCGGCCGACCACGCCTTCGCCCGAGATCGGGTCATACGGCTTGCCGATGCCGGACAGCAGAAGCAGATGCACGTTGTGATACTGGAACGCCGCGACGATCACCAGATCGGCCGGCTGAAACACTTCGTTGCCCGCCGGATCGACATACGTCACGCCTTTGGCGCGCTTTTTCGTGTCGTCGAGGTCGACCCGCAGCACGTGGCAGCGCGAGCGCAACTCGAAGTTCGGCGATTGCTTCAGCGCGGGCAGGATATTCAGGTTCGGCGACGCCTTCGAATACATGTAGCAGGCGTAGCCGCTGCAGAATCCGCAGAAATTGCAGGGACCCATCTGCACGCCGTACGGGTTCGTGTAGGGCCCCGACGTATTCGCCGAAGGCAAACGATACGGATTCAACCCGAGTTCGCGCGCGGCCTTGCCGAAGCGTTCGGCGGAATAGGTGTTCAGTTGCGCGGCGAGCGGAAAGTTGTCGCTGCGTGGCGCTTCGTAAATGTTGCCGTCGCCGACCACTTTGCCGTTGACCTTGTACGCCTGGCCTGAGGTGCCGAACACTTTTTCGGCGAAGTCGAAATGCGGTTCGAGTTCTTCATAGCTGACGCCGTAATCCTGAATCGTCATGCCTTCGGGAATGAAGCGCTTGCCATAGCGTTCTTCGTAGTGACTCTTCAGACGCAGTTCTTCCGGCGTGATGCGGAAATGCACGCCCGACCAGTGCAGCCCCGCGCCGCCCACGCCTTCGCCCGGCAGAAACGCCGCGAGTTGCCGGTACGGCAGCGCCGTATCGCCGACGTTATGCCGGATCGACACGGTGGTCTTCGAGAGATCGAGGAACAGCTTCTTGCGGACGTTGTAGGTCAGTTCGTCGATCGTGTTCGGATACGCGCCGTCGGGGTAGGTGTCGCGATACTCGCCGCGTTCGAGCGCGAGCACGTTCAGTCCTGCTTCGGTGAGTTCCTTCGCGAGAATCGCGCCGGTCCAGCCGAAGCCGACGATCACCGCGTCGACATGAGGTTTGGTTTGAGTAGCCATCAGCTGCGCTTTCCTTCGATCGACACCGGGCCATACGGATAGGCCGCGCCGTTCTGATTGACGAAGTCCATGAAATCGGCGCGCGCGCCGGGGAAGCCGATCATCTTCCAGCCGGCCATGTCGCGATTGCCGCCGTGGATCGGATCGCAGAAGTAGCCTTCGCGCGTGTTCTGCAGGAGTTGGCCGAAGAAAGTGGCGGCCGGCACGTCGACGAGATCGATCTTGCCTTTCTCAAGCGCGGTGAGAACGGTGTCGCGCGTCGCGGCGTCGAGGGCGTCGAAAGAATGCGCGTAGGTCTTCGCGCAATACGCATTGACCGCCGCAATACCGAGCCGGTAGAGATCGCGCGGCACGAGCTTCAACTGGTAGCCGAGTTCCGGCACGCCTTGCGCGAACGGACCCTGCATGTACCAGAGCGCGCCATGCGCGTACGGCGTATCCATCTGCCGGTCGATGAATTCGGGCACGCCGGCTTCGACGGCGCCGGGGCCTTCGCTATCCGCCGGAATCAGACGGTCGACCGCAGCGTGAATGAACGCCCATTCCTTCGCATCGAAGAAATGCGGCTTGTAGTCGGGGCCGGATGTGGGGTTTGCGGACGCGTTGGCGCTCGAACCGGTCGCGGCGTTGGTCGCGGACGGCTTGACGTCGCAGCCGGCGAGCGTGCCGGCCGGAACGAGGGCAATAGCCGTGCGCAAAAAGCCGCGGCGCGAGCTGAGAGGGGATGAAGGCATGTTGTTGTAGTCACCAGATCGGAGCGCGCCATTGCGCCCCCGGGCAGTCATCGGAATGCCGGCGGTATCTTAAATGGAACCGGTTCCAAAGTCTTTTAACTTTTTTACAATAAGTTGTTTCATGAAGTGATGAAATGCGGGGTTTTTATAAAAATTCCTTTTGAATCAAAGGTATTTTTTGCGTAAGCCACGGCGGTGGCGAGTGCGGAGCGTGGGTTTCGCGACTCGGTTGCGGCGCGTGCGCAACAGGCGGCAAATGGACGACCGGGAGCGTCTGCTTCGAGGAAGAAGCGGCAGGCGCGGCTCGTGGACGCTGCCGGTGCGCGCATTCGTCTGCGTTACACTTGCCCATCTTGTTTGCCGGGTCCCTTCATCCCGATGCCGGGTTCGCTACCGCGTTTCTCGGCCGCGCCGGAGGTGAAGGAACAACAATGGAAAACCTCCTCAAGAAGCTCGATCTGACTTCGTTGCGCCTGTTCGTCGCTGTCTGCCAGGAGCGCAACATCGCGCGCGCGGCGGAGCGTGAGTTCATTGCGTCGTCGGCCGTGAGCCGGCGCATCGCCGAGATCGAAGCGGTGATCGGCTTGCCCGTGATCCAGCGTCAGTCGCGTGGCATTGCCGTGACGCCGGTCGGCGAGACCGTGTTGCGTTACGCGCTGGCGATCATCGGCAATATCGAACAGATGAGCGCGGAACTGTCGCGCTTCTCGTCGGGCGCAAAGGGGCGCGTGAGGTTGGTGGCGAATCTGTCCTCGATCGTGCAGTTCCTGCCGGAAGACGTGGCCGCGTTCGAACGCGCGTTTCCCGAAGTGTCGATCGAACTGGAAGAGGAGAACAGCACCGACGTGCTGCGCATAGTCGGTGAGCATGGCGCGGACTTCGGCATCTGCAATCCGGTGGCCGGCAGCGAAGCGTTCGAGCAGGTGCCGTACCGGCAAGACCGGCTGGCGGTGCTGGTGCCGGGCGGCCATCGGCTTGCCGGCGCGCTGCGCGTGAGGTTCGACGAACTGCTCGACGACAGTTTAGTCGGCCTGCGCAGCGAGAGCGCGCTGACGCAACTGCTCACGCAGCAGGCGGCCAGTGCGGGGCGGCAACTCGACGTGAAGATCCGCGTGAGCAGCCTCGACGCGCTGTGCCGGATGGTGCACGCCGGGCTCGGCATCGCGATCGTGCCCGAGCAGGTTGGGCTGCTCTATGTGAATGCGCTCGACGTGCGCCTACTCTCGCTGAGCGATGAGTGGGCAGTGCGACGCCTCATCATGATCTTCAAGGCGCGCGACCAGTTGAGCGCGAGCGCGGCGGCGCTGGTCGGGTTTCTCGGCAAGGGCGTTTGATCGCTGCGGCGGCCGCGAATCGGCGGAGGCATGTCTTTGCCGATATGTCCTCTGCGAACGATGCGTCGAAGCCTGGCTCATGTCGGAAGTGATCGCGCCAGCCAACGCCGATCATCGCCAAACGAGAGGTCTGCGTTGCCGCACCGGCACTTCGGCATTGCCCGCGCGCGCCGTATAGTGAGCGCAAGGAGAATGCTCATGCGCGATGCGATTCGTCTGGACGGCCGCGTGCTGTACCTGTCTCAAGACCCCGCGGTGATCGATGCCCAACTCGCCGGCGAAAATTTCACGCGCGCCACGGCGGGCCCGTTGCGCGACAACGTTTCCACCGACGAGATCACGCCAGTCACCGTCATGCTCACGTATGACGAACGCCTCGGCCAGTATCCGTACGTCGGTTTCAAAGCCGGCGAGCGCATGCCGATCGGCCGCAATGCGGTCAAGAACGGCGGCTTTCAGGTGACGGTGGCGGGCAAGCGCTACGGCAAGGGTTCGTCGCGCGAATCGAGTCCGTTGGCTGAACTCTCGGCCGGTATCCGGCTGATTGTCGCGGAGAGTTTCGAGCGCATCTATCAGCAGAATTGCGACAACATCGGCATTCTCACCACGACCGATTTCTCCGTGCTCGATCGTTTGAGCGCGGGAGAAGCGGTGCCCATCGACGAGTTTCTCAAAGGCCGCGACGCGCTCACGCAGCAGATCATTCGCAGCGGCGGCCTGCTCGCGTACAGCAAGTTCGCTGACTGGCCCGCGCCGTGCACGGCCGATCACGCGGAGATTGCGCAGCCAACGGAGCCGAAGACGCTGGTCGAGAAGATCATCGAACGGCATCTGCATCCGGGCGGCTTAGGGGCGCAGCGCGGTGACGGCGTCTTCATTGCGGCGGACTGGCGCTTCAGTCACGATTACTTCACCGGCATGTGCGCGCACCTCATGCACCGCGCGTTCGGCAAGCCGGCGCCGCTGCATGCGCCGGATCACATTATCGCGTTCCAGGATCATCTGGTGCTCGCTTCGCAGAGCATTCCGCACGTGCGTGACGGTTTGCTGCCGGGCGTCGCCAATCTGATGGAAGGCCATACGTCGTTCTCGCGTGATTATCCGGTTCGCTCGCACGGCGCGCTCGATGGCATGCCGGGCTCCGAAGGCATCTGTCATGCGCTGATGGCCGAGCAATACGCATTGCCGGGGCAAGTGGCGTGCGGCACCGATTCGCATACGCCGCATTCGGGCGCGCTCGGCTGCCTCGCATTCGGTGCGGGCGCAACGGAAATCGCCAATAGCTGGGTGACGGGTTACGTGCGCTGCAAAGTGCCGGAGACGTTGCGCATCGAAATCAGCGGGCAATTGCGCGACGGCGTGACCGCGAAAGACGTGGTGCTGCATCTTTTGCAAATGGACGCGATCCGCTCGGGTGGCGCGATCGGTCTGGTGTTCGAATACGGCGGCGCGGCGGTGCGCGCCATGTCGATCGACGAGCGCGCGACCTTGACCAACATGGTCGCGGAACTGGGCGGCTTCACCGGTATCGTCGAACCGGACGAACGCACGGTGGCGTTTCTGAAAGAGCGGCGCGGCGTGGATTTCAGCCTTGAAAGCTGGATGAAAAGCGATGCGGGCGCGATCTATCGCGACACGATTCAGATCGATGCAAGCGCGATCGAGCCCATGCTCGCGCGTCCCGGCGATCCCGGCAACGGGGTGCCGGCGCCGCAACTGGAACAGGACGTCGCTATCGATATCGCTTACGGTGGCTCATGCACCGCAGGCAAGCGCGAGGATTTCGACTTCTATCACGAGGTGTTGCGCTGGGGCGTCGAGCAGGGCCTCCGTGTACCTGAGGGCACGCGTCTATTTCTGCAGTTCGGCACCATGGCGGTGCGCGCGTATTGCGAGGAACAGGGCTATTTGCAGGTCTTCGAGCGCGCGGGTGTGACGCTCGTCATGCCGGGCTGCGGGTCGTGCGCGAATTGCGGGCCGGGCCAATCGGCCGAGGCGAACGAGGTGACGATCAGCGCGATCAACCGCAATTTCCCGGGCCGTTCGGGGCCGGGCAACGTGTGGCTCGCGAGTCCGTATACGGTGGCGGCGAGCGCGTTGGCCGGAAAAATCACCACCTTCGAGCAATTGAAGCGCGTGCACGGCTAGAATGCTGGCCGGACCTCGGGTCCGGCATCTTCATCGCGCGTATGACGCACGAAAGTACGAGAGGCCGGCACGAGACCGGCCCCGTGAGCTATAGACTTTTGCGGTCGACAGAGGAGACAAACAACATGGCATCCCCAGATCATGCCGGTTCCGTCGCGAAGAGCGGTGGCGCGGCGTATTCCGATATCGCGGCGACCCGTGCGGCTGCAGCCGCGGCCACGCCGCTCGACGCCGGCAGCATTTCCGCGCGCCTCGACCGGCTGCCCGCCACACGTTCTGTCTGGAAGCTCGTGGTGCTGCTAAGCCTCGGCTTCTTCTTCGAACTCTACGATCTGTTGTACTCGGGTTATGTCGCGCCGGGTCTCGTCAAAAGCGGCCTGCTGAGTGCGACCACGCATGGCCTGTTCGGCACGACCGGCGTTGCGAGTTTCATTGCCGCGCTGTTCAGCGGCCTCTTTATCGGCACGATCGCCTGTGGCTTTCTGGCGGATCGCTTCGGACGCCGCGCGGTGTTCACCTATTCGCTGCTCTGGTACACGGCGGCCAATGTCGTGATGGCGTTTCAGGAAACGGCTACCGGGCTGAACTTCTGGCGCTTCGTGGCGGGCGTCGGCATCGGCGTCGAACTGGTGACGATCGGCACGTACATTTCCGAACTGGTGCCCAAGCAGATTCGCGGCCGCGCATTCGCGTGCGAGCAGGCAGTCGGTTTTACGGCGGTGCCGGTGGTGGCGTTTCTCTCGTATCTGCTGGTGCCGCGCACGCTGCTCGGCCTCGACGGCTGGCGCTGGGTCGTGCTGATTGGCGCACATGGCGCACTGTTCGTGTGGTGGATTCGCCGCGCGTTGCCGGAAAGCCCGCGTTGGCTCGCACAGCAAGGACGTCTTGCCGAAGCCGATCGTGTGATGAGCGAGCTCGAAGCGAAAGTGCGCCGCGAATACGGTCGTGAGTTGCCGCCGCCCGCAGCGTCGGTGCCGGTGGCGCCGCGCGGCAGCTTCCGCGATATGTGGGTGCCGCCGTATCGCAGCCGCACGCTGATGATGACGATCTTCAACATCTTTCAGACGGTGGGCTTTTACGGCTTTGCGAATTGGGTGCCGACGCTGCTGATCAAGCAGGGCATTACGATTACCACGAGCCTGATGTATTCGAGTGTGATCGCGCTGGCCGCGCCGCTTGGGCCGGTGATTGGGCTCTTCATTGGCGACCGCTTCGAGCGCAAGACAGTGATCGTGGTGATGGCGGGTGTAAATATCGTCTGCGGGCTGTGGTTCAGTCAGGCCTCCGGCGCGGTGCTGCTGGTGACATTAGGAGTCTGTCTGACGCTTGCCGGCAACATCATTTCGTATAGCTATCACGCGTATCAGACCGAGCTTTTTCCGACCAGCATTCGGGCAAGGGCGGTGGGCTTCGTTTATTCGTGGAGCCGGTTTTCGGCTATTTTCACGGCGTTTCTGATCGCGGCGGTGTTGAAGGAGTTTGGCACCACGGGCGTGTTTGTGTTCATCGCCGGGGCGATGCTGATCGTAATGCTGGCGATTGGATTGATCGGGCCGCGCACGAAGGGGCTCGA
This sequence comes from Burkholderia sp. WP9, assembly GCF_900104795.1. NCBI lineage: Bacteria > Pseudomonadati > Pseudomonadota > Betaproteobacteria > Burkholderiales > Burkholderiaceae > Burkholderia > Burkholderia sp. WP9. The sequence continues at coordinate 2,898,403 of NZ_FNTG01000002.1, forward strand.
GCTGGAGAAGATCTCGAAGTAGCGAGCCGCCCGTCTGATGCGGGCGTTTCGTTTTTTTGGTGAATTGAACGCTAACGCCGCTCCAATTCGCCATCGCGCACGCGCCATAGAGACAACGGATTGCTGTCCTGTAGCGCAGGCGGTAGCAATTCCGGCGGTAGATTTTCGTAGCAGATCGGCCGCAAGAAGCGATCGATCGCGGTTGCTCCGACGGACGTAAACCGACTGTCGGAGGTCGCCGGATACGGTCCGCCGTGTACCGTCGCATAACCAATCTCGACCGTATTCGAGAATTTGTTCACGAGGATACGGTTTGTCTTGCTTTCGAGCACGGGGATCAGGTGTCGGGCTAAGTCGAGATCGGTTGATTCCATATGCAAGGCCATGGTCAGTTGGCCGCGCAGACTGGTTGTCAGTTCGATCAACTCATTCTCGCTCTCGCAGCGGATGAGGACGGCCGCTGGGCCGAACATCTCGCCGGCAAGCTGGGGCGCGGCGAGTACTTCAGCGGCGTCAACCTCGAAAATTTCGGACTGCCCTTCTAAACGGCCTTTGGGCGCAGTTCCTTTCGCGATGCTGAGACTCGACCTACCTTCTCGACTACGTTTCGCTTCACGGTTGAAATTGTCGTAGATTCCGGGGCTGAGCATCGGTTCCGCTCGTACCGCCGACAGTGCTTCCGCCAGTGCCACACGCAAGTCCTCGAAGCCCGCGCCATCAATCGCGACGATCATGCCTGGCTTCAGACACATCTGGCCAACACCGGCTGTCATGCGTTCTACGAAGTGCGCAGCAATGTCTGGCGCGCGGGTCCGCAATGCCGCTGGCAGAACGAAGTTGGGATTCACACTTGTCATTTCAGCGAAGACGGGAATCGGCACCGCACGCGCCGCACCTCGGCGAACGAGTGCCATGCCGCCGCCTTCCGAGCCGGTGAAGCCAACGGCCCGAATGGCCGGATGATCCACAAGTGCTTCGCCTACCGCATTGCCGTGTCCGATCAGCAGTGAGAACACGCCTTCGTGCAGCTTGCATTCCTCGACGGCAGCCTGTATCGCCTTGCCGACCAGTTCCGATGTGCCGAGGTGCGAGCCGTGTGCTTTCACAACGACGGGGCAGCCCGCCGCGAGCGCAGAGGCCGTGTCGCCTCCCGCCACCGAATAGAGGATCGGAAAATTGCTCGCACCGAATACGGCGACGGGGCCGATTGGTATCTTCTGCATGCGTAAATCGGCTTTAGGCACCGGTCGACGCGCGGGATCGGCGGAATCGATCGTCGCGTGACGCCAGCGTCCGTGGCGTACCACGTCGGCGAACATTTTCATCTGCGCAGCCGTGCGCGCCGTCTCGCCCTTGATACGCTCAACGGTTAAACCCGTTTCACTTGCTGCACGTTCGTACAGTACATCGCCGAGTGCAAGCAGATTGTCGGCCGCGCGTATCAGGAACGCGCCGCGAGTTTCGGGTGAAGTGTGCCGATATGACTCGAAGGCCTGCAACGCGAGCGTGCAGGCGTCATCTACATCCTTCAGTGTCGCGACGCCGAAGGAGGGTTCAATCTCGGTGCCGAGGCGTGGGTCGAAAGCCTTGATAGTGTCCGCCGTTCCAAAGCGCGATGCGCGGCCGATCGACATTTCACCCGCAACTTTCATCATGAGGTTCTCCAGGTTCTTCAAGCAAACGTGTTATCCGGATATGGCGAATGCATGCGTAGACTGCGATCTGTCGCCTGTGGCAGACGCGCTGTCCGAGAATGGCCAGATCGATGCCCCCGCTGCAATGGCTGCCGGTTCAAAGCGTGTCTTCAAAGGGCCGCAAAAGGAAAAATGCGGCCGTTCCCGGAGGATAGTTAATCGAAGCTCTCCCTCGGCGCATGTCGCTATCGTCACCATGCTAGGTCCGCGTGTTTGGCTCGTCCTTAAGCCTGATTAAAACGTCCTTAATTCGAGTTGTGGGTATCAGTGTCGCAAGCGGCCAGCGATACTTGTAGATATGTTTTCGTGGCGATTCGCGATGAAACATCACAGGTTCCATTCATACGGATTCGATAGTTGTCTTGAACTTCAGAATGCGTGACTTCTATCAGGTCGAAACTCATGTGCCGCTTGCCCAACCAGTTCGGTTAACGAGTTTTAACAACGTTTCACTGACCCCTGGAAGCGGAGCTGATTAAGATGAAATCGTTGCATGGGGAGCGAACTCGCCCACGCTGACATGGCCTTTTCGGCCGATCTCAATTCACTCCAATCAACAGGAAAACATCATGCGAATTTCCGCACTCGTCGTGGCTTGCGCTGCCGTCGTCGCGCTCCTCTCAACCGCTGCCATTGCCCAATCGAATAATGACGCCGTGGCATCCCACGCCGGTGCAGGAATGACGAAGGCGTCGATCCGTTTGCAGAACCGGCAATTGTCGAAGGCTGTTCGTCACGCGCTGTATTCGACCAAAGGGTTGAACGCCAGCAACATTGCGGTGCTCGTCAAAAACGGAACCGTTTCTCTGGTGGGTACGGTGCCCGATGCAGCACAGATTCAGGTGGCGGGCAATGTTGCCAAACGTGTTCCGCATGTGGCGGCCGTCGACAACCGTGTGATCGTTGAGGAAGAAGGCGGTGGCCAGTAAATGGTGGGCCGCGGGAAACCAGAAGAAAATCGAACCCGTCCTGCATTGGGAAGCAGGATCGCGCGTTTGCGGGCCCCGGCTGCGCTAAACAGCCAGGGCCCGCGCATCGACAAGGAGCGCTGCGTTTAACGATGCAAGCGCAACACTCGAATGCGCGTTAGCTCTGCAGGAACTCCAGCAGATCGGCGTTCACTTTATCCGCCTCGGTCGTGCACATGCCATGGGGCGCACCTGGATAGACCTTCAGTGTGGCATTTTTCACGATCTTCGCTGACAGGCGACCCGCCTGGTCGATCGGGACGATCTGATCGTCGTCGCCGTGAAGGACCAGCGTCGGCACGTCGATCTTCTTCAGATCTGCCGTGTAGTCGACCTCCGAGAACTGCTTGATACATTCGTACTGGCCTTGGACCGAGCCGAGCATACCTTCGCGCCAGAACTCGTCGATCGTGCCCTGCGAGATTTTCGCGTTGGGCCGATTGAAGCCGAAGAACGGCACAGCGAGATCTTTGTAGAACTGCGAGCGGTTGCTCGCGACACTCGCACGAATGCCGTCGAACACCGACATTGGCAGGCCGTTCGGATTGCTTTCGGTCTTGACCATGATCGGCGGCACTGCGCCGATCAGCACGACCTTGGCAACACGCGAGGTGCCATGGCGGCCGATGTAATGTGCGATCTCGCCGCCGCCAGTCGAATGGCCAACGAGCATGGCGCCCTTCAGGTCGAGCGCGTTGATCACCGCAGCCAGATCGTCTGCGTAGGTGTCCATGTCGTTGCCGTGGGACGGCTGATCGGAGCGGCCATGGCCGCGGCGGTCGTGGGCGATGACCCGGTAGCCTTTCTGCACCAGGAACAGCATTTGTGGATCCCACGCGTCGGCATCGAGCGGCCAGCCGTGCGAGAAGACGACCGGCTTGCCGCTGCCCCAATCCTTGAAGAAGATGCGTGTACCATCTTTAGTCGTTACCGTATTCATCGTATGGCGCTCTCCATGTTGTGGGTGGGATGAATTGCCCGCATGTGCATTTCCGCTAGCGGATGCAGCGGCCATCGCGACGGTCGGTACGGCCATGGCGGCGATCGCCGCGCCGGCTGCGCCCGCGCCCGCTACAAGCACCTGCCTTCGATTCGCCGATGCAATTCCCGATTGATTTGCCATTTTTCTCCAGTCTTGTGTTGTTGGTGGATGTGTCGTAGTGGTAACGCATGACGAGACATCTCAGGCTCCGATAGTACGGATTCGGTAGTTTGTTTGAACTTCATAATCCTTAATTCTTATTAACTCGAAATGCATGTGGCGGTCACGCGGCCACTTCGGCTAACGAGTTTCAATGACGTTCTGCTGATCGCGATCAGGTTGACGGATAGCCAAGTCCGAACGACTGCGCCAACCGGGGGCCCTTCAGAAGCAACGGGGCGACGGCACCGCGCCGCATGGCGGCCCAACGGTCGAGTACCTGCACGACGTCCTTGCCAGATGTGGTTGCCAGCGCTTCGGCGAGGCTCACGGCGTCGTCGGCGGACTTGGAGGTGCCCGAGCCAGTGTGAGGTCGTAGCGTGCAGGCTGCGTCGCCCACTAGAGCGATACGCCCTTTGGCGAACGAGGGGCTCAGGGCGTCGGAGATGGCTTGCAGGAATGGCGCGTGCGTCGCGGCCACCAGTTGCGATAACGCGCGAGGCAGCCCATCGAGCGCCGCCCGATGCAGATAGGCAAGCGACTGTTCCGACAGCTCCCCAGGCGGGACTGATGCGTGGTGCCGATGACCGTCGCGTCCGGTCAGGAACGCGCCGATTGATGACTCGTCGGGTTCGTTTCTGTACCAGAGCCAATTGAACCGGCGCATGCCTGTGTCGAGCGAGCCATTCAGCGCGGGAATGAGGAATGTCATGAATAGTTCGGCATCTGAACGGTAGAGCGTCATGTTCTCGATCAGATCCACCACCTCCACGCGGTTGAAAGCGTTTTCACTCACCACCCCGCGCCACGCGATGTAACCTGCGTACGACGAGGCGTTACCGGGAAACAGCGCGGAACGAAGCCGCGAGCCGGTGCCGTCCGCGGCGATCAAAATGTCTGCGCGAACCGGCGCCGCGCCGTCGTCGAAACGGATTTCGACGCCGTCCGCGTCTTCGGCAACACTCGCTACATTGCGCCCGTAGTGAAGCGAAGCGGGCGGCAACATGCTGCACAGCGACCGGTAGACGGCGTCCCACGATGAAAACGGGAGCAGCTCGGGATCGTCGCGCGTCACATTGCCGTCGATATCGATCCAGCGCCGTCGGTGCGTCGGCACCGCAAGCATCGCGCGGGTTCGATGGCCGTGCTGTTCGAGAAACCGCAGCATCTGCCGCAGCACCACGACTCCACCACCACGACCCCGCAGCGGTCCTGCAGAGCGCTCGTAGACGTGCACGTCGTGGCCCGTGCATGTCAGCGTCAATGCGCATGCGAGCCCTGCGATTGAACCACCCGCGATTGCAATTTTCATGCTGTTGGCGATGCCATGTCGATCCTCCATACGTCTATTTGCCGGCGCAGACTGTCGCCGCCCAAAGGCATGTCACGCAGATCGGCCAGCGTGACTACGCTTCCCGCTATCAACTGTTCAGGCGTTCGAGTGATTCACCCACCTGTCACAGGCAGCATGCACCTGGCGGCGGGAAGAGGTGACATGGTCGTTCCTTTTGCGAGCGATTGAACATGGTGCGAATGGGTGACAGTACCGAGCAGCGTATCGCCGACGGCAAAGAAAATCCTGATGCCGCGCTGAATTTTTGTGAAACCGGAGAGATTCTGTCCGGTTTCCTGACGGAACTCATTGCACCAGGCCTCAACCGCGGACGCAGAACAGGCATGGTGCGGACCGGATGTTCTGGCGATCGGATCAACTGCAAGCGGGTGCGCGGCGCCTTGACGGTCGAGCAGAAGCTTGTCGAATTCGTGGCGACTGTATTCTGTGTCCCGATCGGTCGCTGATATCTTCCCGTGCGTTCTATTAAGAACTATTAAGGGCTCTGCCAAGGACTGGGTGAAAAGCTCTGGATAGACTGGGCTTCAGTCTTCCTCGCACTTCTCGCGAGTGCGGCCTGTCTTCTCATGTTCACTCAACTTCTAGGACGTACAACGCCATGGCAAATCCGAAACTGGAAGTCCTCACGCCTGCAAACTCGCAGATCATCTTCATCGACCAACAGCCGCAAATGGCTTTTGGGGTCCAGTCTATCGACCGTCAGGTACTTAAGAACAACGTAGTAGGACTTGCGAAGGCAGCGCGGGTGTTTAACATTCCCACCACTATTACGACGGTGGAATCCGAAAGTTTTTCTGGCTATACGTACCCGGAATTGCTGGACGTATTTCCGGAGCACAAAGTGCTCGAACGCTCGTCCATGAATTCGTGGGACGACCAGAAGGTTCGTGACTCGCTTGCTGCGAATGGCCGAAAAAAGGTAGTGGTGGCAGGTTTGTGGACCGAGGTTTGCAACAACACGTTTGCGCTGTGCGCCATGGCCGAAGGTGACTACGAAATCTATATGGTCGCCGACGCGTCGGGCGGCACCTCGAAGGACGCGCATGACTACGCGATGCAGCGGATGATTCAGGCCGGCGTGGTTCCGATGACCTGGCAACAGGTACTGCTCGAGTGGCAGCGCGACTGGGCGCACAAAGAGACTTACAACGAAGTCATGGCGATTGCCAAAGAGCATTCGGGCGCGTACGGGATGGGCGTGGACTATGCCTACACCATGGTGCACAAGGCTGCCCAGCGCGCGGCGGGGACGCACGAGGTTCTGGCGCCGGTGCCGGCAAAGAAATAATAAGTCGCGGCGAGCGCCCGCTTTACACGAATAGCCCCGTGCGTGAAAAGCGGCGCGCCCCCTATCAGGATCGCCATGACTTTCAATACGTCCGCGCCGGAGCCGGCCTTCCGCTTTCCGGGGAATCGTTCATGAATAAACACGAAGACACGATTCTTGCGCTGATAGCGGGCTACGTTGACACCGTCGGGTTCGTTGCGTTGTTCGGACTCTTCACCGCGCATGTCACGGGCAACTTCGTACTGATCGGCGCGGAGTTCGCAGGCGGGGGGCAAGGTGTGCTGCTGAAGCTGCTGGCGTTTTCGTCTTTTATAGTCGGCATTGCGCTGAGCAGCGTTATTTTCAAGTTTCTGGAGCGCAATCATCCGGCGGATGCTGCGAGCGCTTTGTACCTGTTTCAGGCAATGCTGCTCGTTTCATTCCTTGTGACAGGCTTGATCGCGACGCCAATCAAGGCATCGAATGCATCAATGGTGCTGGTGTGCGGCGTACTGGGAACCATGGCGATGGGCGTGCAGAACGCGCGTGGCAGGTTGCTGATGGTCACGGGGCTGCCGAACACGGTGATGACCGGAAACGTGACGCAGATCGTGCTCGACGTGATCGAGCTGATACACCGGGGGGCGCCGCGGGCGGGCATGGGCAGCAGGTTCGAGGGCGCCTCCAATCGACGTTGGCGGCGATGTGCGGCTTTGCTGTCGGCGCGGTTGGCGGCGCATTGACCTACGTCGAATTTTCTTTTCTCGCGATTACATTCCCAGTGGCCATTTTGTTATTTCTTGCCTGGAAGAGAAGGGCGATGCCGAAGGCAAGCGGTTAGCTTGTCGCGAACCGGCCATCTGGTCACCGATATCGATCAGGCGGTGAAGGGCGGCATGAGCCGCGCGATCTTCAATAAAAATTCGCAACTGCGTCGAACGCGTGGACGCGATGCTTTTTTTGCGTATATGACTGGCTGCCGGTCAATTACGAAGCCGCGCCCGGTCGATGACCCGGGCGCCTACCTTGTCTTTCATCACTTTCGGGAAACGAAAAATGGCAACTGAAGCGACGGCAGTCACTCACCACACGCTGCGTGCGAACGGCATCCGGCAGCATTTCCTCGATGCCGGTAGCGGCCCGGTTGTCGTGCTCCTGCACGGTTTCCCCGAGACGAGCTTTGCGTGGCGTCATCAGATTCCCGTGCTGGCCCAGCACTATCGGGTCATCGCGCCGGACCTGCGGGGCTATGGCGAAACCGACAAACCCGGTTCCGGCTACGACAAGCGGAACATGGCGATGGACATCATTAGTCTGCTCGACGAACTGGGGATCGGCAAGGTCGCGCTCGTCGGGCACGATCGCGGCGCGCGCGTGGCCACTCGGCTGACGAAGGATCATCCTGAACGGGTCGATCGGCTCGTCGTGATAGATAACGTGCCGACGCGGGTGGTCGCACAAAACATGAATCCACAAACAGCGCGTGCGTACTGGTTCTTTCTGTTCCATCTGGTCGCGGACCTACCGGAAACGCTGATCGCGGGGAAGGAAGACGCGTGGCTGCATCACTTTTTCGCCGACTGGTGCTACAACCCGCACACGATCGAAGGCGCGGACTTCGATACGTACGTGAAAGCGTACAAGCGGCCGGGCGCGGTGCGAGGCGCAATGTCGGACTATCGCGCGAATTCCGAGGACGTCGCTCAGGATCTGGTCGACGCGGACGTGAAAATTGCGTGCCCGACTATGGCGCTGTGGGGTGAAGACTTCTATGCGGTGGGCGGCATGTTCGACATGAAGGCTGTCTGGGAAGGCATGGCAAACAACCTCCGTGCCGAACCGATCTCGCATTGCGGGCATTTGCCCCAGGAGGAACAGCCGGAACGGGTCAACGAATTGCTGGTGGATTTCCTGCGGGGCTGGAATGGGAATTGATTGGCCGTCGGACGCTCCGCGGCTACGAGCCGCACGATAGCTGAAGTGCCCGGCCGCGGGGCGTAATCCGCGGCCGGTTGACCGGCAGAAGCATGATGCATGGCCAAACCCGACCGCATGCGCAAAACACTCGCGGCACGAGTCAAAGATAGCCGAGCAGGAAGATTGTTGCGGTCAGGGTGAAAATCGACAAGACGCTCGAGGCGACCAGCGTCGTGCCCGATGGCGTGTCCTGTACGCCGTACGACAAGCCGAACAGAATGCCGAACGAACCACATGGAATCGCCGAGAGCAAAATGGCTTGACCGGCAATCGGCTTCGGCAGCGCGAACACCACGACCAGCAAATAGGCGATCAGCGGTTGGATCACGTTGCTGAGCGCCACGCCAACCCATACTTCCTTATCCAGCCGGAAAGGTTGTGACGCCAGTATCAACCCGGTCGAAAACAACGCCAGGCCCGCTGTCGTGCTGCTGATGATATTGAGTGACTGCACCATGAGCCCCGGCAACTGCCAACCCGCAAGCGAAACCATCACACCGAGAAGCGGCGCGATCACGATCGGCTTGACGAATGTCGTGATCAACGCCTTTGCCAGCAGATTCGAGTGCGCGCCGTCGTTCTCGCGAGTCTTTGCACGTTCGAGCAGGATCAACCCGGCTGGCGACATCACAACCGAGGCGGTCGTGATCGCAAGCGCGACGGTCAAGTCGCTTGCTTCACCGTAGACACTATGCAAAAGCGGAAGGCCGACCGCGGCAAAGTTCGGCATACCAATAGTGACCGCGCGGACGGCCGCATTCGCCGACGCCACCTTGAAAAGAAAACGCGACAACGCAAGCGACGCGAAGTACGGCACCAGCATCACCGCTATCAGCAGGAGGATCAGCACGAGGTGGCTGTCGAGGCTGGTGCGCTGCATCTTGGCTGTGTACAGGAACAGCGCGAACGGCAGCGCGTAGTCGACCAGCATGGTATTGATCGAAGATAACGGCATGGTGCCCCGAGCGAGCTTGCCCGCCAGATAGCCTGTCGCCATAGAAAAGAAGAACGGCACTAGCGCGTAAGCTATCTCGTGAATCATCTGTCGTTGCCCGTGTGATGGCGTCCACGTCGGGCGCCGTTGAATGTCGTAATCGACGGAGGCCACCTCTATTGCGGCAACGAAGTCTATTGATCGGCGCGCATTAAGTCTTTAGGAAAACATGAAGCATTATTAACGGTGCCGGATGTACGAGATCGATTCAAGCGAACGCGTGATACAGATTTTTTTGAGCTGTACGTTAAGTTTCTTTCACGCACGCCATTTGCCGGCTTTTTGGGGCTCTGTCCTTCCTCGGCGACCACACGCCCCCAGATGTATGACGGTCGCGCGACAGCCGGTTCGATCGATTGCATCGAAAACCTGCAGGACTTCGAAGGATAGGTTTGTGGCGGACAGACGAATCTATCGAGGTTCCAAGCCCAAGAGTTGGCCGGGGAAGATCAGCGTTGACCTTCGGCGTCACGTGGCGCTTCAGACGAGGTGGCGTAATTTTTAATAACTATTCAGTCCGGCCTAATTTCATTAGCAGAATCGCTGGGTAGGATGACTTGCAACTAGCGTCCAGCGCAATATGTTCGCGCCGATTGGATAGAGGACGTGGCTTGCTCGGCCGTATGATCACAATACTGGATTTCAGAATGTCCGCTATGGCCATCCCGCAATCCATATCGGAGCGTTTGTATGAAACGGGTTGGAATTTCTCCGGGGCGCCGCGCGTTTCTGCGTAGTGTCGCGAGCGCGGGACCGGCCGCCGTGGCGATCGGCGCCGGCGTGGCCGGCGTTGCGGCGAGTTCGACAGCAGGCAACACACCGAACTGGACGCCCAGCTACTTTACGCCCGACGAATGGAGCGTGCTTGTCGCGCTGGTCGATCGCCTGATCCCTGCGGACAGCGAAGGGCCAGGTGCGATTGAGGCGGGCGTGCCGGAATTTATCGACAGCCAGATGAACACGCCCTACGGCTATGGCGCCCTTTGGTACATGCACGGGCCCTTCGTTGCAGGGCCCGCGACGCTCGGCTATCAGCTCGAATTCAGCCCCCGGGCGCTGTACCGAAGTGCGTTGGCCGGACTGGACGAACAGGTGCGCAAGCGGTTTTCGAAACGCTTCGATGAGCTCGACGCCAGTACGCGCGACAGCATGATTGGCGAATTGGAATCGGGCAAGCTGGGTATCGGCGACGTGCCCGCAGTGGACTTCTTTGCGCAACTGTTGCAGAACACACACGAAGGCTATTTCTGCGATCCGAAGCACGGAGGCAATCGCGATATGGCGGCGTGGAAGATGATCAATTTCCCTGGGGCAAGAGCCGACTATATCGACTGGGTCGAACAGTATGGGAAGCGCTACCCGCTTGCGCCGGTATCCAGCGCCTGAGCGCCTCATCTTCCATGTCGATCAATGCCATTGCAGGCGCGAGGTGCGCGGGAATCAACGCGTTCCCACCAGGATAATTCAATGACAGACCAAACGATGAAAGGCGTCGACGTGGTGATCGTCGGCTTTGGCTGGGCCGGCGCCATCATGGCGAAGGAGTTGACCGAAGCCGGCTTGCAGGTGCTCGCGCTGGAACGTGGGCAATACCGCGATACGTATCCGGACGGTGCGTATCCGACCACGCTGGACGAACTGACCTATCTGCAGCGTTTCAAGCTGTTTCAGAATATGGCGCTAAGTACGTTCACCTTCCGTCATAACTTGAACGACACGGCGTTGCCGTATCGGCAGATAGGCGCATTCAAACCGGGTGAAGGGGTTGGCGGCGCGGGTCTCCATTGGGCAGGCCAGCACTGGCGGATTTATCCGGAGGAGCTCAGGCTGCGCTCGCACTACGTTGAGCGTTACGGTGCAAAGTTCATTCCGAAGAACATGACGCTGCAGGATTTTGGTGTGTCTTATGAAGAGCTGGAACCGCATTTCGACTTCGCCGAAAAAGTATTCGGCACGTCGGGGCAGGCGTACCGAGTGAACGGCCAGGTTGTGGGAGATGGCAATCCGTTCGAAGCAGACCGCTCGGGTGCTTTTCCGCTGCCCGCGCAGAAAGTACCCTATGGTCCTCATATTTTCATGAAAGCGGCGCGCGAATTGGGTTTCCATCCATTTCGCGCGCCGTCGGCCACGGTGTCGGCAGCCTATACGAATCCGTATGGTTGCCAGATGGGACCGTGCAACTTCTGCGGGTATTGTTCGGGCTACGCGTGCTACAACTATTCGAAAGCGTCGCCCAATGTGAATATCCTACCGGCATTGCGCGGTTTGCCGAACTTCGAACTCCGGCCCAACTGCACGGTGTTGCGAATTACGCTCGACAGGACGCGCAAGGTCGCCACCGGTGTCGAGTATGTCGATGCCGCAGGTAAAGTTGTCGCACAACCCGCCAGGATTGTCATAGCGAGCACCTTCGCCTATAACAACGCACATCTTTTCATGCTGTCGGGAATCGGCCAGCAATACGACCCGGTGAGCGGTGAGGGTACTGTCGGCAAGAACGTGTCGTATCAGATGCTTTCGAATATCCAGGTTTTTTTCGAACCGGGGACGAATAGCAATCCATTTATCGGCGCCGGCGGCAACAGCGTCGCGTTCGACGATTTCAACGCAGATAACTTCGACCATGGCCCCCACGGCTTTGTCGGCGGTGCGGCGCTGTGGTGCAACCCGGCGGGAGCCAAGCCGATTTCCGGCATAGCGGTGCCGGCGGGAACCCCTAAATGGGGAAGCACGTGGAAGAAAGCAGTCAAAGATAGCTACGTGAACACGGTGTCGATCGACTCGAACGGCACCAACATGGTCTATCGCGATTGTTATCTCGATCTCGATCCGACATATCAGAACAAATACGGGCAACCGCTGTTGCGTTTTACGTTCGACTGGAAAGACAACGACATTCGCATGACCCGTTTCGTGACCGACAAGCTGGTCCAGGTCGCAAAGGCAATGGGGCCGAAGGACTATACGGTCACGCAAAAGAACTTCGGCGATCACTTCGACGTGCGGCCGTATCAGACCACGCATTGGGCCGGCGGCCTGATCATGGGCGAGCATCCGAAGACGAGTGCGTTGAACCGCTATCTGCAAAGCTGGGACGTGCATAACGTCTTTGCGATCGGCTCCAACGTGTTTCCGGTGGGCCTCGGCTATAACCCCACGGGCGCGGTCGCCGCGCTGGCCTACTGGTCGGCGAAGGCGATCAGGACGCAGTACCTGAAAGACCCGCGGCCACTGGTGGATGCGTGATGAAATATATCGATAGCCTGCGCTGCGGCGCGATGGTGGCCATCTGCATGCTGGTGCTTCCCTGGGGCGCGGACGCCGCGCCGGCTGCGGACGCGGCGCAGGTCGAGCGCGGCGCATACCTCGCGCGTGCAGGCGACTGCATTGCCTGTCACACGGCGAAGAACGGCAAACCATTCGCAGGTGGCTATCCGCTCGGCACACCGCTCGGCAAGGTGTACTCGACGAATATCACTCCGGACAAGACAAGCGGCATCGGCGCCTGGACCTACGACGACTTCGCGACGTTGATGCGCCGCGGAAGAACGAAGAGCGGGTATGCGGTTTATCCGGCCATGCCGTATCCATCGTATGCGCATATCGACGATGCGGACATGCATGCGCTCTATGCCTACTTCATGTACGGCGTAGCGCCCGTCAGGCAGGCGAACCGCGATAACGACATTCCATGGCCATTGTCGATGCGCTGGCCGCTGACGGTTTGGGGCTGGGTCTTCGGACCCGGACCGAAACCGTACGTCGCACCGGCGGGCACACCGGTGGAAGTCGCGCGTGGCGCCTATCTGGTGCAGGGCCTCGGACATTGTGGAAGCTGTCATACACCGCGAGGCGTCGGGCTTCAGGAGTTGTCGCTAGGCGACGATACCGATCCGGTCTACCTCGCGGGCGGGGCATCGATAGACGGCTGGATTGCACCGTCGCTGCGCAACGAACATGGAGACGGTCTTGCGGCCATGTCGACTGAGGACATCGTGGCGTTTCTGAAAAGCGGGCGCAACGCACATATCGCCTCATTCGGCGCGATGAACGACGTGGTCGTGAATTCGATGCAGCATCTGAACGAAGCCGACCTGAAGGGCATTGCGGCTTATCTGAAGTCGCTGTCGCCGCACAAGGACGCGGCGCAGCCGTATCGCTACGACGCAACGGTTGCGACCGCGCTCTATCACGGACAGGTGCCCAGTGCCGGCGCGCAGATCTATCTCGACCGTTGCGCCGGTTGTCATCGCTCTGACGGCACGGGGAACGGCAAGGCATTCCCGGCGCTGGCGGGCAATCCGGTATTGCAGACCGACGATCCGACGTCGGCGATTCACATCGTTCTGTCGGGCGGCTCGATGCCGGCGACACGCACTGCGCCCTCGGCCATCACGATGGGTCCGTATGCAGCCATTCTGAGCGATCGACAGATAGCGGACGTAGTGACTTTCGTGCAAACCAGTTGGGGCAACCGGGGCGGCACAGCGACCGAGCGCCAGGTAGGCAAAGTGCGCAAGTCGTTGGTGAAGGTGGCTCCGACGGTGTCGGTGGCTGACACGCCGTAAGTCTCATGGCGCCTTCAGCGCAGATTCGATCAGTAGTTTTCAGCCGTAATTCAGGACGTTTTTCTGATCCTCCCGGTAGCCCGGCTGCGAATGGACGAGGGCAAAGCGTCGATGATCGTAACGAGTCCACCTGGCCACGCTGCTTAGAAGGTGGCGAGCGCTTCGTCGTCGGCAATCGCGCGCGGCGCGGACGCCTGCACGAATCCGGGTGTGCTGCCGTCGTCGCCGGCAATGAACACGTTCACGCCCTCGGCCTGGATCGGCGACGACGACACGGGCTGCCGGCCGCCGAGCAGGCTCGTGTGGCTCAGCCGTCCAACGTGCCAGAGCTGCGCGAAGATGCGGCTGCACGGCGGCGTGCACGGCGTGGGTCACCTTGCGCCATCCGGCGACCTGCGCGGGCGTGTGAATGCCGGGCGTCCATGCGTAGCCCTTGCCGAGTGGCGAAATATAGGTGCCTTCGCTGACGACGAGGCCCGCGCCCGCGCGTTGCGCATAATAGGCGGCCATCAGGTCGTTGGCTTCGTCGCCGGGTTGGCTGGCGCGCGAGCGCGTCATGGGCGGCATCACGATGCGGTTCGGCAGCGTCATGCTGCGCAGGTATTCGACCAGCTTGCGGCTCTGCAAATACGGGCTCAACTCGATCTGATTGGTCGCGATCGCGTCCTTGCCGACCGCGGCGATCGCCTGCTTCGTCAGTTCGATATTGAAGTTCGAGATACCGATCTGCCGCGTCAGGCCTTTTGCTTGCACGTCGGCAAGGGCTGTCATGAACGTCTCGAGCGGCACCTCGTTATCCGGGGCACATCGAGCCCACGGTGAGTTCGTCGAGCGGCGAGACGCTGAGACAACTCGCGCTCGAAGGCGACGGGATCGTCTGCCTGTCGGATTTCATGACCACGCAGGACCGTGAAGCCGGGCGGCTCATGCAAGTCCTTACGCGCCACACGCAAGACGTGCTGCAGCCGATTCAAGCCGTCTATTACCGGAATACGGCGATTTCATCACGGATCGCGTCGTTCGTCGATTATCTGGTCGAGGCGCTCGGCAGTGGAACGCGGGCGCGCAGGCCGGCTGCGTGGGCGGGTCAGTAATGAGCGCCTGAGACGCGATCATCGCCGATTCGCCCGATGCTGGCACCGCCTTAAAACAACGCCCTTTGCCCTGACATCAAGGTGGTGAAATCATCGCGCAGCAGCGGCAGGATCGCGTCGGCTACAGGCTGCAATTGCCGCGTCAGATAGTGTTCGTAATCGATGGCCGAGCGCAGCGTTTCCAGCGGTTCGGGGCCGGCCACCGTCATCACATAGCTGATCCAGCCGCCGTTCTGGTATTGCAGCGGACGCCCTTGCCGCCGATTGAACTCGTCCGCCACCCGCGCCGCCCGCACATGCGGCGGCACATTGCGCTCATATTCGCCGAGCGGCCGGCGCACACGCTTGCGATACACGAGCTGATCGTCGAGCTTGCCTTCGAGCGTGTCGCGCACATAGTCGCGCACGTAATCCTGATACGGCTGCTGTGTGAAGATGCGGCGGTAGAGTTCCTGCTGAAACTGTTGTGCGAGAGGCGTCCAGTCCGTGCGGACCGTTTCCAGGCCTTTGTA
The DNA here is from genome assembly GCF_900104795.1 of Burkholderia sp. WP9. NCBI lineage: Bacteria > Pseudomonadati > Pseudomonadota > Betaproteobacteria > Burkholderiales > Burkholderiaceae > Burkholderia > Burkholderia sp. WP9. The sequence goes on from NZ_FNTG01000002.1 coordinate 2,913,972, forward strand.
GACGATGTCCTCGCTGCCGTCCGGCAAAACCGTGAGGCCTGCGTAGCGCTTCTTGCTGCCTTCCTCGGCACCGCGAATGGTCGGCATGAAGAAGCGCCGGTAATGCCGCTCGAATTGCAATTCGAGCGCACTGTCGAGTCCGAAGCGCTGCAGCAGATTCTGCCGCCACCATGCATTGATATGCTCGACTAGCGCGCGGCCGATGCGGCTCGCGTCTTCCTCGCTGTGTGCGTGCTTGAGCCAGACGAAGGTCGAATCCGTGTCGCCATAAATGACTTCGTAGCCTTCGCCTTGAATCAGTTCGCGCGTGGCATGCATGATTTCGTGGCCGCGCATGGTGATCGACGAGGCGAGACGCGGATCGAAGAAGCGGCAGCCGGTCGATCCCAGTACGCCGTAAAAGGCGTTCATGATGATCTTCAATGCCTGCGAAAGCGGCTTGTTGTTCTCGCGTTTGGCGGTTTCCCGGCCTTGCCAGACCTGCCCAACGATCGACGGCAAGCAATGGCGCGTGCGTGAAAAGCGCGCGCCGAGAAAGCCGGGCACGGATTGATCGTCGGCGGGATTCAGCATGCCTTCCACCAGACCGACCGGGTCGATCAGAAACGTGCGGATAATCGACGGATACAGGCTCTTATAGTCCAGCACCAGCACGGAGTCGTAAAGGCCGGGGCGCGAATCCATCACGAAGCCACCGGGGCTCGCGGCTCCGGCCACGTCGCCGAGATTGGGCGCGACGTAGCCTTGCCGATGCATGCGCGGCATGTACAGATGCGTGAACGCCGCCACCGATCCGCCGCTGCGATCCGCCGGCAGTCCGGTGACGCTCGCGCGCTCCAGCAGGAACGGCAGCAAGTCCGTCTTCGCGAAGATGCGTGTGACGAGCTCGCAGTCCTTGAGGTTGTACTGCGCGAGCGCGGGTTTGTCCTCGTCGAAGCGGCGCTGGATTTCATCCATGCGCTGATATGGATTGTCGATCGACTTGCCTTCGCCCAGCACGGAACGCGCGACATGTTCGAGACTGAACGAAGGGAAACTCCACGTCGCGGAGCGCAGCGCCTCGATGCCGTCGATAATCAGCCGCCCCGCGGCGCCGGCGAAGAAGTGGTTCTGTTTGAGTCCGTGCTCGCGCCATTCCATGACTGCACCACCGCGGCCGAGCCGCAGCGGTATGCGATATTGTTCGGCGTGCTGCTGCAGCACACGCAGGTCGAACTGCACCAGATTCCATCCGATAATCGCATCGGGATCATGCCGTTCCAGCCATGCATTCAGTTTTTCCAGCAACTGTGCGCGGGTTTCGCAGTATTCGAGGTCGAAGTCGAGCGTGCTCGCATCGCCATTGGACGGCCCCAGCATATACACCTGGCGCTGTCCGCAACCTTCCAGCGCGATCGAATACAACTCGGCGTGGGCGCTGGTTTCGATGTCGAGCGAAACCAGTTTCAGGGGCGGGCGATAACCGGTGGCCGGCTTGAGTTCGCTGTTCAGAAGCGGGCCGTGATGGTCGCTGCTCCGCGCCTCGCCGCCGAACCACACCGGCGCGGTGATGAAGCGCTCCATCATGTAGCGCTCAGGCGGGAATATGTCGGTTTCGTAGACGTCGACGCCGCCTTGCTTCAGGCGTTTTTCGAACCCCGTCAGTTGCCGATACTGCGGACAGTAAAGTCCCATGACCGGCCGATGCTGAAAGTCGCGGAGATCGAGCGGACGCAGATCGAGTGGCGCCTCGCGGCGCAGGATCGTTTCTGCTCGCTCGCGGTGCTCAACGGGAATGAACGCAACCGAAGGTTGAGGACGCAAACGGATGTGACGGGGCCCGCTGTCCGTTGCCAGCCAGAAATCGACTTCCGTGCCGGCGGGTGTATCCCGCCAATGTCGGGTCAAAATGAAACCCTGTTCAAGCTCAGTCAAACTTCCACCTCTAAAGCAGGCGTGATCGCCTTGCACGATTTTACCGCCATGCGCTTCGAGCCGTTGCGTCATTCCCGAGCGTTGCCGGGGAGGCTCGACCTGCCGCCTGATGTTGGCCGTGTGTGGCCTTCCGCCACGCTGGATGCAGCCGCGCGGCGCAATCTGTATGATCGTGCTGCAGCGATTCCTTCTGGCACAGCCCATGTGCCAGTCAAGTCTTTAAATACGGAGTGAACGATATGACTTTGGGTAAACTTGTTGTTGTGGTCGCAGTAGCTGCAACCAGTCTGAGTGCGCACGCGCAAGTCGCCGGCACGCAGCCGCTGAGCATCACCGTCGAGCAGTCGAATGCGCTGCTGAGCGGCTGGAGTGTGAAGAAGAGCATTCTCGGAAAAACGGTGTACAACGACCAGAACGAGAAGATCGGTACGGTTCGTGATCTGGTGGTGGCGCCGGATGGCTCGCTGTCCGCTGCAATCGTCTCCGCCGGCGGGTTCCTCGGCGTGGCGTCGCACGACGTTGCGGTGCCCATCGCGGCGCTCGATATCCGTCAGGGCAATTTCTATCTGGCCGGTGCCACCAAAGACGCGTTGAAGGCAACTCCCGCGTTCCAGTACAACAAGGTTCAAGCGCCGCCGAAGCCGAAAAAGCTGACGGGCCAGTAATGCAGAAAGCCGGCGTGTTCGCCGGCTGAGCCGTAAGAAGCGGCTCGCGTGTATTCGATCATGAAAAAGCGGCGCTCGCAGCGCGAAACGGTTGATGAGAGAAACCGTTTCGCGCATACAGCGCCGCTTTCGTTTTTTCAGCGGACGAGGCCGCTAGTGGCAATTGGATTCGAGGCCTTGAATCAGGCCTTAAATCAAGCCTCCAGCGCGAGCGTCGCGAACGTGCCGAGCCAATGCTCGCCCATATAGTCGCCGGCCACATGCGGCAGCGCGCTTTGCAGGTGGCGCTCGGCGGCATCGAACAGGACCGTACGGCGAATATCGCCTGCCGGCAATGCGCGCGCCAGCGAGCGTTGGCACCATGCGCGGCTCAGATTCAGACCGTCGAGGTGAGCGATCTTGCCGTCGCTGCGATCCGTCACGGTGACAGGCTCGAACAGTGTGGCGGGTTTTTTCACGCCGAGGTTCGGCAGAAAGCGGCCGAACCAGTCGACGAATTGCGCGGGCGGCAACACGCGGCGCATGAGCTCCGCTTCCATGAGCGAAGGCGAGAGGAATTCGTCGCCAGCGGGCTCCCATGCCTGACATGCTACGTCGTCGACAAACCAGCGTTCCGCGGTATTCACCACCAGTGCTTCCAGCGATTCACGCGACGTTTGCCGCGCGAAGTCCAGTGTCAACGCCAATGCGAAGGCCATGTTGAAGTGCGTGCCCACGCGCAGCGGGTAGGTCGCTTTCGGCAAAAACTCCTCGAAGCGTTCGACAAACACCCTGGTAAGCGGCGCAAAAGTTTTCGACCAGCGCGCGGCCTCCGAGAGCTTCAGCGATTCGAGCTGCGCGCTGAGCGCGAGCAACCATGCCCAACCATAAGGCCGCTCGAAACCACGGTTGTGCGGCAGATCGAGATAGGCCATTTCACCGGCCACGTTCTCCGCGGTGAAATGTTCGTCGACCACGGCGACGATGCGCGCCGCTTCCGGCAGATCGGGAAAGCGTTCGAGCAGATGCAGAATCAACCAGTAGCCGTGCACGCACGAATGCCAGTCGTAGCTGCCGTAAAAAATCGGATGCAGCGCGCGCGGACCTTGCACGTCCTGCGGTCCGGCGAGGGAGTGCGTCAGCTTGTTCGGGTATTCGCGCGTGAGGTGGGCGAGTGCGAGATTGGCGAATTTCGATGCGAATTCGCGAGTGAGTTGGGTAGTCATTGGCGCCTCCTCAAAAGCGGAATACGAACAGATATAACAGTATGGTGTTGACGATCAACAATAGCAAAGCGGTCGGCCACTGCGCCTTGATCACGCCGTTCTGATCTTTCAGCTCCAGCAGCGCTGCCGGCACGATATTGAAGTTGGCCGCCATTGGGGTCATCAAAGTGCCGCAAAAGCCGCACAGCATGCCGATCGCACCCAGAATGGCGGGGTTGCCGTGGAATTGATGCACGATCAGTGGCAAGCCGATACCTGCCGTCATGACGGGAAACGCGGCGAATGCGTTGCCCATGATCATCGTGAAGATTGCCATGCCGAATGTGTAAGCCGCCACCACCGCGAACGCGGAGTCGAGCGGAATCCACGTTTTCACCAGATCCGACACCACGTGGCCCACGCCCGCGACGGCGAACAGCGCGCCGAGGGCCGCCAGCATCTGCGGCAGAATGGCGGCCCAGCCGACGGTATCCATGGTGTGCCGCGCGTCTTTCAATGCGTGCACCGGCGAGTCGCGCAACATGAAGAGCGCCGCGCCGAACGCGACCAGCGTGCCCAATACGAGCGAAATCAGCGTGACGTTCTTCGCTTCGACGAACGGCGCGTGTTTCAGCGTCAAAGTGCCGAGCAACGTGATGAACGGAATCAGCAGCGCCGGAATGAACAGCTTGTTGCCGAAGCGTTGCGCATTCGCCTCGCGGCGCGCGGCGGCGGCTTCGGTGCTGTTGTCCGTTTTGCCTTTGCCGAGCTTGCCGGAGCCGGCGATCACGGCGAGTGCGATGGCGAGGCAGCCTGTTACGAAGTGCGGCAGTTCTGCGCCGAACATGAACGTGAGCGCGTAGATTCCCCAGAACAGAAAATTGGCAATGCGGCGCGGATTCGAACGGTCTTGCAGATTGAAGAGGGCGAACGCGGCGAACATCAAACCGGCCAGCACGTAGAGCGATTCGAGTTTGATCATCATCGCGCGATACCTCGGCCGTACGCGGTCATCTTGTGCGAGAGATTACGGTCCAGCAGGATCAGGCGCACGACATGAATCACGAGTGCCGCCACGGCCGTGGGAATCGCCCAAACTGACACTTGCAGCGGTTCGACCGAGATGCCGTTCTGTTCGAGGAAGCCCTTGATCAGCAGGATGGACTGGATCGCAATGAAAATGTCTTCGCCGAAAAACACGGCGATGTTGTCCACCGCCGATGCATTCGCGCGGATCTGCTGGCGTACCGCATCGGGTAAGTCGCCGTAGCGGTTCGCGGCGGCGGCCTCGGCCATCGGCGCGATGAGCGGACGCACCATCTGCGCGTGCCCACCCAGTGACGTCAGACCGAGTGCGGCGGTGATCTGTCGGATCACGAAGTACAGCATCAGCACGCGGCCGGTGGTGGCGGCGTGCAGACGTGAAATCAGGTGTTTGGCCTGCTCTTTCAGACCGTTGCGCTCCAATAGTGCGATGACCGGCAGCGTCAGCCAGATCAGACCCATATAGCGGTTATCCGCGAATGCCTTACCGAATGCGCTGACGATCTCGACCGGCTGCAAGCCGCCGGCGACGCCCGTAGCGATCCCCGCGATCGTCACGACCAATAGCGCATTGAAGCGCAATGCGAAGCCGAGTACGACGATCGGCACGCCGATTAAAACCCACATGCTGTTCTCCTTGCTACTTCGCTGGTGTGTCGTTGTTGTGTGCTGCTGGAGGCGTTGCCTGGTGCTGGCGAGGGCGGTTGCACGCAAGCGCTGACAGGTTGCGCCGGGTTGCAATGGCTCGTGGGCGAAGAAATCTAACACGATAATTTATCGATAAATAGTCGACGAATTGCGTGATTCGGGTAAACGCCTGGAGGAGGGTGGGTGTTCGGGCAGAGGGAGCGAGAGAGGCGGATCTGGCGTCACGCGCCGCGAACGTGGCGCGCCATGGGTACCGAAAGCGCGAATACCGCAAAGACGGCTAAGACGGCACAGCGGCGCTTGCGCTGTGCCGTTTCAAGAAGTGACGACGACTAGAACAGCTCGAGAATCCGGTGATACATCATCCCGAGTTCGAGCGCAGGCCCGCGCAACGCCGGGCCGCCTGGAAAGCGCGCATGGCGCAACTGCGCGAACAGATCGAAGGCAGCGGTCTCACCCGCCATTGCCTGGGCCACCGCGCGCCCGGCAATGCCGGTCAACGCGACGCCGTGCCCGGAAAACCCCTGCACGTAAAAGTAATTCGGATCGATCGAGCCGAAATCGGGCGCGCGATTGCGCGTCACATCGACAAAACCGCCCCACGCATAGTCGATTCTCACATCGGCGAGTTGCGGGAACACGGCGATCATGCGTTGGCGAATCTCTTCACCGAGTTGCACGGGCGACGCTCCAGTCGAACTCGCCCGTCCGCCGAACAGCACGCGATGGTCCGCCGACAAACGGAAATAGTCGAGAAAGAAGTTGTTGTCGCAAATCGCCTCGTGTCCTTTGATCAATGCATCCGCGCGCTCCTTGCCGAGCGATTCAGTGGCGACGATATACGACGCGATCGGTGCGATGCGCGCGGCGATCGGCGCAGGCAGCACGTTGCCGAGCGTGGCGTTGCCACATGCCGCGACGAAGCGGCAGCGCACTTCGCCGCGAGCGGTGTGCACGACCGGACGCGCGCCACGCACGACCTCGATGACCGGCGAATGCGCGAACAATTGCGCGCCTTCGCGGCGCGCCGCATCGGCGAGACCGAGACAGTACTTGAGCGGATGCAGATGGCCGGAGAACGGATCGTACACACCGGCCAGATAGCGTCGCGACGCGACCCGCGAACGGACTTCGTCGGTATCGAGCCACGAGAGTTTCGTATAACCCCAGCGTTGCGAAGCCGACTCCATCCACGAACGCAGATCGGGCACGCGTTTCGGTTTGGTTGCGACAGTCAGATAGCCGGACGTGAAATCGCAGTCGATGCCGTAGCGCTCGATGCGCTCGCGCACGAGCGCCACGCCTTCCACCGACATCGCCCACGCGGCGCGCGCGCCTTCCAGACCGAGTTGGCGCTCAATGATCTCGTCTTTCGCGAAACCCACCAGCGTCTGCCCGCCGTTGCGGCCCGACGCGCCCCAGCCGGGACGGTGCGCATCGAGCACGACCACCGACAGGCCGCGCGCGCGACACTCCAGCGCTACCGATAAACCGGAGAAGCCCGCGCCGATCACGCACACGTCGGCTTCGAGCGTGCCGTCGAGCGTGGGGTCGTCGGTCAGCGGGCGGGTGGCGCTCGCTTCGTAATAGGAGTTGGCGATCAGCGCGTCGGCGCGCAGGTCGAGTGTGTTGAAGCCGGGCGTCGGGGCATTCATCAAAGCAGGTCCTTCATTCGATACCAGGCCATGGCGAGTACGAGGGCAGGGGTGCGCAGTGTAGCGCCGCCAGGAAAGTCGCGGTGACGAATCTTGCCGAACAGATCGAAGCGCGACGCCTGACCGTCGATCGCTTCGGCGATCAGCTTACCCGCGAGGCCGGTAGTATTCACGCCGTGCCCCGAGAAGCCCTGCGCGAAATAGATGGTGGGCGAAAGCCGGCCGAAATGCGGCGCGCGATTCATGGTGATGTCGACGAAACCACCCCACGCATAGTCGATTTTGACATCGTCGAGTTGCGGGAAGGTTTTGAGCATATCGCGGCGCATCGCTTCGCCGAGGTTACGCGGCGCGAACGTCGAATAGCTCACCTTGCCGCCCCACAGCAAGCGGTTATCGGGCGCGGGCCGGAAGTAGTCGAGTACGAAGCGGCTGTCGCATACGGCGGCTTTGGCGGGCATCAGCGCTTCGGCGCGATCGGGGTCGAGCGGTTCGGTGGCGATTACGTAAGTGCCGACCGGCATGATCTTGCTGGCCACCTCCGGCGCGAGTTTGCCGAGATAGGTATTGCAGGCGAGCACGACGAAGCGCGCCCGCACTTCGCCGCGCTCGGTTTGCGCGACATGTCGGCCGTTTTCTTCACGCAAGGCCGTGACGCAACTGTCTTCGTAAATCTTCACGCCGGCCTCGCGTGCCGCGCGCGCCAGACCCAACGTGTAATTCAAAGGATGCAGATGGCCGCTATCCGCGTCGAACAGGCCGCCGAGGTAGCGTTGCGACTGAACATAGTTGCCCACGCCGTCGGCGTCGACATAACTGAAGCGTTCGTAGCCGAAGCGCCGCTGCGCTTCGTCGCGCCATTTCTGCAACGCATCGGTGTCGCGCGGTTTATTGGCGGCGGTCAGATAGCCAATGGTCAGATCGCAATCGATTCGATGCTTCGCCACCCGTTCCTTGACGATGTCGAGGGTTTCGATCCCCATGTCCCAAACGCGCTTCACGTCGTCCGCGGGCATGTACTTCGCGAACGTATCGATATCGCACGCAAAGCCGCCGATCAACTGGCCACCATTGCGGCCGCTCGCCGCCCATCCGACTTTCGATGCTTCGAGCACCGCGACCGAATGGCCGCGCTCGGCGAGATTCAACGCAGTGGAGATGCCGGTGAGGCCGGCGCCGATCACGCAAACATCGACGTTGATCGTTTCTTCGAGTGCGGGATGGCGGGTGGTGTCGTTGGCAGTGGCAGCGTAATACGAGGCGACGTGAGGCTGGTTCGAGAATCGGAGCATAGGCAGAGCATGCGCAAAGTGCCTGTGCGCGTGGCCGTTCCTGCAGCAAGGCCACGCGCCGGCAGGTCGGATTAGAACGAGTAGATGAACTGTGTCGCGAGCAGGTCGTTGGACTTGCCATACGAACCGTCGTTCTTCAGGAACACCTGTTTGTTGGCCCAGTCGTGGCGGTATTCCACCTTGACCGTGATCTGCTGGGTCGGATAGAACAGCAGGTCGAGCGAAACATCCTGGCGGGTCGCGCCCTTGCATTCGAAGCCAAGGCCGCCGTTCGCCTGCGAATTGGCGAGACAGTCCGCGCCGATACCGAAGCCGTTAGCCGTGTCCATGCCGTTGCCGTTCAACGCGATGCCACCGCCGCCGCCGCCGTTCTTGCTGTCGACCAGCAGGTCATAGCGCACGGTCGCGCCCATGCGGCCCACCACCGGCAGATTGAACTTGCGGTGTGCGAGCAGCGAGAGGCCATACCATTGTGCCTGGCCGCCGTTGTACGCGGCGTTTTGCTGCTGACCGTAGTCGATCTCGGCGTTGTACTGCACGTCGGCGAGCGTGTAGGTCAGGTCGGCTTCGGTGAAGAAGAACGTGCCGCCCGAACTCGGCGCCTGGCCGCCTACGCCGTAGTGGACCGCGCCGGTATCGTCGATCGAGCTAGGCAAGGTCTGACGCCCGATATTGAACGACCCGCCGATATCCAGCGCGCTCGACCACGTGTAGTCGGTACGCGCGGTGAAAGTCGGGATCTTGTTGCTGGTCGTGATCGGATCGCCCAGCGCGTTGGTGCCGATCTGCGTCGTCGCGCCATACGTGCGGTACTGCTCGTTGCCGAGGAAGAACTTCCATGCCCAGTTGCCCGCCGTGTAATTCGCGCCGATCCCGACGTAGCTGCCCGGATCCGAGAAGTCGTACAGCAGGTTGTGCGTGAGCGTGAGCATCTGATTCGACTGCTGCACTTCATAGCCGCCGAAGCTCGGAATCAAACCGGCCACGAGTGTCGTGCTCGCCGTCAGCGGCACGTTGACCACTGCGGTATTCAGGATGTTGTTGCCGATATCGCCGTGCGAGTTCTGCAGCAGCGTAATGCCGTTGCCGCGATTCGGCATCAACGTGATTTCCGCCGACGGCGCCATCGGGCCGACACCGAAGGTCTTCTTGATGTCGAGGTATAGATCGCCGAACGTGCTGTTGAAGTAGTTGTAGCTGCTTTCGTGGTTGGCGAACAGGAACGCCGAACTGCTCTGCGCACGGTTATAGATATAGGTCGGGTCGATATAGCCCGTCACCGACAGACCGGCGATCGGCCCGGTCTGCGCGGCGTCTTCGAGCGAATCGACCTTCAACTGCTGGTTGGCGATCTGTTGCTTCATCGCCGTCACGTCGTCGTTGGTGAGCGTCGCCTGAGCCTTGCCGTAATCCGGCGACGAGATATCCACCGGCGCGGCCACCACCGCCGGAGCAGGGGCCGCGGTCGCCGCCGTGGCTGCCTTCGGTTTGGTGGCGACTTCAGCGCGCAACTGTTTGACCTCCTTTTGCAGTGCATTCAGTTGGGCCTGCAGCGCCTTGATCTGGTCGCTGGTGGCATCCGCCATGGCAATGCCAGGCAGACTCCCCGCCACCAACAGACAGATGAGTTTCTTTCTCATTCAAATTCTCCTTATTGGTCGTACTGCAAAATCACTGCTTATGCACGTGCCGTATCGAGCGAATTCCGTACGGCGGCTTGTTGTGGAGCGGAGGGCAAGGGATCGGCGGCTTCGGCGAGGGCGAAAGCCATTTGCATGTCGCGGTGGCGTTTGCGCTCGCGCAACTGCATCCAGCGGTTCACGGCAATCACGCCGATTGTCACGGTGGTGATAAAGATCGTGGCAAGCGCATTCATTTCCGGATTCAGGCCGAGACGAACACGCGAGAACACGACGAGCGGCAGCGTGGTCGAACCGGGGCCGGACAGGAACGCGGAGAGCACGAGGTCGTCGAAAGAAAGCGTGAACGACAGCAGCCAGCCCGACATCAGCGCCTGCGAGATGAGCGGCAGGGTAATCAGGAAGAACACCTTGAAAGGCGTGGCGCCGAGGTCGAGCGCGGCTTCTTCGAGCGACTTGTTGAGCTCTTTCACACGCGATTGCACGATGATCGCCACATACGACACGCACAGCATGACGTGGCCGATCCAGATCGTGAAGAGCCCGCGGCCCTTCGGCCAACCGAGCATCTGTTCGAGCGCGACGAACAGCAACAGCAGCGAGATACCCTGAATCACTTCCGGAATCACGAGCGGCGCGTTGATCATGCCGGCGAACAGCGTGAAGCCGCGAAAGCGTCCGAAGCGCGCGAGCACGAAACCGGCCCATGTGCCGATCACAACGGAAGCGCACGCGGTCAACAGACCGATCTTCAGCGAAAGCCATGCGGCATTCAGCAGTTCGCCGTCGTGCAACAGCGCGCCGTACCATTTGAGCGAGAAGCCGGACCACACCGTGACGAGCTTCGATTCGTTGAACGAATACACCACCAGGCTGATGATCGGAATGTAAAGAAACAGAAATCCGAAAGTCAGTACGCTATTGGACAGCGTCTTATTAGGCTTGATCATTTCGCGCCCTCCAGTTCCTTGACCTGGTAGTACTGGAACACGGCCATCGGCACGAGCAGCAGTAGCACCATGGCGACCGTGACGGCGGATGCCATCGGCCAGTCCATATCGTTGAAGAATTCATCCCACATCACGCGGCCGATCATCAGCGTGTCGGCGCCACCGAGCAGTTCCGGAATCACGTATTCGCCGACCGCCGGAATGAACACCAGCAGACTGCCGGCGATAATGCCGTTCTTCGACAGCGGCAAGGTGATGCGCGTGAAGGCCGTCCATGGCTTGCAACCGAGGTCGTAGGCCGCTTCGAGCAGCGTCAAATCCATCTTCACAAGGTGCGCATACAGCGGCATCACCATGAAGGGCAGGTACGAATAGACCATGCCGATATAAACGCCAATATCCGTGTGGTAGAGGCGCAACGGCGAATGAATCATGCCGATCGCCATTAGCGTGTGATTGAGCAGGCCGTCGTCTTTCAGAATGCCGATCCATGCGTAGACGCGAATCAGGAACGAGGTCCAGAACGGCAGCATCACGCCCATCATCAGCAGGTTGCGCTTGGTCGGTTCAGAGCGGGCGATGTAGTACGCAATCGGATAACCGATCAGCAGGCAGAAGAAGGTCGAGACCGCGGCCATCTTCAGCGAGCTGATATACGTGGCGACATACAGATCGTCTTGCAGCAGGAACGCGTAGTGACTGAGCTGCATGGCGAAATGCACCATGCCGTCCTTGACCGTCACGAGATCCGTGTAAGGCGGAATGCCCAGACGCAGATCGGCGAAACTGATCTTCAGCACCAGCACGAACGGCAACGCGAAGAACACCGTGAGCCAGAGGAACGGCACGCCGATCACGGTCGTGCGGCCCGACGGCGCAAGCGTCGACAGGCGTTTTTTCAGCGAGCCGAGCAAACGGCTGCCGGACGGCGCGCCGAGCGCCGCGGGAGAGGTAGTGGGATTGCTCATTGCGTCAGCACCACGCCGCTAGCCGGCGACCAGTAGACGAACACGTCGTCGTTATAGGAGGGCGCACCTTCGGCCATCAGATGCGAGCTGGAGAGATTCGACACGACGGTCTTGCCGCTCGGCAGACGCACGTGATACAGCGAATAGCTGCCCATGTACGCGACGTCCGAGACTACGCCGCGCGCCCAGTTGTGCGGCGTCGACGGTTTGTCGAGCGAGACCTTGATGCGTTCCGGACGCACGGAGATGCCGACCGGCATGCCGAGCGGCCCGGTAATGCCGTGGCTCACGTAAATGCGTGATTCGAGGTCTTCGCTTTCCACAAAGATGTGGTCCGGTTCATCCGCGACCACCGTGCCTTCGAACAGGTTGGTCGAGCCGATGAATTCGGCGGAGAAGCGGCTATTCGGAAACTCGTAAACCTGGCTCGGCGAGCCGATCTGCACGATGCGGCCTTCGCTCATCACGGCAAGGCGTCCGGCCATGGTCATCGCTTCTTCCTGATCGTGCGTGACCATCACGCAGGTCACGTCGACCTTTTCGATAATGTTCACGAGTTCGAGCTGGGTCTTCTGGCGGATCTTTTTATCGAGCGCCGACATCGGCTCGTCGAGCAGCAGCAGCTTGGGGCGCTTCACGAGCGAACGGGCGAGCGCCACACGCTGCTGCTGGCCGCCTGACAGTTGATGCGGCTTGCGTTGCGCGTACTTGCTCATCTGCACGAGATTGAGCGCATCGGCCACGCGTTCCCTGATTTCGTTTTTCGGCGTGCCTTCCTGCTTCAGACCGAAGGCGATGTTCGCCTCGACGCTCATGTGCGGGAAGAGGGCGTACGACTGGAACATCATGTTGACCGGGCGCTTGTACGGCGGCATCGCGGCGAGATCTTCGCCGTCGACGAAAATGCGCCCGGACGTGACCGTCTCGAGCCCCGCGAGCATGCGCAGGAGCGTGGACTTGCCGCAGCCGGAGCTGCCGAGCAGCGCGAACAACTCGTTCTTGGCGATGCTCAGGTTGACATTGTCGACAGCGGTGCTGTCGCCGAATTTCTTCACGACATTTTCGATGCGAACGAATTCGTCCGATTTCGATTTTGCCGTCGCTGCGGGGCGGGCCATCTGGGTGGCGCCGGCGGCGCTATTTAAGGTCGTCGAGTTCATGATGTAACCATTCCTTGCGGATCGCGGGCGCAAGTGTCTCCATACGAGGCGCGGGAAGCGTCTCGCAACGTGCGCTGCGATCGGAAAACATGGGACTGCGCGCAGGTGGGACACTAAAATCGCGCAGGCTGACTACGGTTACTGCTATTCATGCGCTCAGGGTTCGAGCGATCCCTGAGCGCGGGATCTATGCTTGATATCGTCGCCTGATTAGTGGCCGGTTTTGAGCTGTGCCCAAAGACGGTTTTCAAGGCGCAGAATGTCGGTCGGCATCGGCTTCATCAGCGTCATCTTGCTCAACACTTCATCGCCCGGATAAACGGTCTTGTCCTGTGCGACAGCCGGCGTTACGAACTGGCGCGCGGCCTTGTTCGCGGTCGGATAGAACACTTCATTGGTGATCGCGGCGTTGACCTTCGGGTCCGAGATGTAGTTGATCCATTTCAACGCGGCTTCAGGATGCGGCGCGTCTTTCGGGATCACCATCACGTCGAACCACAGCAGACCGCCTTCCTTCACGTTCGAGAACTTGATCTGGTACGAACGCTTGGCTTCTTCGGTACGGCGGCTGGCGATGCCGACGTCGCCAGACCAGCCCAGCACCACGCACACGTCGTTGTTGGCGAGGTCGTTGATGTAGCCCGACGAGTTGAATTGGGTGATATACGGGCGAATCTTCTTCAGCACTTCGAATGCGGCCTGATAGTCGGCGGGATTCGTGCTGTTCGGATCCTTGTGCATGTATTGCAGCGTGGCGGCGAAGACATCGACGGCCTGGTCGAGAATTGACACACCGCAGCCCTTCAGCTTGGAAATATTGGCCGGATCGAACACGAGGGCCCAGCTATCCACCGGCGCATTGGCGCCGAGCGCTTTCTGCACGGCCTGCACGTTGTAACCGATGCCGTCCGTACCGTATGCCCAAGGCACGCCGTACTGGTTGCCCGGGTCCGCGTCGGCAATCATCTTCATCAGCACGGGGTCGAGATTGGCGAGGTTCGGCAACTTCGACTTGTCGAGCTTCTGGTACACGCCGGCCTGAATCTGCTTGGCCATGTAGTTCGACGTCGGCACCACGATGTCGTAGCCGGAACTGCCCGCGAGCAGCTTGGCCTGCAGGGTGTCGTCGCTATCGTAGTTGTCGTATTTGACCTTGATGCCGTCCTGCTTTTCGAAGTTCGGAATCGTGTCCTTCGCGATGTAGTCCGACCAGTTATACACATTCAGTTCCGTGTCGGCCGCAAGGGCCGGCGTCACCGACAGCGCCGCAAAACCGGTGAAGGCGAGAAGCGCGGCCCCCGCGACCGCATGACGAAGATGACTAACGCTCATGGTTTTTTCCCTTGATGTGAAGAACCGGCATGAGCGTGATGTGTGGGTGTGCCCATGCCGGAACGGACTGCCGTTACGAAATGCCGAGTTGTTGTGCCGTTGCGTCGATGGCTTTTTTGGCCTTCGAGACGATTTCGTCGATTTCGAGCTTGTTGATGACCAGCGGTGGCGACAGCAGCATGCGGTCGCCGGTGGCGCGCATGATCAGATTGCCGTTGAAGCAGAAGTCGCGGCAGATCGTGCCGACATCACCGCCATTGGTGAAACGCTTGCGTGCTTTCGGGTCTTCTGCGAGTTGCAGGCCGGCCACCAGACCCGCACCGGAGATTTCGCCGATGATCGGATGGTTGGCGAACGTGTCGCGCAGCTTCTGTTGAAAGTACGGACCTGTGTCGGTCTTGACGCGCTCGACGATCTTCTCGTCGCGCAACAGCTTGAGGTTCGCGACCGCGACGGCGGCGGCGACCGGATGACCCGAGTACGTGAGACCATGGTTGAAGTCGCCGTTTTCGATGATCGCCTTCGCAACGCGGTCATGCAGGCCGACCGCGCCCATCGGCACGTAGCCGCTCGTCAAGCCCTTTGCCGTCGTGATCAGATCCGGCTCGAAACCGAAGTGCTGATGCGCGAACCATTCGCCGGTGCGGCCGAAACCGCCGATCACTTCATCGGCGACGAGCAGAATGTCGTACTTGCGGCAGATGCGCTGGATTTCCGGCCAGTAGGTCGATGCCGGGAAGATCACGCCGCCCGCTCCCTGGAAAGGCTCACCAATGAAAGCGGCTACATTGTCCGCGCCGATTTCGAGAATCTTCGCTTCCAGTTGCTGCGCGCGAGCCAGTGCGAATTCTTCCGGCGTCAGGTTGCCTTCTGCTTCGCCGAAGAAGTACGGCTGGTCGATATGCACGATGTTCTCGACTTTCGAGGGCATCTGTTCGTGCATATAGCCCATGCCGCCGAGCGTGCCGCCCGCGATCGTCGACCCGTGATAACCGTTCTTGCGCGAGATGACGAATTTCTTCGAATGCTTGCCTTGCGTCGCCCAGTAATGGTGGACGATACGCAGCACCGTGTCGTTGCCTTCCGAACCGCTGTTGCAGTAGAAGAAATGATTGAACGGTTCCGGCGCGAGCTCCGCGAGCAGGGCCGACAGTTCGATCACCGGCGGGTGCGTCGTCTTGAAGAAGGTGTTGTAGAAGGGCAACTCCAGCATCTGCTTGTACGCGGCGTCGGCCAGTTCCTTGCGGCCATAACCGACGTTCACACACCACAGCCCAGCCATGCCGTCGATCACCTTGTTGCCGTCCGAGTCCCACAAGTACACGCCTTGCGCCTTGACGATCACGCGGCTGCCGGTGCGATTGAGCGCACCCATATCCGAAAACGGGTGAATGTGGTGCGCGGCGTCGAGCGCGCGATATTCGGCGGTGGTGCGTTGCTGTTGCGCGGCTTGTGCGTTCGCGGCGGGCTGCGCCGGTTGCACGTAAGCGACTTCTTCTGTTCTGTAGCTCATACTGCCTCCAATTTTTTGCGTTTGCCTTACACGTGCAGCAGCAAATGCCGGCGTTCCCACGAACTGATCACGCGGAAGAACGCTTCGTATTCGGTTTCTTTCAGGGCGAGGTACGCTTTGACGAATTTTTCGCCGAGTACTTCGGCGATCGGTTCGCAGGCGCCCATCAACGTCAGACCCTCTTCGAGATTGCGCGGCAACTGGTACGGCAATTCATAACCGTCGCTGAGCAGCGGCTCGGTGGCTTCGAGGTTCTGCGTCATGCCGAGATAGCCGGCGGCGAGCGTCGCTGCAATCGCGAGATACGGGTTGCAGTCCACGCCCGGAATGCGGTTTTCGATGCGGCGCGCGGCCGGCCCCGAATGCGGAATCCGGAAACCCACTGTGCGATTGTCGTAGCCCCATGCCACGTTGATCGGCGCCGCCATGAAGCGCGACAGACGACGATACGAGTTGATATACGGCGCGAAAATGGGCATCAGCGCGGGCGTGTACTTCTGCAAACCGGCGATATAGCTCGTGAACAGCGAGGTCGGCTTGCCGTCGGCACCGGTGAAGAGATTGTGGCCGGTCTCTTCGTCGACGAGACTTTGATGCATGTGCATTGCCGAGCCCGGTTCGCCTTCCATCGGCTTGGCCAT
This sequence comes from Burkholderia sp. WP9, assembly GCF_900104795.1. Taxonomy (NCBI): domain Bacteria; kingdom Pseudomonadati; phylum Pseudomonadota; class Betaproteobacteria; order Burkholderiales; family Burkholderiaceae; genus Burkholderia; species Burkholderia sp. WP9. The sequence continues at coordinate 2,930,578 of NZ_FNTG01000002.1, forward strand.
GAACGTCGCGTACATCTTGTGGCGCAGTGCGGCTTCACGCACCGTGCGCTTGAACAGGAATACGCTGTCGGCGAGCTTGAGCGGATCGCCGTGCATGAAGTTGATTTCCATCTGCGCGGCGCCGACTTCGTGAATCAGCGTGTCGACTTCCAGTTCCTGCACCTCGCAGTACTCGTAGATGTCTTCGAAAAGCGGATCGAATTCGTTGACCGCTTCGATCGAATACGCCTGACGGCCGGTTTCCGGGCGGCCGGTACGGCCGATAGGCGGTTGCAGCGGCAGGTCCGGATCCTTGTTCATGTCGACCAGGTAGAACTCCAGCTCGGGCGCGATGACCGGCTTCCAGCCTTTGGCTTTGTAGAGTTCTAGCACACGGCGCAGTACGCGGCGCGGCGAGATCGCGACCGGCGTGCCGTCGAAGTGAACGCAATCGTGAATCACCTGGGCAGTCGGATCGACGGCCCACGGAATCATGCGGATGGTGCTGGGGTCGGGCACGCAAACCATATCCGGATCGGTGACGCCGGTGAGCGTGCCGTCTTCCGGATAGTCCCCTGTGACGGTCTGGATCATCACCGCCTGCGGCAAGCGCATGGACTCGCCGGACTCGAACTTGCTGCGCGGAATGATCTTGCCGCGCGCGATCCCGGCCATATCCGGAATGATCGCTTCGATTTCGGTGACACGGTTCTTCTTCAGAAATTCGTCGATGTCATGCATGATTATTCTCTCTGTTTTGGTGCGCGACCGGCTCAGGCGTGCGTGGCAGCGGCGGATGCCGCGCCATAGCCGGCCTTGGTGCGCATTCGATCGCGGCAGGCGTCGCCGAACGCCCGAAAGATCGCGGTGGAAAGCGCGTCGGTGGCATGCTTCCACTCCGGGTGCCACTGCACACCCAGCGCGAAGGCACGCGCATCTTTCACGCTTACCGCTTCAATCAGGCCGTCCGGCGCGGTGGCTTCGGCCATGAGGCCCACGCCCAGCCGCTCGACGCCCTGACCATGCAATGAATTCACACGCGCTTCATTCGTGCCGCCCGCGAGACGCTGCAACAAGCCGCCCTGCGTCAGCGTGATCGAATGCGACGGTGCGTATTGCACGTCGAGGTCGTCTTCCTTGTTCTCGCGATGGTCGTTCAGGCCGTCCACCGCGTGAACGCTTTGATGCAACGTCCCGCCAAAAACCACGTTCATTTCCTGGAAGCCCCGGCATACGGCCAGTACCGGCACACCAGCTTCGATCGCCGCACGCATGAGCGGCAACGTCGTCGCGTCGCGTGCTGCGTCGTGCAGCGTGCCCGGCGTGCTGGGCCGGCCGCCGTAGCGGTGCGGTTCGACATTCGAATAGCTGCCGGTAAACAGCAGACCGTCGACTGTCGCCAGCACGTCCGCGGCGGACTGACGCTCGCCGAGCGCCGGTAGCAGCATGGCCAGCGCCTGTGAACCGTCCACGATCGCGGCGATATATTTCTCGCCGACCACGTGCGACGGGTGGACTCCCATCATCGTTCTGTCGGCGCTGATGCCGACGAGGGGTTTGTTTCGCATAACGAATAGACGTGTGTGTTCCCCGCGGGACGCGGCATGAACAACGTTAAACACTGCGCGGCACGATTCCGCAGCCGTGCGCCGAGCGCGAGGCCACCGGATGGTGCGGGCGGTCGTCGTCAATGGAAACGCGCCGCGCGTGGTTATCAGATGGGCTGTTCGATTCGATCCGCTGCGGTGCGCAACTGAGCCGATGTGCATGAAACGCGCGGGCGGCAGACGGCACCGCACATGCAGGAACGCACGGCTCGAAGGAGCGCGCTCACGCAAACGGATGAATCGAACAGCGAAAAGGAGAGAGGCGCTACGGCAGCAGCGAGGCGACTTCGTCCGTGCGAACGGCAATGAAGGCGCGCGCGGAGATGGAGTTGTGACGTCGAACTGAACGGCGGGACAGGATCGTGAAGACGGACAGAAAGCGGCGGAACGCAAGGCTGCCGTTGCTGCCGTCGGCGATGGCGCCGTCAGCGCGAGGACAACTCGCCTGACTACGATTCCATCTCACCAAAGGGCCTCGGACTCTCACGATTACACTCGACTAGCGACGTTGAAAGTATTGAACGGCCTGCTCGAAATCCGCACGGGGCGTTTAAAGAAACAGGACGCTGGGATGATCGCCTCGAACCGATGCGAACCGGGTTCGCTGCGCCGCAAAAACACACTTTGGTGCTTCCGGACGCCGGTATGACGATCGCCTGTGAATCAGCATATACGAGCCAATAAAGCCGTCAAATGCTTTTTGATAAAACATTTATCAGGGCTTTCCCGAGGGTCCGGCTAGAATCCCGCCGTGTGGGAACGTTCGTTGCGAGAAACACATTTCGGAATCCTTTCAGGGTTTTCCCCAGCGGCGCAACGATTAAAGTGATTAGAATATTCAACACTCGCAGGGCCACTTCGTTGCCCGAGTCATGTCGTCACTCAGTGCCCGATCGTCTTCCATGTCAGAGAACCTAGCGATGTCCATAGAAGTAGCCACCCGTCTGCAATACATCCGCAAGAAGCACGGCTTGTCACAGCGTGAACTGGCGAAACGGGCGGGAGTGACGAACGGCACCATCTCGCTGATCGAACAGAATCGCGTGAGCCCGTCGGTCGGCTCGTTGAAGAAACTGCTCGAATGCATTCCCATGAGCCTCGCCGAATTCTTCACCTTCGAAGTCGAGGTGGAGCGTTCGGTCGTGTCGCGCCGGGCGGATATGCCGAACCTCGGCAATGAGTCGATCGAGTTCTATCTCGCGGGGTCGAGCGTGAAAGACCGCAACATGGGGATTTTGCGCGAGGTCTATCAGCCGTTGTCGGACACCGGTCCGGAAATGCTGGAGCATGAGGGGCACGAGGGCGGGGTGGTGGTCAGCGGTCAGATCGAACTGACGGTGGACGGCATCACATGGCTGCTCGACCCCGGTGACAGCTACTACTTCGAAAGCCGTCTTCCGCACCGTTTTCGCAATCCCAGCGCGGAGCATCTCTGCGAGATCGTGTCGGCCAATTCGCCGCCCACCTTCTGAAGACTCCGCGCCAACGCGCCTCGACACAACTCAGCGCCGCAGTTCAGTGCCGCATGAAGTCGATGCAGCTTTGCGTCGAGCGCATAACATTGAGGCATCCTGATGGACAAGAAATCTCTCGCTTTCTGGCAAGACAAAGCCGCTACGCTGACTATTGAGGGCCGGGCGTTTATCGACGGCGAATACCGTGACGCCGACGGCGGCCGCACGTTCGACTGCCTGAGCCCGATCGACGGCAAGCTGCTCGCCAAGGTCGCCGACAGTGGCGCGGCAGACGTCGACGCCGCCGTTGCAGCCGCGCGCCGTGCCTTCGATTCCGGTGTGTGGTCGGGCCTCAACCCGCGTCAGCGCAAAGCGGTTCTGTTGCGCTGGGCCGCGTCGATCCGCGAGCACATGGACGAGCTCGCGCTGCTCGAAACGCTCGACGCCGGCAAGCCGATCGCCGACACCACCAGCGTGGACGTGCCGGGGGCGGCATATTGCGTCGAGTGGTTTGCCGAAGCCATCGACAAGGTCGGCGGCGAAGTCGCGCCGGCCGATCATCATCTGGTGGGACTGGTCACGCGCGAGCCGATCGGCGTGGTGGCGGCAGTGGTGCCGTGGAATTTCCCGATCCTGATGGCGTCGTGGAAATTCGGCCCGGCTCTGGCCGCGGGCAATAGCGTCGTGCTCAAGCCTTCGGAAAAGTCGCCGCTCACCGCGATCCGCCTCGCGCAGCTCGCACTGGAGGCAGGCATTCCCGCTGGCGTGTTCAACGTCGTGCCGGGCGCGGGCGAGCCAGGCAAGCTGCTGGCGCTGCATCAGGACGTGGACTGCCTTGCGTTTACCGGCTCGACCAACGTCGGCAAGCTGATCATGCAGTACGCCGGCCAGTCGAACCTGAAACGCGTGTGGCTCGAACTCGGCGGCAAGTCGCCGAACATCGTGATGCCGGATTGCCCGGATATGGACCGAGCGGCGAACGCGGCGGCCGGTGCGATCTTCTACAACATGGGTGAAATGTGCACGGCGGGTTCGCGCCTGCTCGTTCACCGCGACATCAAAGATGCGTTTCTCGACAAGTTGATCGCCGCGGCGCGCAGCTATACGCCGGGCAACCCGCTCGACCCGAAGACGTCGATGGGCGCGATCGTCGACAAGGTGCAGCTCGAACGCGTGCTCGGCTATATCGAGGCAGGCCGTTCAGAAGCAAAGCTGCTGCTGGGCGGCGCGCGCGTGAAAGAAGAAACGGGCGGCTTCTATATCGAGCCGACCATCTTCGAGATTCCGGCTTCAGGTGCGAAGGTTGCGCGGGAGGAGATCTTCGGGCCGGTGTTGTCGGTGATCACGTTCGATACCGTTGAAGAGGCGATCAGGATCGCTAACGACAGCGAATACGGTCTCGCCGCCGCTGTCTGGACCTCGAACCTGACCACCGCGCACGAAATGTCGCGCAAGCTCCGCGCCGGCACGGTATGGGTCAATTGCTACGACGAAGGCGGGGACATGAACTTCCCGTTCGGCGGCTACAAGCAATCCGGCAACGGCCGCGACAAGTCGCTGCACGCGCTGGAAAAATACACCGAGCTGAAGTCCACGCTGGTGCGGCTGCGCTAAAGGATTCGCGAAGCCAGCGCGGCGGCGTGCATGAGGCGCGCCGTCGCGTTCCCAATGAATCCGATGCCGGCGTTGCGCGTGCCACCCAGGAACTTCACGCGCAACGCTGGACTGTCTACAGGTATCAGGTCATCCATGACTGAACTCGTCTATGGCGACGGCGCGATCCGCCGCACGTCGCTTTATGGCTCGTCGATCGAAAACACCTATGCGGGCGTGCTGTCGTTCATGCGCCGCAAGTACACGCGTGAACTCGACGGTGTCGACGTGGTTGTTTCCGGCGTGCCGCTCGATCTGGCCACTACGTTCCGTTCGGGCGCGCGTCTTGGCCCCGCCGCGGTGCGCGCGGCCAGTGTGCAGTTGTCGGAGTTGCATCCGTATCCGTGGGGTTTCAATCCGTTCGATGACCTCGCCGTGACCGACTATGGCGATTGCTGGTTCGACGCCCACAATCCGCTCACCATCAACGCGTCCATCGTCGAGCATGCGCGCGCGATTCTGCGCTCGGACGCGAAGATGTTGACGCTCGGCGGCGATCACTACATCACCTATCCGTTGTTGATCGCGCATGCGGAAAAGTACGGCAAGCCGCTTTCGCTGATTCATTTCGACGCCCATTGCGATACCTGGGCCGATGACAGTCCCGACAGCCTGAACCACGGCTCGATGTTCTACAAAGCGGTGAAAGACGGTCTGATCGATCCGAAGACTTCGGTGCAAATCGGCATTCGCACATGGAACGACGATTTTATGGGCATCAATATTCTCGACGCCGCCTGGGTGCACGAGCATGGCACGCGGGCAGCGGTGGAGCGGATCACGTCGATTGTGGGTGAGCGTCCCGCTTATTTGACTTTCGATATCGATTGTCTCGATCCGGCTTTCGCACCGGGCACGGGCACACCCGTGGCGGGTGGTTTGTCGTCGGCGCAGGGGCTGGCGATCGTGCGCGCGTTGGGCGCGTTGAATCTGGTCGGCGCGGATGTCGTGGAAGTCGCGCCCGCATACGACCACGGCGAGATCACGGCGATTGCCGCCGCGCATATCGCCTGCGATCTGTTGTGCCTGTGGCGTCAGCGCAAGGTTGCGCATCGCGAGGCTTAGGCGCGCTCACCATCCGTTTCTATCTGCGCGAACCGGCTCAGCCCAACGACGACGAGCGCTCGGGCTGGCGCCGGCCTTCGCGCAATCCGAGCGTATAGATCACCAATGCGCCGCTCATGAGCGCCAGTTGCCACATCAACATGTCGCTGCCACGCGCTTTCATGGCGAAGCCCGCGGCAAGCGGCCCAACGATCGAACTCGCCGTAAAGGTGAGCGACACCAGCCGCATGTTGCGCGTGAGCGCGGCCTTGTCGCTGCAAGCCGCCGCGTACATGCCGAGTGTGATGAACGAACTGTTCATGCCGCCGAGCAACAGTGCGCTCGCGGCCGCGAGCCACGAGGCGGGCGCGTTCAACGCGAATCCGCAGATGGCCAGCGTGCTGAGCGCGGCGCAGACGATCACCGTGGCGGCGAGCCCCGCGCGATCGGCCAGCCAGCCGACCGGAAATTGCAGCGCCATGCCGCCCACGCCGAACAGCGTGAGCAACGTGGCGGTTTGCGTGGCGCTGAGGCCGTGCGCGTCGGCGAATAGTGGGAAGAGGCCGTACAGCGCGCCGTCGCCGATACCGCCCGCCGCGACGACCACCATGCCGAGGCTCACGAGCGCGCCGATCGGCAAGCGCCGTTCATCGCTTGTTTTACGCACGGGCCGCGCGGTGTCCAGAGCGGGCCGCTTCTCATCCGATGCGGTCGACCACAGCGGCAGCGCCGCCGCGAACGTGAAGGCCGCACCGGCCGCGAACGTCATGCGCCCATCGACATCGCACCACACCGCAAGCGCAGGGCCGATAACGCCCGCCGTGGCGATCAGCGCTTCATGCACGCCCACCACGCGGCCGCTCGATTCAGCGGGGACCAGACTATAGAGCCAGGTCTCGTTGGCGATCCAGCGCAAGCCGATGCCCAGTCCCGTGAGCAGTCCGGGAATTAGCCAAAGCGGCCACGACAAAGCGCCCATGGCCGCGAACGCCACGAGCGTGGCCAGCAGGCCCAGCGACACCGTGCTTTTTGCGCCAATGCGCGCCACCAGCCACGGCGCGATCAGCAAGCCGGCCAGCATGCCGGTCCATTGCGCGGCGGAAAAGAGACCGGCGCGCGGCGCATCCAGCCCGCGGTGGGCGAGCCACACTGGCAACACCATGAAGCCGATGCCGAACTGGCCGACCTGCGCCAGGGCCGATACCGCGGTCAATGCCGCGATGGCCGGCCAGCGCACCGGTGCGGCGGCTTTCATGAATGGCCCCGCTCTGGCATAGGCAGGCCCTGTTCGCGGCATTCGACCGGACAGCCGGCTTTCAGGCATGGGCCGTCGTCGCAGAGGCGGCACAACTGCATGGCATGCGCCGGATCGCGCGTCTCGTGCCACAAGATCTTGATCAGCAGGCTTTCCAGCACTTCGCGCTCGCTGCCGTCGAGCCGTCCGACAACGCGTTGCAGCATCCTGTCGCGCGCCGTTTGCAGACGTTTGGCTTCGCGTTTGCCGGCCACGGTCAAGGCCAGTGCAACAGCGCGTTTGTCCGAGCCCGTTCTTTTCTCGACGAGACCCGCCTCGACCAGTCCCGCCACGGCGCGCACGGCGGCCGGATGCGACAGGTCGACTGCTTCGCGCAGCACTTCAATGGATGAATCGGGATATTGGCCGACCGCGTTGAGCATGGCGCGGGCGGTGGGGCCGGCGAGCGCCTCCACGGCGGGCTGCGCGTTCATTTCGTCGGTGATCAGCAGGGCTAGCACGCCCAGCAGATTTTCTGTGCGCTGCGTCATGGCAACACCTCAATGTGTGCAACGTGCATATATGCATGGTGCACACATTGGGTGTGAAGCGCAAGCGGTTTTTCGACAGACGCGCGCCGCGAGCTTCGCAGTATGGGCTCTTATTTCGCCAGCCGCGCCCGCACCGTGTATTCGCCTTCCTCGCCTTCGTCTTCCAGCATGTGAGCCTTTGCCGTATGGAAGTCGGGCGGCAACGGCTCCACGGGATAACCGCGTTTCTCCCACGCGTCGAGTCCGCCCTTGAGCGCGCGGATATGGTGAATATTCTTGCGATGCAACTGGTTGACGATCCGCTTTGCCGTTGCTTCGTTCGGACACACGCAGTAGACGACGATCGGCCGCTTCAGCAACTCGGGATCGATCGGTTCGGGTGAATCGAGATCCAGCGGCCGCGCGCCGGCGATCCGGTGCGATTCCTTTTCGCGCACGCTGCGTGGACGCGCGTCGAAAATCAGCGGGGGCTCGTTCGACTTCATCAACTCGTCGAGTTGATCCGGCGAAATGCGCGTATGCGCGAGCCATCGACGAAACTGCCAGCGGCGCACCCAGCGATACAGCAGCACCGCCACGAAGATCACTGCGAACGCGTCGAAAATCGTGCCGCCGTTATGGCGTACGAGGAGCATCAGTTGCACGATCTGGTCATGCAGGGCGCCGCCGCCAATCACCCACACGCCGGACCACAGTACGGCACCGACAAAATCCCACAGCAGAAACACGCCGACGTTGATGGCTGTCGTGCCGAGCAGCGGCGCGGAAATCAGGCCGAGTCCGGGCAGGAACTTCGCGATGGTGAGGATCGGCGCGCCGTAGCGCTCATAGGTGTTGCGCGCGACACGGACCGTGGTGTCGAGCGAGAGGGAGAAGCGCACCAGAGAATTCAGCAGGCGGCGGCCATAAGCCCGGCCGGTGAAGAACCAGAGCGAGTCGGCAATCAGCGTGGCGCCGACCGCGGCGCATACGACGCTCGCATACGAGGTTTGCCCCATGGCGGCCATGGTTCCACCGAGGATCAGCATCGGCGCGGCCGGAATCGGCACGCCGAGTTGCGTGACGAGCACGCTCATGAACACGGCCCACACGCCCAGCGAGGGTGGAATAGCAACCGGAAAATGCCACACAACCGCGCTCCTCAGAATGCGATGAAGGGATTCGAAATGTCCGCGCCCGGGTGGCGCGTTGCGAGCAGGCAGCGCATGTTCCGTTCCCGTACGACACCGGACGCCATAGTACAAGAAAGGTATGAAAGGCGGATTTAAGCACAAGTGGCAAAAGGGCGCTCTGAAGGCGGCCAGTTGCCCTTGGGCCTTACGCGGAATGACGGGGCCAAAGATATGCGTGACCGACTGCGGCGGCGAGCGCCGGCCGGGTTATATCCGGTACGAGGCTCGCCGCGCGTCGCGCGGCGGTTCAAGCGTCCGAGGCCGGATCGTATGGCACGACCCGTTCGTGCTCGTCCGCATGGTTGCGCGCCACGATCGCTCGCGCTGCGGTATTGGCGTCCAGATTGAACGGCTGATGCGGCACGCCGGGTGGAATGAAGAGGAAATCGCCCGCTTCGGTGATGACGGACTCGCGCAAGCCAGGGCCATAACGCGTTTCGATCTTGCCTTCGAGCATGTAAATCGCGGTTTCGTAGTCGGCGTGGAAGTGGGGTTCGGCGTGGCCGCCGGGCGGCACCACGACCATATACATGGACAAACCCGTGGTGCCCGCGGTGCCGGCCGAGATGCCGACAAAGTAAGGCAGCCGCTGAGTCGTCGCCATTTCCCGGTCGGGGCGCACCTTGACGACGGGCGCTCGCGCGTCGCGCAAAACGTCTGACATGGTCAACTCCTGTTGAAATCCGGCCGCGCGGGGTCGTCGCGGCGTGTCTCGAGCTCCCTTGACTGCAAAGTCTAGACGATATGGGCGTCGATATCGGACCGTGTCGAGCGCGGAGGTGCTGCGGCGGCGCGGCTTGCTAGAATCGTCTTCATACCCATACAGATACGACGGAGACATCGCATGACAAATCCCCGACCGATCAGCCGCTACCCCGTGCCGGAACCGGACGCATGGCCGGACGACATTCGCGCTCGCATTCTCGAAGTGCAGGAGAAAGCCGGTTTCGTGCCGAACGTCTTTCTGACGCTCGCGCACCGTCCGGACGAGTTCCGCGCGTTCTTCGCCTATCACGACGCGCTCATGCTGAAAGACGGTGGCCTCAGCAAAGGCGAGCGCGAAATGATCGTGGTCGCCACCAGCGCGATCAACCAGTGCCTGTATTGCGTGGTCGCGCACGGTGCGATTCTGCGCATCTACGAGAAGGCGCCGTTGGTGGCGGATCAGGTCGCCGTGAATCATCGCAAGGCGGATATCACGCCGCGGCAGAAGGCGATGCTCGATTTCGCGGTCAAGGTGTGCAGCGAGTCGGGCACGGTCGGCGACGCCGATTTTCAAACGCTGCGCGAGCATGGCTTTTCCGACGAAGACATCTGGGATATCGCCGCGATTACGGCGTTTTTCGGTTTGTCGAATCGTATGGCCAACGTTATTTCCATGCGTCCGAACGACGAGTTCTATCTGATGGGGCGTGTGCCGAAAGCTGCTGCGGATACGCCGCGAAAATAGCGGGGGCGCCTGCTGGCAGCTTTTTTTTTGCTATGTTTCTCGCCGGGTCGATGCGAGTGCATGGGAGGCTGCGCTTGTAGCCTCCGCCCGCAAGTGCCGCAAGGCCCCCAGCGCCCACACGCACGTTCACACCGCCGCCGGCTCGACCCGCAGCGTATGCGTACTCACCGCGGTGTCGTCGATCGGGAAGTGCAGCATCGCGGCAACGAGGCCGGCTATCACGGTCGCTTCCCACAGCAGGGAATACGAGCCGGTGAGATCGAACACCAGACCGCCCAACCACGCGCCGAGAAACGAGCCGATCTGATGGCTCAGAAAGCAGAACCCGAACAGGCTGCCGAGGTGGCGCGTGCCGAACACTTTGGCGACGAGCCCGCTCGTGAGCGGTACGGTACCGAGCCAGGTCAGCCCCATCACGGCCGCGAAGATCACGACCGAAGCCGGGCTTTTCGGCAACAGAAAGAACGCGCCGATCGTCGCGCTGCGAATCAGGTACAGCCAGCCGAGCACGACATGCTGCCGGAAACGCCCGCCCAGCCAGCCGCAGGCCCAGCTGCCCGCCATATTGAAGAGGCCGATCAGCGCGAGCGCGGTGGCGCCGAGTCCGACCGGCATATGACATAGCGACAGATATTCGGGCAGATGCGTGGCGATGAACGCAAGCTGGAAGCCACACGTAAAGAAGCCAAGCGTCAGCAGCCGGTAGCCGCGATGCCGGGCCGCCTGGGCGAGCACTTTACGAAGCGGCTCAAGCGGCGCTTCCTGAACCGGCGTGCCCACCCGCGCGCGCCGGTCGAGCATCATGCCGAGCGGCGCGATCAACAGCATCAGGAAAGCCAGCACGAAAAGCGATGTGGCGATGCCCGAACTCAGCCGGATATTCTGCACGAGCGGCACCATCAGCACCTGACCCGCGGAACCGCCGGCGCTGACCAGACCCATCGCCATGCTGCGTTTTTCAGGCGAGGCGATTCGGCCGACCGCCGGCAACACCACGCCGAAGGTCGTGCAACTCACGCCGATGCCCACCAGCAATCCCATACCGACGATCAGCATGGCGCCGCCCGGCGCCACGGCCGCGAGACTGAGCCCGGCCGCGAACGTCGTCGCGCCGAACGCGACCACCGGCGCTGAACCGTAACGGTCCGCGGCCGCGCCCGCGAACGGCTGGGCGAAACCCCACACCAGATTGTGCAGCGCGATCGCGAACGCGATCAGCGTGATCGGCAAGCCGCGGTCGAACGAGAACGGCCCGATGAAGAGACCAAAGGTCTGCCGGATGCCCATCGCGGCGCTCAGAATGAGCGCACCGGCAAGGATCACGAGCGTCGTCTGGTTGAATGCGGGGCTGAAGCGTTTGCTGCCGTTGGTGGTCGACATGGTTCTGATCTCCTTTGACACCATGGTCGCAGCGAGCATCAGAAGCGGCAAAAGAAAAGATTTCGACGACAGGTGAGCGTGGCTCACCTGTGCGAATTACGCAGGCGGTTTAGTTGGCGGCGCTGCGCACTGCGTGGGCGGTTGCGTCGGCGTCCGTCGCCAGGTGCTCGGCCTCGCTCACCAGCCAGCGCTTGAAGTCGAAAAGCTCCGGCCGACGATCCGCGTTTTCAGCGCTCACCAGCCAGTAGGCCGTGGTCGAGGCGATGGTCGCCGGACTCGCCTCCACCAGCACGCCGCTGACCAGTTCGGAATCCACCAGCGGCTTTCTGCCGAGCGCGACGCCGAGGCCCACGGCGGCGGCTTCGAACGCGAGCTGGATCGTGTCGACATGCAAGCCGCCGGTCGTGTCGATGCCTTCCGTGCCGGTCGCATCCAGCCACACCTGCCAGTCTTCGCTGGCGGCGTTGACGTGAACGAGCGTCGCGCGTCGCAGGTCGGCGTGGCCGTTCTCGTCGCGCAGCGTTTCCAGATACGCGGGGCTGCACACGGGCACGAAGCGCTCGCCGAACAGGCGCGTCCAGGCGGTGCCTGCAACCGGCGCGCGGCTCAAGCGGATCGCGAAGTCGAAACCGTCGACGGGAAAACCGACCTGACGATGCGACGTGTCGACGCTCACGTTCACATTCGGCCAGCGCGCGCGAAAGCCGGCGAGGCGCGGCAACAACCAGCGCGACGCGAAGGTCGGCGCGCAACTCAGCGCGATCGGGCGGTCGGCGCGGTGGTTCGGCAGGCGCTGCGTGCCGATGGCGATCAGCGAAAACGCCTCGGAGACGTAGGACAAATAATCCGCGCCGGCCGCCGTGAGGGAAATGCCGCGCGGCTCGCGCGCGAACAGTTCGACGCCGAGCGCCTGTTCCAGTCCGACAATGCCGTGGCTCACGGCGCTCGGCGTCACATTCAGTTCCGCGGCGGCGAGTTTGAAACTCTGATGCCTGCCGGCCGCTTCAAAAAAACGAAGCGCCGGCAGCGGTGGCAGACGAAGCGGCATGTTGCATCCCCATGAACGGCGCGCCTGTTGCGCGTGCGGTTTCGCTCAAGGATACCTTGCCGCGCGCTTTCGGTTGCCGCGCTTGGGGCGTGAGCATCGCCAGAGAATTTTCGCCGACGCTGTCGATTTGCCGCCGCGCGGTTCGTCGTGGCTATATAGAGGACGGGAACGCGTCCGCCATCGCGGCGCTCACGCCCTTTATCCTTGTTCCGTAAGAGGAGATGGCTGATGACCGACGCACACGCATCCACCCAGACCCTGACGCCGGCCCGGCTGCTGGCCGACGCGCCGAGCCGGTTTCCCGGCGAGAGCGCCGAATATCGTCGCGCGCGCAACGATCTGCTCGCCGAGGAAATCGAATTGCGCCGGCATATTGAGCGCGTCGCCGCACAGCGCCGCGCGCTGCCGCCCGGCGGCGTCGTGCCCGAGGATTATTTGTTCATGGGCGAAGCGGGGCCGGTAACGCTATCGGAGATGTTCGGCGCGCATGACACGCTCGTCACCTACAACTGGATGTTCGGCCCGCAGCGTGCCCGGCCGTGTCCAATGTGCACGTCGCTGCTGAGCGCATACGACGGCGAAATGCCCGATATCCTGCAGCGCGTGGCGTTTGCCGTGATTGCCCGCTCGCCGATCGAGAAACTGGTTGCGTTCAAGAAGGAGCGTGGCTGGCGGCACCTGCGGCTTTATTCGTCAGGCGGCAACACCTTCAATCGCGATTACGCAGCCGAAGATCCGGCCGGCGACGATAATCCCGCGTTCAATGTTTTCTCGCGTTCAGGCGGCACCGTGCGGCACTTCTGGGCCGAGGAGATGGGCCCCTCGACGGCGGACCCCGGCCAGGATCCACGCGGCGCACCCGACGTGATGCCGATCTGGACCGTGCTCGACATGACGCCCGGCGGTCGCGGCACGGATTGGTATCCGAAGCTCGAATACGGCGCTGCGGCGGTTTAGGCCGCTATTCGGCCTGACCAGAGAGAATTGGCCGGGTCTTTCGGCGATGGCCCGCGCGCGCGGCCATCGCTTCACGCACGGCGTCGCGGATGCACTGCGCTACTAGCTCCGAGGCTCGGGTGCGCGTCGCCCGCTTCGAGCGCGCGATCACGAGCGGCTGGCGGATGGTTTCCTCGCGGATCGGCCGCTCGGCGACCGCTGTGCTGACCGCAGCCGCCGGGCTCTGCGTGATCAGCAGCGATACCCCCAGGCCGTTGGCCACCATGCTCCGCACCAGTTCGATCGACGTCGCGCGATAACGGACTTCCGGCGTCAGCCCAAATTGCCAGAACGGCGCCATCAAAAACTCACGGCTGTGCGGCAGATCGATGAGAATCAACGGCTCTTTGGCAAGCTCGGAGAGCGAAATGCCGCCGCGCGCTTTGGCGAGCTTCGAGTCGGCGGGTACGAGGCCGTATGGACGCAACGATGCCAGCGGCTCGAGTTCGAGTTCGGCGGGCAAGCCTACGTCGTAGGTCAGCGCCAGTTCGATATGGCTGCTGTTCAGCCATTCCTCCAGTTCCACCAGATTGCCTTCCACGAAGCGCACCGTCAGGTTCGGAAAACGTGTTTGCGCAATGCGCAGCAACACTGGCAAATACACCGGAGCCAGCGTGCTGAACACGCCGATATGGACTTCTCCCGACGCCGCGTCGCCGCTGTCGTCGAGTTCGAAGGCATTGGCGGCGGCGAGCAGTTGACGCGCTTCCGCAAGCTTGCGCACGCCGAAGCGCGTCAACGTCATCTTCGAACCGGCGTCGCGCGCGAACAGGGTTTCTTCGAATAGCGCTTCCAGTTCGCGGATCGCAACGGAGATAGACGGTTGCGAAACGTTGAGCTGACGTGCCGCTGCCGTCGTGCTGCCGGTTTGCGCCGCAGCCGCGAAATAACGCAACAGCCGCAGTGAGATACGCATTAATAATTCCTATAGCAGCTAATTTATTCCCATATTTTACTTGATAGGTCTGGGTGACGAGAATCGGTGCATCGTCTTCAACAGGAGTTCGCCGTGACGTTGCCTGAGTTACCCGTTTTGCCGCTCACCGGCGTGCGTATCGTCGATTTCTCGCGTGTGCTCGCCGGGCCGTTCTGCACGGCTTTGCTGGGCGATCTGGGCGCGGATGTCATCAAGGTCGAGCCGCCGGGCGGCGACGACTACCGCGCGGTGGGTCCCTTTGCGGATGGCGAGAGCGGCCTGTTCGCCGCGATGAATCGCAACAAGCGCAGCATCGTGATCGATCTGAAAACCGCCGCGGGCCGCGAGCTGGCGCAAACGCTGAGCGCCGGCGCCGACGTGGTGGTCGAAAATTTCCGGCCGGGCGTGGCGGACAAGCTGGGCATCGGCTACGCGCAACTTGCCGCGCGCAACCCGGCGCTCGTCTATGCGAGCGTGTCGGGCTTCGGCCAAACCGGTCCCGAATCGCATCGCCCTGCTTACGACATCATTTTGCAGGCCATGTGCGGCCTGATGGACGCCACCGGCTCTCCCGACGGCTCGCCGACTCTGATCGGCGAATCGGTTTCGGATGTGGTGAGCGGGTTGTTCGCCTCGTGGGGCGTGCTTGCCGCGCTGTTATCGCGCGAGAAGACCGGTCAAGGCACGCACGTCGACGTCTCGATGTTCGACGCGACGCTGAGCCTGAGCGCAACGCTGGTGGCCCGCTTTGCCGCCACCGGGATCGCGCCGCGGCGCGTCGGGAATCGTCACCCGTCGTCGGCGCCGTTCGGTGCTTTCCGCGCGCAAGACGGTTTCTATGTGGTTGCGGTGCTCAACAACAAACTGTTCGATACCTTCGCTCACGCAATCGGCGAGCCGCAACTTTCGGGCGACCCGCGCTATGCGAGCGATGCGTCGCGTTGCGAGCACGAAGCGGAGTTGCGCGCGTGTGTCGAAGCGTGGTCGTCACAACGTTCGGTCGCCGAAGTGAACCGGATTCTCGGCGCCGCCGGTATTCCGGTCGCGCCGATCCGCAACGTGCAGCAGGCGCTCGAAAGCGAACAGGCCGCCTTCCGTGGCTTGCTCACCGAGGTGCCTCGCGCCAACGGTCCTGCCGGCCCTATGCTGCGTCTGCCTTCACAGCCCGTCAAATTTTCGGCCTACGGCGGCAACCGTGTCACCGCCGCGCCGCGATTGGGCCAACACACCGCGGAAATACTGCATACGTTCGGCCTCGACGCAGCGCGAATCGCCGAGCTGCGTAGGCTAGGTGTGTTCGGTCGCAACGGCGATGCCGCCAACAGCGCGCAATTCGCGCATTCCGATGAACTCGCCAGGGAGAGCGACCGTGCTTAAACGAATGGGCGTCGAACAGAACGATCTGGAGATCGCCGACGCGATCGAACGCTTTGCGCAAAGCGAACTCGCGCCGCGCGCAGCCGAAGTGGACCGCGACGAAATTCCCACCACGCGTTATGTCGCGCAACTCGCCGAACTCGGGGTGATGGGTATGAACCTGCCCGAGCGGTGGGGCGGCATTGGCGCATCGCCGGTGGCGATCATTCTGTCGCTGGTCGAAATCGCGAAGGCGTGTGCGTCGACGTCGTCGATGATCGGTGCGCACTATCTCGCGACCGACTCGATTCTGATCGGTGGAGACGATAGTCTGCGTGACCGCTATTTGCCCGAAGCCGCCGTGGGCACGAAGCTCGGCGCGTTTGCGCTGACCGAACCGCGCGCCGGTTCGAATCCCGCCGACATGGCGACCCGCGCGACGCGCGAGGGCGACGGTTACCGGATTCGCGGCGTGAAGCATTTCATCTCGAACGCTCAGGCGGCGGACTTCATCGTCGTCTATGCGAAGACGGATCCGGACGCCGGCGCGCGCGGCATCAGCGCGTTCGTGGTTGACCGGTATAGCGCGGGCGTGGACGTGGCGCCGGCCGAAAAGCTGATGGGCATTCGCGGCGCGCCGGCGCACGAGATCGCTTTCGACTGTTTCGTACCGGCCGCGAATCGGCTCGGCGCCGAAGGCACCGGTTTTCGCACGGCGATGAAAGTGCTCGACAACAGCCGGCTCGATGTCGCCGCAACGAGCCTGGGGATTGCCGAGGCCGCGCTCGCGAGCGCGGTGGAGTGGGCGAGGCAGCGCCAGGTTGGCGGGGAGCCGCTGTCGCGCAAGCAAGGTTTGCAATGGATGTTCGCCGACATGAAGACCCGGCTCGAGGCCGCCTGGCTTCTGACCTTGCAGGCGGCCGTGCGGCGCGCGGCGGGCGAGCCGTTCACCGATTACGCGTCGATGGCGAAGCTGTATGCATCGGAGACGGTCGGCTTCGTCACGGATACCGCCTTGCAGATTCACGGCGGTTACGGATTCACCCGCGAGATGCCGCTCGAACGGCTGGTGCGCGACGCGAGAATTCTGCGGATCTACGAGGGATCGTCGGAGATTCAGCGCACCGTGATTGCGCGGATGGTGCTGGCCTGATCGATGGAGCGGTTGCGAGAGGAGAGCGATATGAAGGTGCTGGTGGCTGTGAAGAGGGTGGTCGATTACAACGTGAAGGTTCGGGTCAAATCGGACGGCACGGGCGTCGACATCGCGAACGTGAAGATGTCGATGAATCCGTTCGATGAGATCGCGGTCGAAGAAGCGGTGCGGTTGAAGGAAGCGGGCGTGGTTAGCGAGGTAGTGGCGGTTTCTTGCGGTATCGCGCAAACGCAGGAAACGCTGCGTACAGCGCTGGCGATCGGCGCGGATCGCGCTGTGTTGATCGAATCGTCCGAGGAGTTACAACCCTTGGCGGTGGCCAAGCTGCTGAAGGCGCTGGTCGAGAAGGAGCAACCTTCGCTGGTTATCCTCGGTAAGCAGGCTATCGACGACGATTCGAACCAGACCGGCCAGATGCTGGCTGCGCTGGCCGGATTGCCGCAAGCGACATTTTCCTCGAAGGTTGTCGTCGCCGATGGCAAGGCGACGGTTTCGCGTGAAATAGACGGAGGCGCTGAAACGCTGTCTAAAGCTGCCCGCAGTCGTCACGACCGACCTGCGCCTGAACGAGCCGCGCTATGTGACGCTGCCGAACATCATGAAGGCGAAGAAGAAGCCGCTGGAAACGATCAAGCCGGAAGACCTGGGTGTCGACGTCACGCCGCGCCTGAAGACGCTGAAAGTCGTCGAGCCGCCGAAGCGCTCCGCCGGTGTGAAGGTGCCGGATGTGAAGACGCTGGTCGAGAAGCTGAAGACCGAAGCCAAGGTGCTGTGAGGGAGACAGAGCAAATGACGAATCTGGTTAATCTGGTAATAGCAGAACACGACAACGCGTCGATCAAGGTCGCGACGCTGAACACGATCGCAGCGGCGCAGAAGATTGGCTGGGATATTCACGTGCTGGTGGCAGGGCACAACGCACAAGCCGCAGCGGATGCGGCAGCGAAGATTGCGGGTGTTTCGAAGGTCCTGCTCGCCGACGCGCCGCAACTCGAAGCAGGTCTGGCAGAAAACGTCGAAGCAACGGTGCTGAACATCGCGAAGGACTACACGCACATCCTCGCTCCGGCAACGGCGTACGGCAAGAACATCGCGCCGCGTATCGCCGCAAAGCTCGATGTCGCGCAGATCAGCGATATCACCGCAGTCGACAGCGCTGATACGTTCGAGCGCCCGATCTACGCAGGTAACGCAATCGCCACGGTGCAATCGCCTGACCCGATCAAGGTCATCACGGTTCGTTCGACCGGTTTCGACGCTGTGGCGGCGGAAGGCGGAAGCGCAACGGTCGAGAAGATTGAAGCGGCAGCAGACAGCGGCATTTCGCAGTTCGTGAGCCGTGAAGTGACGAAGCTGGACCGTCCGGAACTGACGTCGGCGAAGATCATCGTTTCGGGCGGTCGCGGTTTGGGCAACGGCGAAAACTACACCAAGGTTCTCGAACCGCTGGCAGACAAACTTCAAGCCGCCCTCGGCGCATCGCGTGCAGCAGTGGATGCGGGCTTTGTACCGAACGACTACCAGGTGGGACAAACCGGCAAGATCGTCGCACCGCAACTGTATGTCGCGGTCGGCATCTCCGGTGCGATCCAGCACCTGGCCGGCATGAAAGACAGCAAAGTGATCGTCGCGATCAACAAGGACCCGGAAGCGCCGATTTTCAGCGTCGCCGATTACGGTCTCGTAGGCGATCTATTCGAAGCAGTGCCGCAATTCACGACTGCGCTCTAGCGCGCCCCTGCGCGCTGCGCAGGCTGGCGAATCGAATAACAACATCAGACAGCCATCGATCGTCACTCAAACCGCTTTCCCATTGCTGCTGCAAGGCAGCGTAGCGACATGTCAGGAGATACACATGGCAACTTCTATTCCGCGCGCAGCGACGCCTTCGCTGATCGAGCGGCGCTCCATCGACTATATCCCCGAAGCGGAGCGCCACGGCAGTCTCGTTAGCCAGTTCACGCTATGGTTCGGCGCGAACCTGCAGGTTACGGCGGTCGTGACCGGCGCGCTCGCGGTGGTGCTCGGCGGCGACGTCTTCTGGTCGTTGATCGGCTTGCTCGTCGGACAGATGATCGGCGGCACGGTCATGGCGTTGCATGGCGCGCAGGGTCCGCAACTCGGTTTGCCGCAGATGATTTCGAGCCGCGTGCAGTTCGGCGTCTATGGCGCGATCATTCCGCTCACGCTGGTGTGCGTGATGTACGTGGGCTTTTCCGCGGGCGGTACCGTGCTTGCCGGGCAGGCGATCGGGCAGTTGCTGCATGTCGAGAACACCACGGCGATCGTCATCTTCGCCGGGTTGATCGCCTTGCTGACCGCACTCGGCTATCGCACCATTCACGCGATGGGCCGTATGTCGAGCATCGTCGGCGTACTGGCGTTTCTCTATCTGTTCGCCAGTCTGCTGCATGGGCACGATATCGGCGTGCTGTTGAACAACCGGCACTTTACGCTCGGCTCGTTTCTGCTCGCCGTGTCGTTGTCGGCTTCATGGCAGATCGCATACGGTCCATACGTCGCCGATTACTCGCGCTATCTGCCGCGTGCCACTTCGGCACTGAAGACGTTCTGGGCGGTCGGCCTCGGTTCCGTGATCGGCGCGCAGGTCTCGATGGTGTTCGGTGTTTTCGCCGCAGCGCTGGCGGGTAATCGTTTCGCGGGGCACGAGGTGTCGTTCATCGTCGGACTGGGCGCGAGCGGCATGCTCGCAGCTGTGCTGTACTTCACGATCGCATTGGGCAAGCTCACGATCACCACGCTCAATGCCTATGGCAGTGTGATGTCGGTGGCGACCATCATGACCGGCTTCGGCGGCCAACGGTCGATTTCGAGCCGCACGCGCCTTGTCTTCATTTTCCTGATGGTGGGTGCATCGACGGGGCTTGCGCTGGCGGGACATCACGCGTTTCTGAAGGAATTCACCGCATTTCTGCTCTTTCTACTCGCCTTCTTCACGCCGTGGAGCGCCATCAATCTGGTCGACTACTATTTCGTAACCCGGGAGCGCTACGACGTGCCGGCGCTGTTCGATCCGCAAGGCCGCTATGGCCGCTGGAATATGACGGGCATCGCGGTGTACGCATTCGGTGTTCTGATCCAGATGCCGTTCATCGCGACGAGTTTCTATACCGGCGGGTTGGTGGAAGCGCTGGGCGGCGTCGACATTTCGTGGATCGTCGGATTGGCCGCGCCTGCATTGCTGTACTTCTTCGCAGCACGAGCCAAAAGGGCTGACATTCCCGAGCAGATGATTCTGCCGCATGAACTTGGCGGCGTGGACGGCGTGCGGCAATAGAGCAGGGCGCCGAGACGCGCGGGCTCTATTGCTCCAGCATTTGCACGGCATGGTCGTGCCCACGCGGCGCCTGCAAATACGCGGCAATGGCGCTCGCCCGCATCGGCCGGCTGAACAGATAACCCTGCACCGCGCGAGCGCCGAGTGCTTTGACGACCTCGACTTGCGACACCGTCTCGAGTCCCTCCACGACGCATTCGAGGCCGAGGTTCCCGCACAGGTCGAGCACCGACTTGACGATCTTTTTCGATGCGCTGTTGGAATCCACGTCCGTCATGAAACTGCGGTCGATCTTGATCGTATCGAAGGGCAGGCGATGCACGTAGCTAAGGCTTGAATAGCCGGTGCCGAAATCGTCGAGCGATACCCGGCAGCCGGCTTTCTTGATCATGGTGAGCGAACAACGGGCCTGTTCGAAATCACGCGTCACCGCGGTTTCGGTGATTTCGAACGACACGCGATGCGGCGGCACGCCGCTTGCCATGACGATATCGATCAGACGGCGGGCGCGTGCCGACGTGCAGATATCGATCGCCGACAGATTGAACGACAGGTAGAGCTCCGACGGCCAGCGCGCCACTTCGTCGAGTGCTTTGTGCAGCAGCACTTCCGTGATGCGTAGAATCAGTTCGGTACGCTCGGCAATCCGAATGAATTCTTCCGGCCTGACGGCGCCGAGCCGTGCGTTATGCCAGCGGCCGAGCGCTTCCATGCCGATGGTGCGCTGCGTGAGCACGTCGTAGATCGGCTGAAACTCCAGGAACAGTTCCGACTCGAGATCCGCATGGCGAAGCTCCTGGGTGACGAGGCTCGAGCGGCGGATGCGCGTTTCATGTTCGGTCGAGAAAATGACCGGCGTGCCGCGCCGGCTTTCCTTGCCCGCGTATAGCGCCGCGTCGGCGCGTTCGAACACTTGCGCGACCGTCGTGCCGGCTTCGGGGAACGCGGCCCAGCCGATGGTGCCCGACAGTTCGGCAACGTTGCCGGCGACCCGGTAGGGCTGACTGAGCGCCCCGCAAATACGCTCGCCCAATTCGACGAGCGTCGCGTTCGCCAGTTTGTGCTGTGCGAGCACGCCGAACTCATCGCCGCCGAGGCACGCGAAGAAAATGCCGGGCTCGGCGAGCGACAACAGGCGTGCGCCGACTTCCTGCAAGACGAGATCGCCGCTGGCGTGGCCGTAGATGTCGTTGACCTGTTTGAAGCCGTCAAGATCGATCAGGCCGACATTGAATCCGCCGCCGCTGCCGAGCGCGTGCTCGGACAACGCGCGCAGCGAGGCGAAGAAACTGCGCCGGTTGGGCAGGTCGGTCAGGCTGTCGATGCTCGCGAGCCGGAAGTTGTCGTCGCTCAGGCGCTGCGTTTTCTGCTGGCTCGCCTGCAACTCGCGCTGTGCGTGCACCACATCGGCAAAAGTCCGGCAATACAGTTGAATGATAAAGACGAGCGCGACGCCCACCAGTGTCATATCGACAGCCATTGCGATGAAAACCGGATAGCCGGTAAAGACCAGAAAGGTGGAAAAGCTTAGGATGACGATCGACAGCAGCAACATGGACGCCGCGCGCAGGTGCATCAGGCAGAACACGCAGCCGACTACCGTGGTCGCCATGTAAAACGCGACTTGCGTCTGTTCGTAGGCGGTGCCGTAGGGAAACAGGAGCAACGACCAGCTGCTGAACGCAACGGCGAAGAGGCCGGCCAGCCAGGTGAGCTTGCGCAGTTCGGACACCGCTCTGTCGTCGGTCAGAACGCGGTGCCGGAGTTGCCACCATCGTATGCATCGGACCACACACATGGCGCACAGCGCCGCTGGAAAGTAGATCGCCAACCACGCAGGCGCGCAACTTATATGCGTAATGGCGACCGTCGTCGTGTTGACCAGCAGAATGAAGTAGAGAAGCGGGACCTGGTGGCCAAATGCCTCGAGCTGCGAGCGCACGAGTTCGGGGTCGCGTTTAGCGACAGACAGCGCATCCCTGAATTGGGTTAGCAGAACCATTCCCGTCCTTTTTTAAACGTTTGCGCTGCACTCGCAGCTTGGTATATCGGCAGGACAGGTGGGATCTTAAGGACACCTTGAACGAAATCGAATCCCGGTGCGAACGAGCGGTAAGTTCGACCGTAAAACGCTGCGCGATCCGTCATTTATGCCGAATCGAGGTGGCGCAAATGACAGGTTCGCGTATCAAAGTGCAGGACACGAAAGTACACGCTGAGGCTCCAGGGTTGTGCCCGGTTGGCCGTTTTGAGCCTGCGTGCCTTGCGGCGGGGTGGAGACGAGACGTACGGCATTCACGCCGGCATTTGCCAGCACATATTTTTCGGGGCTGTTTTCGGGTTGCCAATAAGCCCGGAAAGTGCCGCCATCGCCGAAAACCAGCAGCTTGCCGTGGACGGTTCCGGCATGGCTCACCAGGTCGACGGGTTCGCCGTCACGCACCTGAAAGCTCTGCGGCGACCCGGAATGTGCCGCGCCGACCAGGGTGGCGCAGGCCTTGTCGTCGGCTGCGAAGGCTGCGCACGAGGTCACAGCGAGGAGCGCACATGTTGCAATATGGCGAAATTTCATTTTTTTATTCCTCCCGGATTCTTGATTGCGGACCTCTCGTCCTGACAATTTTAGAAACTCTCTAATCCACCATAACATAGTAAAAAAGGCCGCCGGCCAAGGTTTGCGCAGCGCTAAATCACTGAAATTGCAACGGATTGTGATAGCGGGAGAATACGCATGGAGCGCGATAAATGCCTAAGCGTGCGATTCTTATGGCACTTTGCAGGAAAAAATCGTCAAATTCCCTGTGGGCGGGTGATACAAGCCTTACACCCAAGGTTTGCGCGAACCGGCGCCTATGCGTTAGTGTGTCGGTCCCGGCGCGACAGACGTGGCGCCGGTTCCATGATTACCATACGGGAAGTGCTATGAACAAACAGGAACTGATTGATGCAGTCGCCGCAGCGACGGGCGAAAGCAAAGCGGCCACCGGCCAAACCATCGACGCGATCGTCGAAGCGGTGACCAAGGCCGTGGTGGGTGGCGATACGGTGCAACTGGTCGGTTTCGGTTCTTTCTCGACTGGCGCGCGCGCAGCACGCGTCGGCCGCAATCCGTCGACCGGTGCAGAGATCCAGATCGCGGCTGCCAAGACGGTGAAGTTCACCGCTGGCAAGGCGTTCAAGGAAGCCGTCAACGCGTCGTAATGCAACGCGCTTCACGCCGGAGCATCCACGCGCGCTGCCGTGGCGCGCGGCGGGCGATGCATCGGGTGTGAGGAATCACGCGCTGCCCAACCCCGGTCAGATGGATCAACCGGCGGATGGTGCGGCGCGTGTGTTTTTGAGCCGACCCCCAACGGGACTTTCCGCAGGGGTGTTCGACGCAGGGCGTGCTCGAAGCAGCGCCTGCGCCCCGGCGCACTCAGCCCGCGCGGCGTTTGCGGGTGGCCTCGGCGAGCGTCTCGAGCGCCGGCTCGGTCTGCGCCCAACTGACGCAGGCATCCGTAATGGATACACCGCGACGCAACGGCACACCGGGCTTCAGATCCTGGCGGCCTTCTTCCAGATGACTTTCCAGCATGACGCCGATAATGCGGCGCTCGCGCTGCGACAATTGCTGCGCGATATCCTGCACGACCTCCAGCTGACGCAGATGCGATTTGCCCGAGTTCGCATGCGAACAGTCGATCATGACCTGCTCGCGCAGCCCCGCTGATTTGAGCGCCGCACAGGTGGCTTCCACCGACGCGCTGTCGTAGTTCGGCCCTTTCTTGCCGCCGCGCAGGATCACGTGCGCGTCGTCGTTGCCGCGCGTTTCGAAGATCGCGGCCATGCCCATTTTCGTCATGCCCATGAACGCGTGGCTCGCGCGCGCGGCGACGATCGCGTCCGCGGCGACCTGTACGCCACCGTCCGTGCCATTCTTGAAGCCGATCGGGCAGCTCAGTCCCGAAGCCAGTTGACGATGGCTCTGGCTCTCCGTCGTGCGCGCGCCGATCGCGCCCCAGGCGACGAGATCGGCGATGTATTGCGGGCTGAGCAGGTCGAGAAATTCGGTGGCCGTGGACAAGCCGAGGCCGTTGATGTCGAGCAGCAGTTGCCGTGCAAGACGCAGACCTTCATTGATGCGGAAACTGCCGTCGAGCCGCGGGTCGTTGATATAACCTTTCCAGCCGACGGTAGTGCGCGGCTTCTCGAAGTAGACCCGCATCACGATCAGGAGATCGTTCTTGTAGGTGTCGGCGGCGGCCTTCAGCTTGCGCGCGTATTCGATCGCCTGGTCGTGGTCGTGAATCGAACACGGTCCGACGATCATCACGAGCCGGTCGTCACGGCCATGCAGAATGTCGGCGATTTCCGCGCGGGTCTTCTCGACCAGCGTCTGCACCGAAGGCGGCGTGGGCAATTCGTCCTGCAACAGGGCAGGGGAAATCAACGGACGTACCGCGCCGATCCGAACGTCGTCGATGCGCGTGGTGTCCTGGGTGGCGTCGGCTGAGCCGACTTCCTGATCGTGCAAAGGATTGTCGATGGCGCTCAAAATGTTCTCCCGGACCTTGTGATGATGAGGCGGCCTCGCGGCCTGACTGCGTGAGTGTGGGTGCGTCGATGCTGGCTGTCTTCGCTGCCGGGATTATGACACTCGCGTGCTGCGGCCGGGACGGCACGCGTCAAAGGCGTTTGATCAAGGCCATGGCGGCGGCCGGATTGCGCTCCTTGAAGCCGCTGATCACGTAGAGGTAGACATCGCGTGCGCCTGTTTTTGCGGGTGCTTTCGCCGAGGTTTCCAGATCGTCCGGTGTCGCGCCCGCTGCCAGTTGCCGCGCGCGTTCCGCCCATGCTTCCAACGCTTTGGTCGAATAACCGTTGGCCTGTTTGTCCGTTGTGCCCATGATGCGCGCGTAGACGAAGGGCGCGGTGATGTCGGCGATCTGCGGGTATTCGCTGTCGCCAGCGAGGACGATGGCGACTTTGTGTTTGCGTGCGAGCGCGACGAATTCCGGCGTCTTGAAGGTGTCGTTGCGCACTTCGATCGCATGCCTGAGCTTCTGGCCTTCGATGCTGGCGGGCAGTAGTTTCAGAAAGGCTTCGAAATCTTCCTTATCGAATTTTTTGGTGGTTGCGAATTGCCAGTTGATCGGGCCGAGTTTCTGTTTGAGCAGCAGCACACCGCTGCCGAAAAAGCGTTCGATGGTTTCACCCGCGTCCGCGAGGACTTTTCGGTTGGTCGCATAACGCGGCGCTTTCAGTGAAAAGACGAAATCGTCCGGCGTTTCCTGATACCACTTCTCATAGCTCGCCGGTTTCTGCAAACCGTAAAACGTGCCGTTGATTTCAATCGATGTGAGATTCCTGCTCGCGTATTCGAGTTCGCGGCTTTGCGTGAGGTCGTCGGGGTAGAAGGTGCCGCGCCAGGGCGCATAGGTCCAGCCGCCTATACCGATGCGGATGTTCGTCGTTTTGGTGGCCTTCGCGGTTTTTGTGGTTTTTACGGCGGGTTCTTTCGGCACTTGGGCTCTCCATCTGGCTTCGCAGGGGAAGCAGTAGATTAGCCGCTTTTTCGCCAAATAACGCGTAAGTCCGGAGAACCGGAAGCGCGCCTGCTATTCGCCGCTTCGCGACGCGTCTGCCGCTTGACGCGCGGCCTCTTCGAACCGCCGGTTCGCTTCCGCCACTTCCGCCCTGAACTGCTGCAACGCGTTCACCGCCAGGTCGGGCGGCGTGAGCGCGGCCCACAACACGTCGATGAGCCGGTCCGCGGTCGCATCGATATCGATGTGCCGGTTCGCGAGCGTGGCGTCCCACAGCACGTGCTCCATTGGGCCGAACACCATCGAGCGCAGCAAGCGCAAGGGCATGTCGGCGCGAATCTGGCCGCTCTCCTGACCTTGCGCGAGCACGCGCATCAACGGTGCGGTATAGCGGCGCTGCAACTCGGTGAGCGCCTCGCTCAATTCATGGTGGCGGGCCCGTCCTTCGGACAACACCAGCGCGCACAGATCGGTGCCGTTTACGAGCATCAACCGCAAGTGCGTGCGAACAATGAACGCGAACTGCTGGCGCACATTGCCGTCGCGCGGCAAGCCGGATTCGATCGCTTCGATGATCTCGTCGTACCAGTCGCCGATCACCCGGGCGCACAACTCGCGTTTGCCGCGGAAATAGCTGAACACGGTCGCCTCGGAAATGCCCAGGCGCTGTGCGATCTCGGCCGTTGTCGCGCGCTCGTAGCCCTTTTCGGAGAACACGTCGCGCCCCGCCTGAAGGATCTCCTTCACGCGTTGCTGCGACTTGCGCCCGGCCGGCTGGCGGCGCGAGGCGGGTAACTCGGCCTTCGTGGCAACCGTCATATGAGTCCAGTTCAGATTTGTTGGTCGAATTCGGCGTGAAAGCCTGCCGATTGACCCCGTGACGCCGATGCTACCACGCCATTTCAGCCTTGTAGAGGGTTCGGCCGTTTTCTGAGTGATACTCAAAAATATCTATTGACGCTTACGTAAATCTGGCGTGAAATGCGGCTTGAACGTTGCGCTTCGTGCGGGACGATAAAGGCGGGTCCACCGGTCCGCCACCGTCCGCTGAGCCGCATCCGGACCAGCCGCCGCCCCAAGGCCGGCCGCCAACGAACTCCTGGAGACACAGCAATGAGCAACCTGCCCGGTTTGCAATTCCCGCTCGGCGAAGAAATCGAAATGCTGCGCGACAGCATCGCGGGATTCGCTGCCAAAGAAATCGCCCCGCGTGCCGCGGAAATCGATCGCACGGATCAGTTTCCCATGGACCTGTGGCGCAAGTTCGGCGATCTTGGCGTGCTCGGCATGACGGTCTCGGAGGAGTACGGCGGCGCGAACATGGGCTACACGGCGCATATGATCGCCATGGAGGAGATCTCGCGCGCGTCGGCTTCGGTCGGTCTCTCGTACGGCGCGCATTCGAATCTGTGCGTCAACCAGATTCATCGCAACGGCACGGAAGCGCAGAAGCAGAAGTACTTGCCCAAGCTGGTGTCCGGCGAACACATCGGCGCGCTTGCCATGAGCGAGCCGAACGCGGGGTCGGACGTCGTCAGCATGAAGCTGCGCGCCGAGAAGAAGGGCGATCACTACGTGCTCAACGGCACGAAAATGTGGATCACCAACGGCCCGGATTGCGACACGCTGGTCGTCTACGCCAAAACCGATCCCGAAGCGAATTCGCGCGGTATTACCGCGTTTATCGTCGAGAAGGGCATGAAGGGTTTCTCGGTGGCGCAGAAACTCGACAAGCTCGGCATGCGCGGCTCGCATACCGGCGAACTGGTGTTCCAGGACGTGGAAGTGCCGGAGGAAAACATTCTCGGCCAGCTAAACGGCGGTGCTAAGGTGCTGATGAGCGGCCTCGACTACGAACGCGCCGTGCTCGCGGGCGGCCCGACGGGCATCATGGTCGCGGTCATGGACGCGGTCGTGCCGTACATTCACGACCGCAAGCAGTTCGGTCAGCCGATCGGCGAATTCCAGCTCATTCAAGGCAAGGTGGCCGATCTCTACACCACGTTGCAGGCATGTCGAGCCTATCTCTACGCAGTGGGCCGCCAGCTCGATACGCTCGGCAAGGAACATGTGCGCCAGGTGCGCAAAGACTGCGCGGGCGTGATCCTCTACACCGCGGAAAAAGCCACGTGGATGGCGGGCGAGGCGATCCAGATTCTCGGCGGTAACGGCTATATCAACGAGTATCCGGTCGGCCGTTTGTGGCGCGACGCGAAGCTCTATGAAATCGGCGCGGGCACGAGCGAAATCCGTCGCATGCTGATCGGCCGCGAACTGTTCGCCGAGACGGTCTGAAGGAGAAGCCCGCCATGCCGATCATCGAATCAAAGCTGAATCCGCGCTCGGACGACTTCCGCGCCAATGCGGCAGCGCTCGAAGCGCTGGTCGCCGACCTTCGCGCGAAAGTCGAAAAACTCGCGCTGGGCGGTGGTCAGGCGGCGCGCGACAAACACACGGGCCGCGGCAAACTGCTGCCGCGCGATCGCATCGCGCAACTGCTCGATCCGGGTACGCCGTTTCTCGAGTTCTCGCAACTCGCGGCTTACGGCATGTATCACAACGATGCGCCCGGCGCGGGTGTCATCACCGGGATTGGCCGGATCGCGGGGCAGGAGTGCGTGATCGTCTGCAACGATGCGACGGTCAAGGGTGGTACCTACTATCCCGTCACCGTCAAAAAGCACGTGCGGGCGCAGGAAATCGCCGCTGAAAATCATTTGCCCTGTGTGTATCTGGTCGACTCGGGCGGCGCGAATCTGCCGAACCAGGACGACGTGTTTCCGGACCGCGATCATTTCGGCCGCATCTTCTACAACCAGGCGAATCTGTCCGCCGCGGGCATTCCGCAGATCGCCGTCGTGATGGGGTCTTGTACCGCGGGCGGTGCGTATGTGCCGGCCATGAGCGACGAGTCGATCATCGTCAAGAATCAGGGGACGATTTTTCTGGGCGGTCCGCCGCTCGTGAAAGCGGCCACCGGCGAAGTGGTCAGCGCGGAAGATCTCGGCGGCGGCGATGTGCATACGCGTCTGTCGGGCGTGGTCGATCATCTCGCGCAAAACGACGCGCATGCGCTCGGGATTGCGCGCAGTATCGTCGGCAATCTGAATCGCAGCAAGCAGGTGCCGGTTGCGTTGCAGGAGCCGAAGCCGCCGCGCTACGACGTAAAGAGCATGTACGGCGTGATTCCCGTGGATACGCGCAAGCCGTTCGACATTCGCGAGGTGATCGCGCGTATCGTCGACGACTCCGCGTTCGACGAATTCAAGGCACGCTACGGCACCACGCTCGTGTGCGGTTTCGCGCATATCTGGGGACATCCGGTCGGCATCATCGCGAATAACGGCATTCTGTTTTCGGAGTCCGCGCTCAAGGGCGCGCACTTCATCGAGTTGTGCTGCCAGCGCAAGATTCCGCTGGTGTTCCTGCAGAACATCACCGGCTTCATGGTGGGCCGCAAATACGAAAACGAAGGCATTGCGCGCAACGGCGCGAAGATGGTGACGGCGGTGGCCACGGCCAAGGTGCCGAAGTTCACGGTGATCATCGGCGGCTCGTTCGGTGCGGGCAATTACGGCATGTGCGGCCGCGCGTATTCGCCGCGCTTTCTGTGGATGTGGCCGAACGCGCGCATCTCGGTGATGGGCGGCGAGCAGGCGGCGTCGGTGCTGGCCACGGTGAAGCGCGACGGCATTGAAGGCAAGGGCGGTGCGTGGAGCGCGGAAGAAGAAGAAGCGTTCAAGCAGCCGATCCGCGATCAATACGAACATCAGGGCCACCCGTACTATGCCAGCGCGCGCCTGTGGGACGACGGCGTGATCGATCCGGCGCAAACGCGCGACGTGCTCGGTCTCGGCCTGTCGGCCGCGATGAACGCGCCGATCGAAGACACGCGTTTCGGCGTGTTCAGAATGTGACGATGCGCGAGAAAGCGCGGGAGCTGCGACGATGCAATACGAAACACTGACGGTCGAATTCGCCGGACAGATCGCCACGGTCACATTGAATCGGCCGGACGTGCGCAACGCGTTCAACGAAACGATGATCGCCGAAGTGACCTCGGCCTTCACGGCGCTCAACGATCGCGACGACGTGCGCGCGGTGGTGCTCGCCGCGAACGGCAAGGCATTCTGCGCGGGCGCCGATCTGAACTGGATGAAGAAGATGGCCGGTTACTCGGACGACGAGAATCGAGCCGATGCAATGTTGCTGGCGAACATGCTGTCGTCGATCTATCGCTGCAACAAGCCGGTGATCGCGCGCGTGAACGGCGACGCGTACGCGGGCGGCATGGGTTTGATCTCGGCGTGCGACATCGTGGTGGCCGTTGAAAACGCGCGCTTTTGCCTTTCGGAAGCGCGCCTCGGTCTGATTCCGGCCACCATCGCGCCGTACGTGATTCGTGCGCTGGGCGAGCAGGCGTCGCGCCGCTATTTCACCACCGCCGAGCAGTTCGATTGTGCGACGGCGTTGCGCCTCGGGCTGGTCAGTGAAGCCGTCAGCGTGGAGCGACTCGACGCCACCGTGCGGCAGATTGCCGAGACGCTTTGCGCCAACGGTCCGCAGGCGGTGCGCGCGTGCAAGCAGCTCGTGCAGGACATCGCGGACCACGAGTTGAACGACGCGATGATCGAAGACACGGCGGCGCGCATCGCGCGCACGCGTGCCGGCGCCGAAGGGCGCGAGGGCGTGGCGTCGTTCCTCGAAAAACGCCCGCCCGCCTGGCGTAACTAACGCATCCATTCCAGGGCGCGCGCAGCGCCTTGACCAGAACAACAGCCCCGATAAAACGGCACACTTCATCGAGACACTTCATGTTCAACAAGATCCTGATTGCCAACCGGGGCGAGATTGCGTGCCGCGTCGCCGCGACCTGCAAGCGGCTCGGCATTGCGAGCGTGGCCGTCTATTCCGATGCGGACGCCAATGCGAAGCACGTGGCCGCGTGTGACGAGGCGGTGCATATCGGCGGTTCGACGGCGGCGGAAAGCTATCTGCGCGTCGAACGCATCATCGAAGCCGCGCGCGCCACCGGCGCGCAGGCGGTGCATCCGGGCTACGGCTTCCTGTCGGAGAACGAAGCTTTCGCGCATGCGTGCGAGGCCGCCGGCATTGTGTTCATCGGACCGCCGGTCGAGGCGATTGCGGCGATGGGCTCGAAAGCCGCCGCGAAGGCGCTGATGCACGCGGCCGCCGTGCCGCTCGTGCCGGGCTATCACGGCGACGATCAGGACCCGCAACTGCTGCACCGCGAGGCCGATGCGATCGGTTATCCGGTGCTGCTCAAAGCCAGCGCCGGTGGCGGCGGCAAGGGCATGCGCGTGGTCGAGCGCAGCGAGGATTTCGCGGCGGCGCTGGCTTCGTGCAAGCGGGAAGCCGCGAGCAGCTTCGGCAATGATCGCGTGCTGATCGAAAAGTATCTGACGCGGCCGCGCCATGTGGAAGTGCAGGTGTTCGCGGACCGCCACGGCGGCGCTGTCTATCTGTTCGACCGCGATTGCTCGGTGCAGCGGCGTCACCAGAAAGTGCTGGAAGAAGCGCCCGCGCCCGGCTTGCCCGCTGAAGTCAAGCGCGAAATGGGCGAGGCCGCGGTGGCCGCCGCGCGCGCGGTGAATTACGTCGGTGCGGGCACGGTCGAATTCATCATGACCAGCACGGGCGAATTCTATTTCATGGAAATGAATACGCGCCTGCAGGTCGAGCATCCGGTCACGGAAATGGTCACCGGCCAGGACCTCGTGGCATGGCAACTGCGCGTCGCCGCCGGCGAGCCGCTGCCGCTCGCGCAGGAACAGTTGAAGATCGACGGCCACGCCATCGAAGCGCGTATCTACGCTGAGCACCCGGCGCGCGGTTTCCTGCCGTCCACAGGCACGCTCAAGCATCTGCGCATGCCGGAAGGCGTGGAGTTCGCGATCGATGCGGCAGGTCTTGGCGAGCCGGGACGCAAGGCGCCGGTGCGTATCGACAGCGGCGTGCGTGAGGGCGACACCATCACGCCGTTCTACGATCCGATGATTGCGAAGCTGATCGTGCACGGCGCCACGCGTGAAGAGGCGCTCGCGCGTCTGAGCCGCGCGCTGCATGCGTGCGAGGTGGTCGGCCCGCACACCAACATCGAGTTCCTGCAAAGCATCGTGGCTAGCGAGCCGTTTGCGACCGGCGATCTCGACACGGGCTTGATCGAGCGTCATCACGACGCCTTGTTCGCGCCGTGCAAGAAGCCATACAAGGAAGCGCTGGCGCTCGCTTGCGCGGCGCTGCTCACGCGCGAGGGCGGCACGGCGCACGGCGCGTCGCCGTGGGACGCGTTGTCGCATTGGCGGCTGAATGGCGGTTATACGCAGACGCTCGGCTGGCGCGACATGGACAGCAGCGGCGATCACGCAAGCCTGTTCACGGTCGCGTTCGCGCGCGACGGCAGCACGCAAACGCTCGAACACGACGGCGTGCGCGAGGACTTCAGCTGGTCGAACGGCAGCGGCCCGCATGAATTCCGCGCGACGATCGGGGATGCGCGGGCAACGGGCCGTGTATTCGTCGACGGCGATACGTTCCATGTGTTTTGCCTCGGCGAAGCGCTCGCGTTCGAATGGCAAAACCTGCTCGCACACGCTGCGGACGCCGAAGGCGGCGAAGGCCGTCTGACCGCGCCGATGCCGGGCAAGGTGATCGCGGTGCTGGTGGAACCGGGCACGGTGGTGGAGAAGGGCACGCCGCTGATCGTGATGGAAGCGATGAAGATGGAGCACACCATCGGTGCGCCGGCTGCCGGCACGGTTTCGGAGGTGCTGTATTCAGTCGGCGATCAGGTTGCCGACGGCGCGCAGCTTCTGGTGCTGGATGTGCAGCAGCAGTAAGGGCGCAACTCAGGCGAGGCGCGTATAGCCGACGGCGCGCGCCTCGCTTTCAAGCTGCTCGATGCGGTCGTAATCCGAGCGCGGCAACACGGAAAACCCCTGCAAACGCAGGCGTTTCGCACGCTCGGGCTGGATCACGAGTACCTCGTTCAATGCTTCGCGCAGTGCTTCCACGGTGGCCGTGGGTACCGTGTCGGAAGCGATCAAAGGCAGGCCCGGCGAGGGCGCTGTCGTGCCGATCCGGCGCACCTGACGGGCCAGTTCCGGTATTTCGTCGCAGACGAAAGCGAAGGTCACGCAATCGATCGCCGCGACATCCGCGTGATTTTCGGCCACCGCGCGCAACGAGCCGAGATGCGAGCCGGTTCGCAATACCGCGCTGAAAAATAGACCAGCGCGCGCGAGCGGCGCCACGGTGTGGCGAAACACGTTCATGCCGCTATTCGAATCGTCCTGGTTGTACGCCGCACGCGCGCCGCGACACGCCGCTAATGTATCGAACGGCGCATCCGCGCGCGTCACCAGCACGCTTGAATAATGCGCGCCCTCGCAGCCCGGCGCGTCAAAGCGGGGCGTCGCGATCAGTTGTACCTGGTCCTGCAAGCCATGCATGAACGGATAGCCGCAGGTTTGCGAGATCAGCAGATTGGGGCGCCGCCAGAAGCCGTGCAATTCTTCGTCCGGTTCGACGATGCGGCACGCCGGCTTGACCATGCGCAGCACGTCGGCGAGCCACTCGCGCCACTCGAAGTCGAGCGCGGGTGTGACGTTATACATTGGCAGGGCGGCGATCCAGGTCATGACGCTATTCTGGCATGCCTGCTATTTAATGTCTGACCATTCGGAATTCGTCGAGGCCGAGACGCACCGGCTCCGACGGTCTGAACGCCCATTTCTGCGCGGCGACCGAAAGGATTTCCAGCTGCGCGTCCTCGAATGCGACGAGCAGGTCCTGCTTGCGCTTGCTCGCCGCGCCGCAATAGGTCACGAGTGCTTCGGCGCTGACCTCGAAGATCTGCGCGCGATCATCGCAGCACACCCGGAACGCGACCGTCGCGCATTCCGTCACACAGGGCCTGAACCCTTCATCCACATAGACTGACATGGCCATCTCCCGCCGCACGCCTGAGTCGTCAGGATGACAAGCCGTAAGCTCGCGGTATGTGGGAAAACCGGCATTTGCCGTGAAATGGCCGCGACTTTATCCGCTTCGGCGAGCGGCGGCTTCGCCGGTGGCCCTCAAGCGCCCGAGTTACTGCGGGAACACCCGTACGACCGCGACAGGACGCGCCGCTCACGCCACCATGCGCGCATGGGTCCAGGACCACAAATCGGCCGGCGACAACGACTTCGAAAACAGAAAGCCCTGCAGTTCGTCACAACCGATCGTACGAAGAATGCGCGCCTGATGCTCGCTCTCGACACCCTCGGCGACCACCCGCAGACCCAATTCATGGCCGAGTTCGATGATCGTGCGGACGATGGCGAGGTCCGCGCGGGCATCGAGCATGTCGAGCACGAACGCGCGATCGATCTTGAGCCGATCAAGCGGAAAGCGGTTCAGATAGCTGAGGCTCGAATAGCCGATGCCGAAATCGTCGAGCGCGAGTTTGACTCCGAGCGCGCGGATCGCGTTGATCATGGCGAGATAGTTTTCCGCGTTGTCCATCAACACGGTCTCGGTGATCTCGAGTTCTAGCCGCGACGGCTCGACGCCATGCCGCGCGAGACTGTCCGCGAGCGTGCCGATCAGGTCCGAATCGCGCAACTGGATGGCCGACAGGTTGATCGACACGCGTAGCGGCATCAGGCCTTGCGCGTCCCACTCGGCGATCTGCCGGCAGGCTTCGTCGATCACCCACGCGCCGATCGGAATGATGAGCCGCGTGTCTTCCGCGACCGGAATGAATTGCGCGGGCGACACGATGCCGATTTGCGGGCTGTTCCAACGCAGCAGCCCTTCGACTGCTAGCAGTTCGCCCGTGTGCGCATCGACGCACGGCTGGTACTCGAGCCGGAACTCGTGCATCGCAATGGCGGTGCGCAGGCAGGCTTCGAGCGTCAGCCGGTAGCGGGTGCGTTCGGCGATGTCGGGCGCGAAGAACTTCACGAGATTGCGCCCCGCACCCTTCGCCTGGTACATCGCGGCGTCGGCGTTCTGCATCAGCGTCTCGATGTCCTCGCCGTCCTCGGGGAACAGCGCCACGCCGACACTGCACGACACCTGCAGCGTAACGCCGCCGACCTCGTGCGGCTGGCGCACGAGCGGCAGCAGACGATCCTCGATCGTACGCGTCACGTCCGCCGCGTTGCTGACGCCGTTCAGGATCACCGTGAACTCATCGCCGCCGAGCCGGCTCACTGTGTCGTTGCTGCGCACGGCTTGCAACAGGCGTCGCGAGACCGAGCGCAGCAGACTGTCGCCAATGTGATGACCCAGTGAATCGTTAATGTTCTTGAAGCGGTCGAGATCGATGAACAACACCGCGACGCGCTGCCCGGTGCGCCGCGCGTTGCCGAGCACCACGCCGAGGCGTTTCACGAACAGCTCGCGGTTCGGCAGCTCCGTCAGCACGTCGTGCTCAGCGAGGAACTGGATGCGCGCCTCGCTCTTCTTGCGGTCGGTGATATCGATCAGCGTGCAGATGTAGTGCGACAGGTTCGCGCGCCGGTCGCGCACCGCGCTCACCATCAGCCACGCCGGATAGTCACTGCCCGCGCGCCGGCGCACATGTGCTTCACCGTGCCATGCGCTCAGGCGGTCGACGGAATCGATCACGGCCGGGAGAATGTCGTCATGTTCCTGCGAGGCGAAGAGAAACGCGGGCTCCTTGCCTGTCACGTCGTCGGCGCGATATCCCGTTGCTCGATAGAACGACGCGTTGGCGGTCACGAGCCGCCGTTGCGCATC
Organism: Burkholderia sp. WP9; assembly: GCF_900104795.1. Classification (NCBI taxonomy): domain Bacteria; kingdom Pseudomonadati; phylum Pseudomonadota; class Betaproteobacteria; order Burkholderiales; family Burkholderiaceae; genus Burkholderia; species Burkholderia sp. WP9. Next base: position 2,966,171 of record NZ_FNTG01000002.1, read on the forward strand.
GAGAATAAGGATCGCTTCCGAGGACGCCTCGAACACCTTGCCCCACAATTCCAGGCGCTGCTCCATCAGTTTGATCTGGTTGATCGGCGTGAAGGCGGTCAGCACGGCGTCGCGCCCCTGGAAGTCGAGGCGCCGCGCCGACAGCATGGCCCATGTGGACTCTTTGGCGGCTTTCCAGTGCACCTCGAATTCGTCGACCGCCTCGCGGTCGGAGAGCTGCTGGAAAAAACGCGCGCGCACCTCCGAGTCGAGGCCGACGGCCCACGGGTCGACCGTACAGCCGTTCAGCCAGTAAAGCGCGGGCTTGTTAGCGTGCAACACCTCGTGCCCCGGGATCGACGTGACGACCATCGGCACCGGGGTCGCCTCGACGAGCGCGTACTGGGCGGCCGACGCGCGTGCGGTCGCGGCGAGTTCCTTCTGCACGTCGCGCTCGCGATCGAGTTGCGCGAGCATGTCGTTGAAACCGCGCACCAGCTGGCCGATTTCGTCCTGACTATGCCAGCGGGCGCGCAGCGAATGGTCGCCCGTGCGCCGCACCGTGTCCATCACGCGCGCGAGCTGGCGCAGTGGCCGCGAAATCTGCTGGGCGACGAAATACACCATGCTCAGGATCGCGCACAGCAGAAATAGCGCTGTGCCGAGATGCAGCCACATGCGCTCAAAGAGGCCGCGCACGCGCTCGTGCAGCAGTCGTTCGAGCTGGTTGCCGGTCGCGCTCCACGCGTCGCTCACGCTCATCACCACGCGCTGCTGGGCGGCATCGAGCGCGGCGAGGGTGGCGTCATCCGAGCCGGCATCGACGGCGGCGCCGGCCACACGCCGATACGCGTCGATCGCGGCGAGCATGCGCGTGAGGGGCGGGCCGATCGTCGTGGTCAGCGTGCCGTTCGTGGCCGCGGCCTCCGCATAGTCGGAACGCAGTCCCTGCAATACCGCATCGAGCTGGCCTTCCAGTACGAGGTAGCGGGTCCGCATCTCGTCGTGGCTCATCCGTGCAGCGTGAAGACGCGCGCCGGCGTCGTGCAGGTGCCGGCCCATCCGGTTGACGTCGCCGAGCAGCTCCGGATAGCGCAGGATGGACAGCGACATCGAGTAGTAGCTGTCGAGGTCCGGGTCCAGAATCAGGTTCGACTGGTTGCCGACGCGTGTGACCAGCTCGCGTGTCGCTTCGAGGCCGACGTCCACTGTCGCGGCGCCCGCATGCGGCGCGGCGCTGGCCGTCAGCGCCGCGAGCACACGCGCATTGAGTTCCGCGCTTTGCATGTTCGCGCCATAGCGGCGCTCCGCGTCGGCGAGCCCGTCCGCCGTGCGTTGCAACTGGGCCGCCGTTCGCGGCTGCCCGGCCCCCGCGAGCGCGAAGTCGATGAGCGCGTCGTGTACGGCCGCGACGTAGGCGTTGCCGACCAGCTCCTTGTCGGAGAAGTCGATCGCGATGTATTTCTCGTGGATCAGAATGCCGCTGATGTACAGCACCGCGCTCAGGTCGAGCAGATAGATCAGCAGCAGCTTGCGGCCGACGCGAAGGCGCGCGAGAAACCGGAAGAACAGATTGCGTTTCATAGGCGCTGCCGCTCGACCGCGAAGCTTTCACCGCGTGCGCCATAAGCCAGACGTTTCACTGCGTTTCTCCATGCGGGGAGCGCCGGACCCGGGTCAGGTCCGAAGGCGGAAAAACCCCCTGATCATGGTATCGACCGGTTGGAGAACTTCTTTAGTCTTCGCTTAAAACTCACCATTACGGTGCCGGAAACGCTGCATCACGGTGCGCATATTCGACGATGACGGGCACGTTCTCACCGTGGTGGCGCGTCGAGCCGCACGATCCATCCTTCCGTTTCCTTGCTCTGTGCCGGATAACGCGTCAGCACGGCAGGGTCGTGACCGGGCACGACGTGTTGCGCGGAGTCCGCCAGTTCGTACGCGCGACGGTAGCCTTCGATCATGTCACCCACGTTGTAGACGGCCGGGAACGGGCGGTTCTGTTCCATGTTCGCGTACAGGTGCGATGCGTCGGAAGCGAGCACCACCCAGCCGCGCTCCGTATGCACACGCACCACCTGCAAGCCGTCGGTATGGCCGCCGACGCGATGCACGCTCAAGCCCGCCGTGATGTTCGACGCGCCGTCATGAAACGCCACGCGGCCGTCGAAAACGCGGCCGACCATGGATTTGACGTCTTCCGGATCGAACGGGTGGTTCAGTGCGCCATGACACATGCAGCGGCCCGTGCAATACGCCATTTCGCGATCCTGCAGGTGGTAGCGCGCCTTCGGAAACAGCGAGCGGTTGCCGGCGTGGTCATAGTGCATATGCGTGACGATCACGTCTTCGACCGTGTCGGGACGGATGCCGATTGCGCCGAGCCCTTCTTCGACAGAATGCGTGATGATGCGGCGGCGCTTCGCGCCCACGTCGGCATCGAAACCCGTGTCGACGAGAAAAGTGCGGCTTTCGCCGACCACCGCCCACACGAAATAATCGAGCGGCATGTTCACATCGTGCGGGTCGCCGCCAATGAAGTTGTCGCGGGCGGGACGGTCGTGATGGGCGTACTTGATCGCGTAAATCTTGTAGTTTTCAGGTGCGGTTGTCATGGCAGAGGCCTCCTGTTCCCAATGTATGAGAGCGCTATCATAGCAAGCGTCCGTCGGCTTGTGTTGCGTTGTTGCGGGCACGGTTCGGACCGTGTCGGGCTGCGCCGGTTGCCGCAACACGGCCCAGAACGCCGCCTGCCATAGGCTACAATCAGCCATCAAATCAAAGAGCCGGATGGGCGAGTGAAAAAGCGTGTGGCGGCCGTCGATGACGGGAAGATCGGGTTGGCAGGCGGGCCGGCAGCGGAAGTGAAAACCACGTCGAGAGCTGCGCGGAAGACGGGCGGGAGCGTGGGCAAGACGCGCCCGGGTGGACAGGCGGTGCGCATGATCGACGTTGCGAAGGCGGCGAACGTGTCCCTGATGACAGTGTCGCGCGCGCTCAACGAACCTGAACGGCTCTCCAAGGAGACCCGCAAGCTGGTGCTCGATACGGTGCGCCGCGTGGGCTATGTTCCGAATCACATCGCGTCGAACCTCGCGTCGGCACGCTCCAACGTGGTCGGTCAGATCGTCCCGAGTATCCAGAACTCGTTGTATTCGCACAGTATCAAGGGCTGCGCCGACGTGCTGCGTGCCGCTGGCAAGCAGTTGTTGCTGGCCGACAGCGGCTACTCGCTCGAAGAAGAAGAGGCGCTGATCGATGCGTTCATCGCCCAGCGTGTGAGCGGCCTCGTGCTGCACGACACCGTGCATACGCCGCGCGCCATCCAGTTGATCCGCGCCGCCGGCATTCCCATTGTTGAAACGGGCGACCTGGTGCGCACGCCGCTCGACATGGCGGTCAGCTACTCGAATTTCAACGCAGCCAAGGAAATGACGCTGTATCTGGCAGGACGCGGCTACAAGTCGATCGGTTTCGTCTGCCTCGCCACCAAAAACAACATGCGTGCCCGCGAGCGACTGAAGGGCTATCACGCGGCGCTCGCCGCGCTCGGTCGCGAGCGCAACCCCGCCCTGGTGCGCGAAGTGGAGGGCGGTTTGACCTCCGGCGCACATGCGATGGTGGACATGATGCAGCGCGCGCCGGAAGTAGACGCGATCTTCTTCGCTGGCGACGTGCTCGCCGTCGGCGCGCTTTTCGAAGCGCAGCGGCGTAACTGGAAAGTGCCGGAACGCATTGCGATTGCCGGCTTTGACGATCTCGACATCCTGCGCCACACGGTGCCGCGCCTGACGTGCCTGAACCTGCCGCGCCTCGAGATCGGCCGACGCAGCGCCGAAGCGCTGCTGCAAAGAATGCGCGACGAGCCGGTCGTGCCGGCGCGACTCGACCTCGGGTTCGAAATCATCCAGCGCGAAAGCACCTGAGGCTGCGGTTTCATTGCTGTTGAACCTGCGGGGCGCACAATGCGCCCCTTCTTTTTGTGCCTTTCGAACGGCTTGCCGCGTGGCTCGACGCTGGCTGCGCAGCGGCGCTGTGGCCGTTCGGTCGTGCACTTCTTGCCTGTTCCCGGGCAATTCCCGATATTGCGGCGCCCGTTCTTTTCGGTTAAGTTAGCGCTATCATTCAAAGCGGCGAACGTTGGTGTTTCGCCACGGCCTGGCAACGGGCATGCTTTCGACAGGGAAAATCGCGGAATGAAGGGGAGAATTGCACTCGTCACCGGCTCGTCGCACGGGCTGGGTTTGTCGATGGCCGATGCGCTTGCAGCCGCCGGCTGCCGGGTCGTGCTGCATGGTGTCGAAACGGCCGAGCAGGTCGAACCGGCGCGTGCGGCCTTCGAGCACAAGCATGGTTATCGCGCGGACTATCTGCAGGTGGACCTCGGCGATGCACGCGCGGTCGAGCGGATGATGTTCGAAACGATCGAACGGGTCGGTGCGATCGACGTGCTGATCAACAATGCCGTGGTGCGCCATTTCGCGCCGATCGAAGCGTTTCCCGTAGACAGATGGGACCAGGCGCTGTCAGTCAACCTGAGCGCGGCATTCCATGCGATCCGTCTGGCGCTGCCGGGCATGCGTGAACGCGGCTGGGGCCGCATTTTCAACATGACTTCGGTGTATGGCATGCGCGGCACGGTGAATCGCGTCGATTACGTGACGACCAAGTCCGCGCTCCTCGGTCTGACGCGCGCGGTGGCCGCCGAAACGATGGGGCAGGGCGTCACTTGCAATGCGGTCTGTCCGGGCGCCGTGCATACGCCCACTAGCGAGAACCGCATCCAGGCGCTGATGGAAGTCGAGGGGCTGGACCGCGCAATGGCAATCGAGCGTTTTCTGGCAGGCAAACAGCCGACCGGCCATTTTGTCCAGGCGTCGCATGTCGCGGATCTGGTGGTGTTCCTGTGCAGCGACGCGGCGGCGGAGATGACGGGCGCGATGCTGCCCGTCGACGGTGGTTGGCTGGCGACGTAACTTCCAGGTGACGGTCAGGGTCGAGCCTCGTCCGGGCAGGGTCTGAACCCGCTACCTGTAGCGGCGCGCTTCAATCCTGCGAGGTGTCTGATCGAGGCGCGGAGAAGGTGAGGCGCTCCGTTTTTGTCGCGTCACACGCTGTTCGTATGATAGCGCTATCCTATATTGCTTGATAACGGACCACGCCAACTCGCCGCGACGACTTGAAAATGGCGCTCGCAGCGTGTGGCACCGTAGCTGGTGCCTCTCAAATGCGCGCAGAATTGCCTATGCGTGGACACGCCTGAACGTCATGCACTGCAACACAAAAAGAAGCCTCGGAACACACAATCTCGTCTTGACCGATTGTATGACAGGAATATAATCCACTCTCATGTTACCGCTCACATTCGGTGGTGGAGTGGTGGTAAAGGCAGCAGAACCAGAACAACCAGAACAAAGCCATTGACGGAGACTGCATCCATGCAGAACGAAGCAACGATTGGATACCGGCTGGACAGCCTGCCGCTGTCCGGTTATCACTGGCGGTTGCTCGGGCTGATTGCCGCGGGCATGTACTTCGATTCGTTCGATATCTACATCGCCGGCACGGTGCTTGCCGCGATGATCCATAGTGGCGAATCCACGCTGAAACTCAATGCGATATTCGTGTCCGTCACGTTCGTCGGCATGATGTCGGGCGCCTGGCTCTCCGGCCTGCTCGGCGACCGGTTCGGGCGGCGCTTCTGCTACCAGTTCAACCTCGGTATTTACGGCTTCGCGTCGATCGCCGCGGCCCTCGCGCCGTCCATGTACTGGCTGATCTTCTTCCGTCTCGTGATGGGAGTCGGTATGGGCGCGGAAATCGTGGTCGGCTACGGCACGTTGAGCGAGTTCATTCCGGCCGCGTGGCGGGGCCGCTTCGGCACGATCCTCAATCTGATCATCAACACTTCGTTGTTCCTGTCGACCTTTCTCGGCTGGCTGATCGTGCCGCACTACGGCTGGCGCTGGATGTTCGCGATCGCGGGCTGCGGCGCGCTCTTCGTGTGGTTCCTGCGCAAGTCGATGCCGGAGTCGCCGCGCTGGCTCGCTTCGCGCAATCGCGCCGAAGAAGCGGATCAGGTCGTATCGACTATCGAAAAAGCGTGCGGGGTCGATTCCGCCACGGCGATCGCGGCAGCCGCCCAGCAACCGCGCCGCGCCGCGCCGGGTAACGGGCGTCTGGCCGATCTGTTCTCGCGGCGCCTCCTCACGCGCACCGTTACCGGCATCACCGTGCTGGTCGCGCTCTTCATCGTCAATTACGCGTTCGTCAGCTGGATTCCGACCTTCCTCGTCAAGCAGGGCCACAGCGTGTCGAATTCGCTCGGCCTGACGAGCGTGATGTTCGCCGGTGGTCCGGTCGGCTCGCTGATCGCCTTTGCGCTCGCCGAACGCGTCGGCCGCAAATGGGGCATTGTGTTGTTTTCGCTGATATGCGCGGCCTTCGGCGCGGCCTATCCGTTCGCGCAATCGGAAGTGGCGATCACCGCGCTTGGTTTTGCGATCACCTGCTGTATCTACGTGCTGTCGTCGTTCAGCGTCGCGACCTACGTGCCGGAACTGTTCCCGACCGAATTGCGGCTGCGCGGTTCGGGCGTGTCGAACACAGCAGGGCGCGCGGTCAGCATCACCGTGCCCTACGTCGTGGCTTGGGCTTTCACGGGTTTCGGCATTGCCGGTGTCCTGACGCTGATCGTCGGCACGCTGCTCGTGCAGGCGTTGATCGTCGGCGTGCTTGGTGCGGAGACCCGGAAGCGTTCGCTCGAATCGATCGCCGCCGAAGTCAGCGACACGATCGACGCGTCCGGCCAGACAGTCAGCACTCGCGCGGCTTCGGCCACGGAACCGTAAGCGCGAATTGCGAGCGGCGCATCCGCACAAGGTAACGCAGCGAATCAAGAGAAACATCCGGTAGAGGACACACCCGCACATGGCAGCGCAGTCAGACAGCAGTTCAAGCCAGACCATCACGAACAGCGACGCCGATCGCGTGACGCAGCGCGTCGCGCAATGGGTGGCGGACACGACGTGGCAAGACGTGCCGCCCGCCGTGCGCCACGAAGCGAAGCGCTCGCTCGTCAACTATGTGGCCGTCGCGCTGGCGGGCTGCTCCGACCCGACACTCGAAAAGGCGGTACGCACGTATCAGCGTTTTAGCGCCGGGCAGGGTTCGAGCGTGATCGGCCGCGGGGAGCGCTTCGACATGCTGAACGCCGCGGCGCTCAATGCCATGAGCGCGAACGTATTCGATTTCGACGACACGCACATCCCGACGATCATCCATCCAACCGCACCGGTCGCCGCCGCGCTATTCGCGTTCGCCGAGTCGCTCGCGGAGATCGTTCCCGACGCCCGTCCGCTGACTGGCGAAGCGCTGCTGCTCGCGTTCGTCGTCGGCGTGGAAGTGGAATGCCGGATCGGCAATGCGGTTTCACCCGAGCACTATCGGCGCGGCTGGCATATCACGTCGACCTGCGGCGTGTTCGGCTCGGCGGCGGCGATTGCCAAAGCACAAGGCCTGAGTGTGCAACAGATCGGCTGGGCACTCGGCAACGCGTCGGCGCAGGCGGGCGGTCTCGTCGAGACGCTCGGCACGATGTCGAAGAGCATCAGTGTCGGCAATGCGGCGCGCAACGGCCTGCTGTCCGCGCTGCTCGCCGCCGACGACTTCTCCGGTCCCGACGCTCCGCTCGAAGGCACGCGCGGTTTCCTGCGCGTGAGCGCAACGAAGCCGGATGTCGAGGCGTTGACGCGTGAGCTCGGCCACGAATGGGCACTGCTGTCGAACACCTATAAACCGTACCCGTGCGGCGTGGTGCTGAACCCTGTGATCGATGCGTGTCTCGATCTGCGCCGCGATGCGCGCTGGAGCGTGGACGACGTCGAGCGTGTCGAGCTGACCGGACATCCGTTGCTGCGCGAGCGCACCGACAGGCCGAACGTGCGCACCGGGCGGGAATCACAGGTCAGTGCCCAGCATGCGGTAGCGGTCGCGCTGGCCACGGGCAAAGCGAGCCTCACGGAGTTCGACGACAGCGCGGTGGCCAACCCGTCGCTGCGTGCGTTCGGCGCGCGTCTGCGCTTTATCGACGATGCATCGTGGCCGGTGGAATCCGCCCAGGTGGCCGTCGTGCTGCGCTCGGGCGAAACGGTGTCACGGCGTATTCACGCGGCGCGTGGCAGTCTCGCGGCACCGCTCGCCGATGTCGAACTCGCGGCGAAACTGCGCGATCTGAGCGCCCACGGCGGCTCGGGCGTGGCGCCGCAACCGCTGATCGACGCGCTGTGGCGTTTCGACCGCGAACCGGATGCCGCGTCGCTAATGCGACTCGCGCGCGCGGCCTGAATGGCGCAACGAAAACAGCTTTCCAACAGATGAGGACAGTCATGTCGAGCAGTGATGAAGGCAACAACACGATCGGGTTTGTCGGTGTAGGCGTGATGGGGCGGCCGATGGCGCGCCGTCTCATCGAGGCGGGTCATACGCTCGTCGTGTTCGATCGCGACGAGCAGGCGGTCGCGGAATTGACGGCGCTCGGCGCGCGCGCGGCGAAATCCGTGAAAGAGCTGGCCGACACCGCGCGCATCGTATTTACGAGTCTGCCTACGCCGGCAATCTTCAGGCAGGTCGCGCTCGGCGAAGGCGGACTGATCGAGGGCGGCGCGCTGAAGATTCTCGTCGATCTGTCCACGGTCGGATCGCGCATGGAAAAGGAAGTGGCCGACGGTCTGCTCGCGAAGGGTATCGACACCGTCGATGCACCGGTGAGCGGCGGCGCCGCCGGAGCGAAGAAGGGCACGCTCGCGATCATGATGGCCGGCAAACCGGCCGCGCTCGACCAGGTGCGCGGCCTTTTCGAGGTGCTCGGCAAGGTGTTCGTGGTCGGCGATCAGCCGGGCCAGGGGCAGTTGCTCAAGCTGCTGAACAACATGCTGTCGTCCACGGCATTTGCGATTACGTCGGAAGCGTTTGTCGCCGGCGTGCGTGGCGGCCTCGATCCGGAAGTGATGATGTCGGTGATCAATTCGGGCAGCGGCAAGAACGGCGCGACGATGGACAAATTCCCGAAGCATGTGCTGCCGGGCAGCTTCGATTTCGGCTTTCCGGTTGGCAGCGTGTGCAAGGACATCGGCCTCGCGGTCGACGAATGTCAGGCGCTCGGCGTGCCGATGTGGGTCGGCAGCGTCGCGCGTCAGGTGTGGAATTACGCGGCGATGCAGGACGGCTCGAAACGCGACATGACCGAACTCGTCAAGTACGTCGAACGCTGGTCGTCGGGTGAAGGACTGAAAGACTGAATTCGCCGCGAGCGAAACTCATTGGCTGCGGCCATCTGATTATCTCGAAGGAGAGGTACATGATCGTTGAAATGCGTATTTACCATTGTGCGCCGACGCGCCTGCCGGCACTGCTCGAACGCTTCACGTCGACCACGCTCGGCTTTTTCGAAAAGTACGGCATCGAACAGATTGGTTTCTGGACCACGCTGATCGGTCCGAGCAATCACGCGCTGACCTATATGGTGAAGTGGGAAAGCCTCGCGGAGCGCGAGCAGAAATGGAACGCGTTCCAGGCCGATCCCGACTGGATCGCCAAACGGGCGGCGACAGAAGCTGACAAGCCGATCGTCGAGCGCATCGAGAACCACTTCCTCACGCCGACCGCCTTCTCGGCGCTGCGCTAGGAGAGCTTTCTCATGACACAAGCCAAACGGGTCGGTTTCATCGGCCTCGGCATGATGGGCGCACCGATGGTGCAATGCCTTCGCAACGCGGGCTTCGAACTGTTCATCGACGACGCAGACGCGGCGCGCGCCGATGCGCTGGCAGAACAGACCGGCGCGCACCGTCTGAGCGCGGATAACGCGGGTGCGCTCGACGTCCTGATCACCATGCTGCCCAACTCGGCGATCGTCGAGGCCGTGGTGCTCGGCGACGGGGACAACACGGGCTGGGCCGCGCGGCTCGCGAAAGGCGCGGTAGTGATCGATATGAGTTCGTCGGAGCCGGAGCGTTCGCGCGAACTCGGCAAGACGCTCGAAGCGCAGGGCCTCGCGTATCTGGATGCGCCCGTGTCGGGCGGCGTCAAACGCGCGAAGGAAGGCACGCTGGCGATTCTGGCCGGTGGCCATGCGGACGTGCTCGCGTGCTGCAAGCCGCTGCTCGCCGCGATGGGCGCGAACGTGCTGCATATCGGCGCGGCGGGTGCCGGGCATGCGGCCAAGGCGCTCAACAACTATGTGTCGGCGGCGAGTGTCGCGGCGACAGTCGAGGCGCTGCAAATCGCCGGCCGCTTTGGTATCGAGCCGGCGGTGATGACGGATGTGCTCAATGCGTCGACGGGCCGCAGCAATACGTCGGAGAACAAGGCCAGGCAGTTCATGCTGAGCGGCACGTTCGCTTCCGGCTTCGCGTTGCAGTTGATGAACAAGGATTTGAAGATTGCCCGCGCGCTTGCACAGGCGGTGGGGCATCCCATGACGTTCGGTGCGACCTGCGTCGACGTGTGGGACGAAGCGGCACAGCGCTCCACGCCCGCCACCGACCACACCGAGCTATACCGGCTCCTGCCCGGCGCCGCGTCCTGAACCTGTTTTCTGATCCATTGATTCCGGAGCCTGTCATGCCACGTGCAGCCCAGTTTTATATCGACGGACGTTGGGTCGAGCCCGCGTCCGCCGTCTGGTTCGACATCGTCGATCCATCGACTGAAACGTCCTTCGAAAAACTCGCGATGGGCAACGCTGAAGATGTCGATCGCGCTGTCGCCGCTGCGCGCCGCGCGTTCGCGGCCTGGGCGGCGACGAGCGTCGCTGAACGCGTCGCATTGCTCAAGCGCATTGTCACGATCTACGAGCGCCGCTACGACGAATTCGCCGAGGTGATGCGCCGCGAAATGGGCGCGCCGATCACGTTCGCGCGCAACGGTCAGGCGGCGCGCGGCCCGGCGCATCTGAATGCGTTGATCGACGTGCTCGAACGCTTCGAGTTCGAGGAGCAGCGCGGCGGCACGCGTGTGGTGCTCGAACCGATCGGCGTGTGCGGTTTGATCACGCCGTGGAACTGGCCGGTCAACCAGATCGTCGTGAAGATCGCACCGGCGCTCGCGGCCGGCTGCACGATGGTGCTCAAGCCAAGCGAGTATTCGCCGCTAAGCGCTCTGCTGTTCGCCGAAGTGCTCGACGAAGCGGGTCTGCCGGCCGGCGTGTTCAATCTCGTCAACGGCGACGGGCCTGGGGTCGGCTCGGCGATCGCGAGCCATCCGGATATCGACATGGTGTCGTTCACCGGTTCGACCCGCGCCGGCGTGCTGGTCGCGCAGTCTGCTGCGGAAACGGTCAAACGCGTCGCTCAGGAACTGGGCGGCAAGTCGGCCAACATCCTGCTCGACGACGTCGACCTGGATCAGGCGGTGACGCGCGGCGTCGCCGGCTGCTTCACCAACTCGGGCCAGTCGTGCTCGATTCCGACCCGCATGCTGGTGCCGCGTCATTTGATGAACGATGCCGCGCAGATCGCGAAGCGCGCCGCGCAGGCGTATCGGCTCGGACCGACCGACGACCCTGCGACGCAGCTTGGCCCGCTCGTCAACGCGAACCAGTTCAAGCGCGTGCAAGCGCTGATCCAGACCGGCATCGACGAAGGCGCGCGTCTCGTCACGGGCGGCACGGGCCGGCCGGATGGCATCGACAAGGGCTACTATGCGCGCCCGACCGTGTTCGCCGATGTCGCGCCGCACATGACCATCGCTCGCGAGGAAATTTTCGGGCCGGTGTTGTCGATGATTCCCTACGACTCGGAGGAGCAGGCGATCGACATTGCAAACGGTACGGAATACGGCCTCGCGGGCTACGTGCAATCCGCGGACGTCGCGCGTGCGCGCAAGGTGGGACGCGCGTTGCGCGCGGGGGGCGTGCATCTGAATTACCCGCCCGCCGATTTCGGCGCGCCCTTCGGCGGCTACAAGCGGTCGGGCAATGGCCGGGAATGGGGCGAAGCGGGCCTGCGCGAATATCTGGAAACCAAGGCGCTGGTCGGCTACGGCGTGGATTGACGCGCTGCGGCTCGCAGCAGGCCGAAAAAATTTTCTCCGCCTGACTTGTCCGACAATCATCCAGTCAGGCAAACACCTGCCGGATTGAACTTCAAAGGAAACACGATGGATACCAACGACCGCTTCAACAAGGGTTTCGAAAATCGCAAGGAAGTACTGGGCGCCGCTCACGTCGAAAAATCGTGGGCCAATGCCGACGACTTCAACCGGCCGATGCAGAAGTTCGTCACCGAAAGTTGCTGGGGCGACATCTGGGGCGACCCGACGCTGTCGTTCAAGACGCGCAGCATGTTGAACCTCGGCATGCTGACGGCGATGAGCCAGCATCACGAATTGTCGGTGCATGTGAAGGGCGCGCTGCGCAACGGCGTGAGCAAGGAAGAAATCCGCGCGGTGCTGATGCAGGCCGCCGTTTATTGCGGCGCGCCGCTCGCGCTCGCGGCTTTCCGCGTGGCGAGCGAGGCGATCAGGACATACGAAGCGGAAACAGGCGCGGCCTGACGCGGCAACCCATCCGGACAGCTAACGGCTGACAGCACACGGGAAAGCGCAAGGGGAATCGCACCGCGCGGTGCGAATAACGAATGGAGACAGAGATGAAAGCGTTGACTGGGAATGACGTTGCAATGTCGGAGGGCGAGCAGTCGATTGAAACGAAGAGGCACAACGCGATCAAGGGCGCGTTCTTCTCCGAGTTCATCGATATGTTCGATATCTATCTGCCGGTGGTGGTGTTGTCACCGGTGCTTGGATATTTCCAGCCGCCGCATCTGTCGACCGGCATGGAGACGGTCCTGGCGTCACTCGTGTTTATCACGACGCTGCTCGGCCGTCCGGTCGGGTCGTTGCTGTTCGGCATGATCGCGGACCGCATTGGCCGCCGCATGGCGTCGATCTGGTCGGTATCGGGCTTTGGGGTGGTGACGCTGCTGATCGCGCTGCTGCCCGGCTATGAAAGCATCGGCATTGTGTCTTACTGGCTGCTGGTGCTGCTGCGCTTTGTCGACGGGATTTTTCTGGGCGGCGGGTATACGGGTGCGATGCCGCTCGCGATCGAGTACTCGAAGAAAGAGCAACGCGGCTTTGTCGGCGGCTTCATCATTGCCGGTTTTCCGGCCGCGTACGTGACGATCAACCTCGTCGCGATGCTCATGTTCGCGCTGTTTCCGCTGAACGGCATGCATTCGCCGTATGCGCAATGGGGCTGGCGCATTCCGTTCGTGCTCGGCGCGGCGCTCGCGGGCCTGCTGACGATGTACTACGTACGCAAGGTCGCCGAATCGGAGATCTGGGAGAGCGAGGCGGCCGACAAGGCGGCCACCACCGAAAAGCTGCCGCTCTCCGACCTGCTGCGCGGCAAGAGCGGGCGCAACCTGCTGCAGGTGCTGGTGATGATGACAGGCTTCTGGCTTACGCAAAACATCATCACGATTTATCTGCCGACCGGCCTGCTGGTGAAGACACTGCATCTGACAGGCTTTCAGATGACCGCGACGCTGATGGTCACGTACTTCGTGCTGTTTTTCAGCTACATCGGCTCGGGGCTGATTGCGCAGCGCATTGGACGGCGCCGCTTCTTTGTGATCGTCGGCCCGCTGATCGCCACGGTCGGCGCGGTGCTGCTGTACGTGCTGGCGAATGTGGACGGGCTGTCGCTGCCGGCCATCATGGCGCTGGTGTGCGTGCTGGCGGTGCTCGTCACGTCGCCGTGGGGCGTGATCGTCACGTACATCAACGAGCGCTTCGTGACGGATGTGCGCGCAACCGGTTTCGGCGTCGGCTTCAGTCTGTCGGTGATTATCCCTTCGTTTTACGCGTTCTATATGAACTGGCTCGGCGCTTTCATGCCGCTGCGGCTGACCTCGGTCGTGCTGCTGTGCATGGGTGGCCTGATCGGCATGATCGGCGCGCTGATGGGCCCGGAAACGAAGGATGTCGATTTCTGATTTTGAAGGAGGAATGGAATTCATGAACAAGGAACGGGTCGGCTTTATCGGTCTCGGCAACATGGGCGGGCGCATGACGCGGCGCCTCGTCGACGCAGGCATCGCGGTGCTCGGTTACGACACCGCGCGCGAACGCGTCGACGCGGCGGGCGCGAAGGCAGCGGGCACAGTGGGCGAAGTGCTCGCGTTTGCGGACGTCGTGATGATGTCGCTGCCGGACAGCAAGGTGGTCGAAGCGGTTGTCGAGAGCGAGGACGGCGTGCTCGCGCACTGCCGCGAAGGACAGATCGTGGTCGATCTGAGCACGGCGGCGGCGAGTTCGACGATCCGCCTCGCGCGGCGTTTTGCCGAGCGCGGCGTGCGTTATGTCGATGCGGGTATTTCGGGTGGCGCCGCAGCGGCGGAGAAGGGCTCGCTGACGCTGATGGTGGGCGGCGCCGCGGATGCCGTTGCCGCGCTGCAATGGGCGTTCGCGCCGATCAGCGCGAAAGTCGCATACATGGGAGCGAGCGGCGCCGGCCACACGACCAAGCTGCTCAACAATTTTCTGAACGCCGTGAGTCTTGCCGCCAGTGCCGAAGTGATGGTGGCGGGCAAGAAGGCGGGGCTCGATCTGCACTTGCTGCTCGACGTGCTGAACAGCAGCAGCGGTGTCAACTTCGCCACGCTCAACAGGTTCCCGAAGATCGTCGACGGTGACTATCTGGAAGGCGGCCTGACCGGCAAGCTGATGACCAAGGACGTCGTGCTGTACGTCGACCGCGTTCGCGAACTCGGCGTGATGTCACTGAATTCGGCCGGGCCTCTGGCGAGCTTTGGCCTGGGCACGGCGCTTGGTTATGGCGATGTGATCAGCAACCGTGTCGTCGATGCGATCGGCGACGTGTCGGGCGGCGTGCGGCTGTTCGACGGAGCACACAAGGAGGAAAACACATGAAGGTCTTTCACGGCAGAGCGGCAGGCGCGATGTCCGAGCGCCGCAGCGACACGTTTACCGGCACCGTCTGGGCCGACCCGGTAATGCCGGCCACTAACGGCGTCACCATTAACACGGTGTTTTTCGCACCGGGCGGCCGCACCTATTGGCACACGCACGAGCACGGCCAGGTCCTGCAGGTCACGGCCGGTCAGGGCTGGATCTGTCTGGACGGGGAAGAGCCGCAGCCGATTCGCCAGGGCGACATTGTGTTCATCGGACCGAACGAGCGGCATTGGCATGGTGCGAGCGAAGGCAGCTACATGGTTCACATCGCGACGTCGATTGGTAAGGGCACGTGGCAGGAAGAAGTCGCGCAGCGGGACTATCCGGCAACGGTAGCGGCAACGGTAGCGGCAACGGTCGTGGCAACGGCAGCAACTTAGCGCGAGCACCATGACCGCGCGTGCGGGGCACTGGCGTTCGCAGTGAGCCCTCCCGCACGCGCCAAAGAATCACGCGCTGTATCGCCAACGAGGAAATCCAGATCATGACCCAGACCACACCGCAGCCCGACGCGTCGCGTCTTCGCGATGAACTCGTCAGTCTGCACGGCAAGGCGAGTCCCGAATGGGACAGCCTCGTGCGCCTCGACCCGCGTTTCGTGGATGCGTACCTGAAGTTCGCGGGCGTACCGCGGCGCAGGAATCATCTCGACGACAAGACGCGCGCGTTCATTGCGCTCGCCGCCGATGCCTGCGCGACGCAGTTGTACGCACCGGGTGTCGCGCGCCATATTGAACGGGCGCTGTCTTTTGGCGCGACGCGCGACGAGTTGATCGAAGTGCTGGAGTTGATCAGCACGATCGGCATTCACACCAGCAACGTCGGCGTGCCGGTGCTGCTCGAAGTGCTGAAAGAAGAGGGCTTACGTCATGGCGCGCCACCGCTCGACGAACGCAGGCAAATGCTGAAAGCCGAGTTCGAGAAGAATCGCGGCTATTGGCACCCCACCTGGGAAGGCCTGCTCGAACTCGATCCTGACCTGTTCGAGGCGTATGTCGAGTTCTCGTCCGTACCGTGGCGCACCGGCGTGCTGAGCCCGAAAATCAAGGAGTTCATGTACTGCGCGTTCGACGCCTCGGCGACGCACCTCTACGTGCCGGGCCTCAAGCTGCACATCCGTAACGCGCTGCGTTACGGCGCGACTGCCGGGGAATTGATGGAGTTGCTGGAGATTGTCAGCGTAACGGGGATTCACGGCGCGGAGCTGGGCGCGCCGTTGCTGGAAGCCGCACTCAAGCGCAGCGGCGCGGCGGCGGGAGACCCGCATGCGTAATCCGCCCATGCGCGGGTCGGTCTTCGCCGTGAGTCTTGCGCTGCGCGAGCACGGCACGCCACGTCCGCCGGCTTTGCCGGACAACCGGAAGCCTGACACGGGTTCCTCGGCATGGCGGGCGATGCAGAAGCCGCCGCTTTCGGTGCTCGCGTCGAACAGCAGCGAGCATGCGCATGTGCTGGCCGTTGCGATTCTCGGCTACAACTGAAGCGGGCTTCGACATGAGTCCTCAAGCGGGCACTCTGGTCGTGCTGCGTCACGGCCAGTCGATATGGAATCGCGCTAACCGTTTTACCGGCTGGAGCGACGTCGGCCTGTCCATCCAGGGTGTGGCCGACGCGCAGCGCGTTGGGGAGCGGTTGCACGAGGCGGGCTTTCGCTTCGATCTCGCGGTGAGCTCGGCGTTGCTGCGCGCCACCGACACGCTCGCGCATGTACTGCGAACCCTGGAGCAGCCGGTGCCCAACATCGTGCGCTCGTGGCGGCTCAACGATCGCCATTACGGCATGCTGACGGGGATGGAAAAGAACGAGGCAGCACTTGCCTTTGGCGCGGAACGCGTGCGGCTATGGCGGCGCGGCTTCGATCTCGCGCCGCCCGCGCTCGACGCGGACCAGCACGCGGCCCTGGTGCGCGCGCTGCATGACGACGCGATGCCCGCTGCCGACGCGCTGCCACGCACCGAAAGCCTGCGCGACACGCTGCGGCGCGTGCTGCCGCTGTGGGACGACTGCGTTGCACCTGCGCTGACCCGCGGACAGTCCGTGCTGATGGTGGGGCACGGCAACTCGTTGCGCGCGCTTTTCAAGCAACTCGACGGCATTGGCGACGACGCAATCGCGTCGGTCGAAGTTGCGCATGCGCAGCCGTTGGTCATGAGATTCGATGCAGCGCTCTCCGTTATTTCGCGCACACCGCTTGCCGCGCTGGCAGCAAGCCGCTGAAACGCACGCCGACTTGCTGTTTTTCTGCCCCATGTGCGTCAAAGACTGCCGGTGACGAAGCCGCTCACGTATCATGGAGGCTGAATCTTGTCGGACGGGAATACAATAATGTCAACAGACATGGGCTTGGTCAGACCTGAGACGCTGCGGCATCACGTTGAGAACGTGCTGCGGCAGGCGATCGTGAGTGGACGTTTCGCGCCTGGCGCTCGCCTGATCGAACGCGAACTGTGCGAGTCGCTCGGCGTGAGCCGCACGTCCGTGCGCGAGGCATTGCGCAAGCTCGAAGCGGAAAAGCTGGTGCGCAGCGTGCCGCACAAGGGTCCCATCGTCGCGGTGATGTCGAAGGAGGAGGCGGTCGAGCTGTACGCACTGCGCGGGCTGCTCGAAGGTTTCGCCGCCCACGAATTCGCACGCCTTGCCCACGACGATGCCATCGCGCGGTTTGGCGAAGTTGCGAAAGAACTGCGCGCCCAGGCCGCTGCGAAAAATCAGGATGGCGTTCTGCGCGCGAAGACGGCGCTTTATGATCTGCTGCTCGAAAACTGCGGCAACGCGCTGGTCCGCGAAATCCTCAACAGTCTCTATTCGCGCATCAATCTGCTGCGCACCACGTCGCTGATGCATCCGGAGCGGCTGCCGGACAGCCTGCGTGAAATCGACCGGTTATACAAGGCATTGAAGGCTCGCGACGGCGAAGCCGCGCAGGACATCGCGCGGCTGCACGTCGCCAATGCCGAAAAGGCTGCACTGCGGATGCTGGAGAGCGCGGAGTAGCGCTTCACGCCACTCCAGATCTTCGTGCGTTAGAAGAAGCCCAACGGCTTGTCGCTATAGCTCACGAGCAGGTTCTTCGTTTGCTGATAGTGGTCGAGCATCATCTTGTGCGTTTCGCGGCCAATGCCGGACTGCTTGTAGCCGCCAAACGCCGCATGCGCCGGATAGGCGTGGTAGCAGTTCGTCCACACGCGGCCCGCCTGAATCTGCCTGCCGAAGCGGTAGGCACGTGTGCCGTCGCGCGTCCACACGCCGGCGCCGAGGCCGTAGAGCGAGTCGTTGGCGATTTCGAGCGCCTCTTCTTCGTTCCTGAACGTCGTGACCGAGACTACCGGTCCGAAAATCTCTTCCTGGAAGATGCGCATCTTGTTGTGGCCGCGGAACACGGTCGGCTTGACGTAATAGCCTTTGCTCAATTCGCCGCCAAGCGCATTGCGCTCACCGCCGATCAGGCATTCGGCGCCCTCCTGTTTGCCCAGATCGACATACGAAAGAATCTTCTCCAACTGTTCCTGCGAGGCCTGCGCACCGATCATCGTTCTGGTGTCGAGCGGATGCCCTTGCGTGATGGCGGCGACGCGTTTCAGCGCGCGTTCCATGAAGCGGTCGTAAATCTTTTCTTCGATCAATACGCGTGACGGACACGTGCACACTTCACCCTGATTCAACGCGAACATCGCGAAGCCTTCGAGAGCCTTGTCGAAAAACCCGTCGTCACGATCGATCACGTCGGCGAAGAAAATGTTCGGGCTTTTGCCGCCAAGTTCGAGCGTGACGGGAATGATGTTCTGGCTCGCGTACTGCATGATGAGGCGGCCGGTCGAAGTCTCTCCGGTAAACGCAATCTTGGCGATGCGCTTGCTCGATGCCAGCGGCTTGCCGGCTTCGAGGCCGAAACCGTTGACCACGTTCAGCACACCCGGCGGCAGCAAGTCCTGAATCAGTTCGACCAGCACGAGAATCGATGCGGGTGTTTGCTCGGCAGGCTTGAGCACGATGCAGTTTCCCGCTGCGAGTGCCGGCGCGACTTTCCACACGGCCATCAGGATCGGGAAATTCCACGGAATGATCTGACCGACCACACCCAGTGGCTCATGAAAATGATAGGCCACGGTATCCGCGTCGATCTCGGAGAGCGTCCCTTCCTGTGCGCGAATGCAACCGGCGAAATAGCGGAAATGATCGATCGCGAGCGGGATGTCCGCGGCGAGTGTTTCGCGGATCGGTTTGCCGTTGTCGATCGATTCGGCGAATGCGATGCGCGAGAGGTTCTGCTCCATGCGGTCCGCAATACGGTTCAGGATGTTCGCGCGCAAGGCGGGCGACGTATCGGCCCAGGCTTTGCGGGCGCGGTGAGCCGCATCCAGAGCGAGTTCGATGTCTTCTTCCGTCGAACGGGGAATCGACGTAAAGGGTTCGCCGGTGATCGGCGACACGTTGTCGAAGTACTCGCCACGCACCGGAGGAACCCACTCGCCGCCGATGAAATTGGCGTATTGCCGCGCATACGGAAATTCGACATCGAGAAACTGCATATCTGCGTGATTCATGCCTGACTCCTCCAAATGATTGTCTGAACGCCGACGGAGAAAGCGCGCTTTGGCGTGACGTGTGCGCATCACCGCGGCTCTTCATCGTGAGGAGCATTCAGCGAGAAGCGTGCCATTGGACATGAGTGTGCGGCATGCATAGCGACGAGCGCCGTTCATTCGCGCGCGCTTTGCTTCATCGGTCGGGCAACTGTCATTTTTAGCAACACATGTGCGTTCGAATGTGCCACGCCGCAACACTGCCGGCACGCATGGAGAGCCGCTCTTTCACGCGATTGCGGCGCGCTTTCATCGACTATCGCGGCCCGAGGCGCACTTGCCGCCAATGGCACGCGACTTGCCTTGAATGGCCCGCAGCCAGTCTGCGTTCACTAGACGATGGCGCCGCCGCACGGCCTCGCGTCGACAACTCAACAGGAGACAAGGATGAAAGCACGTTTAGCTTCGGCGACGCGGCCCACGGCGCTTGCAATGAGCGTGGCGACCGCCGTCAGTCTGTTATTCGGATCGGCGATGGCCGCCGGCGACTACCCGGCCGTCACCTATGAGCGATTGACCGCTGCGCAGAGCGACCCCGGCTGGCTCACGTACTACCGCACCTATAACGGCCAGGCGCACTCGCCGCTCAAACAGATCGACACTGCGAACGTGAAGAACCTCAAACAGGTCTGGAGCTACAAGTTTCCGGCGGACCTGCAGCAGGGATTCGAAGCCACGCCGATCGTCAACGGACGCTTTCTCTTCGTGACCACGCCGAAGGACAACGTCTATGCATTCGACGCGGTAACCGGCAAGCAATTGTGGAAGTTCGAACCGAAGCTCGGTGCGGAGTCGTTCAAGACGGCATGTTGCGACGTGATCAATCGCGGCGTGGCCCTGTATGGCAAGAACGTCTACGTCGCGATGCTGAGCGGTGACGTGGTCGCACTCGACGCGCAGACTGGCGCGGTTGCGTGGCGCAAGCAGATGTTCGAGCCGGGGCTCGGCTATGCATTCTCGCTGGCGCCGCTTGCGCTCGACGGCGCATTGGTGGTGGGCAGCGCCGGCGGCGAATACGGCGCACGCGGCTTTATCGCGGCGTTGAATCCGGACGACGGCAATGTGCTGTGGAAGCGCTTTACGGTGCCCGCGGCTGGCGAGAAGGGTGGAGATACGTGGCCGAACGGCATGCAGGAACATGGCGGCGCGCCGGCCTGGCTGACGGGCACTTACGACGCTGCATCGAAGACGCTCTACTGGGGCGTGGGCAACCCAGGCCCGTGGCTAGCCGATCTGCGTCCGGGCGACAACCTTTACTCCGATTCGCTCCTCGCACTCGATCCGAAGAACGGCGATCTCAAATGGCATTACCAGTACACCAAACATGACACATGGGACTACGACGGCGTGAATACGCCGGTACTGGCGACGATCAAGTATCAGGACAAGGAGTACGACGCGATCATTCACGCGGACCGCAACGGCTTCTTCCATGCGATCGACCGCGGCACAGGCAAGCTGATCTATGCGAAGCCGTTCGTGACGGCGACTTCGGTAACGGGCTACACGGCGGATGGCGCGCCGATTCAGGATGCGTCGAAGTACCCGAAGGCCGGCACGACGATCGAAACCTGCCCGAGCTTCCTCGGCGGCAAGAACTGGTGGTCGGTTTCGTACGATCCGGACAAGCACATTGCAGTCGTCCCGGCTTTGCACGCATGCATGTCGCTGTCGGGCAAATCGGTGAACTACATGGAAGGCTTGCCGTACCTCGGCGAAGGCTTCGAAATCAAACCGGAGCCCGGCAGCAAGGGTTATGGCGAGCTGCAGGCGATCAATGTCGACACGGGCAAGAAAATCTGGAGCCACTGGAGCAAGATGCCGTGGAACGGCGGCGTGGCGACCACGGCCGGTGGTCTTGCGTTTAGCGGCTCGCTCGACGGCCACCTGTACGCATTCGATGTGACGACCGGCAAGGTGTTGTGGCAGAGCCCGAAGCTGGCAAGCGGAATCGTCGCTCAACCTTCGGTGTTCGAGGCCGACGGCAAGGAGTATGTCGCCATTCTCGCGGGCTACGGGGGCGCGAATCCGATCTGGGGCGGCCCGATGGCGAAGGCGGCGGAGAAGGTTCCACGCGGCGGCACGTTGTATGTGTTCGCGCTCAACCACGGCTGATGTCCACATGGCTGTCACGACAAGCCGGCCGCGTCCGCATGGACACAGTCGCCCGGTCGTGACGGTCAGGCCTTTTCTGGAAACAGGATCATGAAGACTCGACTCAATAGGTTCGCCGTTGCCGGTGTCTTGCTGGCCACCGGCGCACTGGCACCGGGACTCGCCAGCGCAGGTGTGCGCGTGTGCACGTTTCCCGGCAGTCCCTCGACCGCGCTCGACGAAGCGGTCGCGCGCGAAGCGTTTCGCACGGCCGGTATCGCGCTGTCGCTCTCTCCCGGAGGATTCGACAGTGGCGACGACGACGGCGTCTCGCTGAAGGAGCTAAACGCCGCACTGGCGAGAAAATGCGATGTGATAGCCGGCTTTCCGCGTTCGACAGTGGCAGATGGTTCCGGCAGCAAACTGACCTTCTCGCGCGGTTATCTGCGCTCCGGCTACGTCAGCATCACCACGCGAGAATCGTCCACGCCCGCCGGCGGAGCCGAGGTGGTTGCGGCAACTTATGCGAGCCCCGCGCAACTGATTGCCGTGCAGCAGCCGAACGTGAAACTCGACCTGGAGAACACAGCGGAGCTGACGGTCGACGCCGTGGCGAGCGGGCATGCGCAGCGCGCGATCGTCTGGTATCCGGCGGTGGTGGCTTACACGATCAAACATCCTGAGCGGCACTTCCGGATTGTCAATGCCGCCTCGCAGTATGCCGACTGGCAGTTGGTGTTCGCGTTCGGCAAGAACGGCGCGGGGTTACAGCCGCGAATCGACGCGGCGCTCGAAAAGATGGCATCGGACGGCCGGCTCGCGGCATTGTCTCGCCACTGGACTCTCCCCGAAGCGGCTCAGGCGAGCAGTTCTGCCGCGCCGGCGTTTGCCTATCGCGATGGCCCAGGCCGTGGCGGCGCGGTGTGGCGTATGACTTTGGCATCCGGGCAGGGTTCGCAGCAAGGTCGGTTTCTCAAGGTCGATGCGAGTGCAGCCGCCGATGCGCCGGCTTTCGACCGCACGCAGGTCGCGCATGGCAAGACGCTTTACTCGAGTTCGTGTGCGAAATGCCACGGTCCCGACCTGCAGGGACTCAATGCACCCGCATTGCGCGGGCCGGCTTTTGCACCGGCTGCCAATGCGAAGCTGACGATCGGCGGGGTGTACGGATACATGGCGAACAATATGCCGGCTGACCGCCCGGGCAAGATGAAACCGCAGGATTATGCGGACATCATGGCCTTCCTGCTGTATTCGAATGGCTATAGCGCGAGCAGCACCAAACTCACCGACGATAGCGCCAAGGCATCGACCACACCGCTCAACGCGCGCACATCGCAATAGGCCCGGTATCTTTCTTCACTGAGTTTCTTCACTGCGTCGGTCGCCATGGAACGACGACGGCCCGGCAGTCTTCCCGTCATTCACGGGGAGCGCCGGGCCGCCTTCCTTGTAACCGTCACTTTATCCATTACCCCTGCCGCATGACGTGTCCCTGCTGCGAACAGGCAGCGGAGCGTCGATCAGCGCAGCCGTGTCAGTCCAGCCAGCCGCGTTGCCGCGCATGGTCGATGAAACGGTACACGTCGGCGGCGAGGTCGGACGCTCTGAACAGATCTTCCAGTTCACCGATAATGTCGTCCAGTTCGCGTGTCCCGTCGCAGCGCACGAGAATTTCCCCCGCGCTCGGATTGAGATTCACGGTGCCATCTGGAGAGAGCAGCACGTAGGTATCCCGAACGCCTTCCCATTGCAGGCGGAACTTCGTGCGCAAACAGGGCCGAAGGCTGGCGTAATGGTCGTGATGCGGGGCATTCATACGGGTTACGCCTTTAAGATCTCTTCGAGCATCAGCCCGAGCCGGCAATTCTGGTCTTCATGGGCCATGTTCCGGGCGCCGTCACGCTCGCTCACATAAAGCGAGCGGCGTGCGGCGTTTTATCGTTGCTTTAGCGATTGGCGATATACATCGTGATTTCAAAACCGAAACGCAGATCGGAATAGGCGGGGGTGGTCCATTGCATGACTGTCTCCTTGAATAAAACATGTGATTGAAGAACCGCATAGGTGAAGCGGCCGTGTCGATTAACGCAAAGTCTGTGCCGGGAGAATAGAGCCAAGTTGGAAGCTGTGAAGGACGCGCCGAATGATTAGCATGTCGAATGGACAAAAAAAATAATCGATGTGTGCTGTGACGTCGCGTGTTCCGCGCTCGGACCGGGCGCGGAACACCTGTTCATTTCAGTTACAGCACTGTTGCAAATTGGAGCAGTTGTGACACCTACGAGTCAGGCCGCGTTTTCCGAGTCGCTCAAACCCTGCAACGGCAGCTTTCTATAAATCGTGTTGCGCGAGATGCCAAGCGCGCGAGCGGCCGCCGACACATTGCCGCCATGTTGTGCCACGGCTTGGGCAATGACGCTGGTGGCGACGTCTTCAAGACGTCCGCTTGGCAGCGGTAAGGCTTCTGTGCTGGCCGTGCCCGGCGCGGTAGCCGTGCGCAAGCCGTCGAAGAAATCGTCTGGCAAATGCTCGCGGCGAATCTCGCCGTCCGCATCGACCATGGCCGCCGCCGTGCGCAGAAGATTGCCCAACTGCCTGAAATTGCCCGGCCATGCGCATTGCTCGAACAGCGCCATCACGTCCGGGGCAACGCTCAGGCGCTGCCCTTCGCTGCTCTCGGCAGACGCGCATTGCAGCATCTTCTGGATGACGGCGGACAGATCCGTGCGCTCGCGCAGCGGCGGCAGTTTGACCACCATGCCGTTCAGGCGGTAGTACAGATCCTCGCGAAACCGGTTCTGCGCAATCATCTCACGCAGGTCGCGGTGGGTCGCGCAGATCACGGCGATATCGACCGGTATCGACTTCGATGAGCCAAGCGGATTGACAAGCCGTTCCTGCAACACGCGCAGCAAGCGCACCTGCAACGGATAGGGCATGTCGCCGATTTCGTCGAGGAACAGCGTGCCGCCATTGGCTTGCAGCAGTTTGCCGATGGCGCCCTTGCGCCGCGCGCCCGTGAACGCGCCTTCCTCGTAGCCGAACAACTCGGACTCGATCAGCGTTTCCGGTATCGACGCGCAGTTGACCGCGACGAACGAGCCGGAGCGTCGCGGCGAGTCGTTGTGAATCGCCTGCGCGAGCAGTTCCTTGCCGGTTCCGGTCTCACCGGTGATCAGGATCGGTATGTCCTTGCCGATCACCTTGCGGATTTTGCCGATGACTGCCGTGATCTGGGGGTCGCCCGTGTCGAGGTAGCTGAGTCTCGACAACGCACCCGCGGCTGGCGTCGCCGCTTCCGCGCGCTGGGCCGTGCGCGTCTCGCGGGTTTCCTGCGGCAGCGAGCTCGCCTCGGTGCGAGTGTCGCGGCGGAATTCGACGTGCGCGCAGACCACCGCGCCAGTGTGCAGGTTCAGCGATAAATGCCGGTCCCGGCTGACTCGCCGGTGATCGAGTAGTTGCGCGCTCGTGAGACCGAATAACGACGACAGCGTATGCGCGCGCAAGCCCGCGAGCGGCATGCCCAACTGGAATTGCGCACTGCGATTGGCGGACAGGAAACGGCCGTCGCAGGTGAATGCGGCGATGCCTTCCATCAAGGTGCCGAGAAATTCAGGGCGGCCGTGAAAGGCGATTTGCAAGGTTTCGCGAAAGGTGCTCGTAAACAGATGATTCTCGATCATCTGCACGGACATTTTCGCCAGCGCCATGGTGTGCTGGTGATAGCTGCGATAGTCGCCGGTGACATCGAGCACGCCGATCAGATCGCCGTATGGATCGAGGATCGGCACACTGGAGCAGGTGAGAAAGCGATTGGCCGCCAGATAGTGCTGCTCGCCGTGGATGGCGGTTGGGCATCGCTCGGCGAGCGCCGTGCCGATTGCGTTCGTGCCTTGGCGGTCCTCGGCCCAGTTGGCGCCCGGGCGCAGCGCGACTTTCTCGGCGCGCCGCAGAAAGTCGTCGTCGCCGATCGAATGAAGAATCAGGCCTTCGGCGTCGGTCAGCACGATCATGCTCTGCGTGTTGACGATCTGCTCATGCAGCGTTTCCATCACCGGCGTGGCATGTGCGCAGAGCACACGGCTTTGTTCCAGCTTCAACGAAAGCTCGGCCGCGGGCAGGACGTCGTAGTCCGGCCGCATCAGCGCGCTCAAGCCGAAAGTTTCGGAGCGTTCGTGGGATTTCTGAATCGACGGTGTGAGCCAGCCGGGCTCATGGGCCGTCATTGGCGCTACAGCGTGATAGACCTCATCGCGCATTGTCTCCTCCTGCTGGTCAGCCCCGTTCGTTTTGCCGGGGTCGTGCGGGTACTCCAACAAGCAAGTCATATGCCAGTGAAGAGTTTCGCGGAGTCGGCGGTTGTTCCTGCCATCGCCTTGATGGGGCCGCTGAATTGAGCGTCAACGGAACACGTCGTCTGGATACCCGCGGTCAGTGTGTATGTTCGTGCCGAAACCCGTAGCGGGTTTGATCTGACTCAAACCATGTCCTCGGGGAAGCGATCCGGGCGACTCAATACATTGAGCCGCGCTTGCGGCGCTTATAGGGACCGGTGTGTGGCCTGGCGCTTAGCCGTAGCGTGTGCGTGAGTTTCATGGTGTTCCGCGAGGCGGACAACGGACATGAAATTTTCCCGCAATCGAGCCACGGAAGGGGTGAAAGCAGGTGGATTGCCATGAACGGGGAGAGACGTGACATCGTGAACAGGATGAGCGATCGGAGCGAATGCATAACGTCTTAACCATTCACCATACCCGCGCACCAGAAAGCCTCCCGAGCGATCGATGTATTGCTGGCGGGACGTTTCATACACTTTCCGAAGCGCAAACCAGGGCACTTGGGGAAGGTCATGGTGTACTGCGTGATAGTTATTGTTCAGAAACAGCAGACGCCAGAACCACGCCGCTTCGTTGACGACGGTGCGATGCTCGTGCGCGTGCGCCGTACGATGTTCCTGGAACGAGCGGACCGAACCCAGCGACAGCGATCCATATCCCACACCGACAATAAAGACCCACGCCGGGACCGCGCAAACATGTTGCAGCCAGGCGGTGAGCGCGGCGAGTGCGGCGAAGTGCGCAAGCCACACCGGCACATCGCGCCATTCACCACGTTTGATCTGACGGAGCGCATCGACACCGGTTGCGGCGATGGCGAACGCGGGCCCGACCAGCAGGCGGCCGATAAACGTATTACGGAAGGTCAGCAGCGCACGAATCGCCCAACCCGCGCGTCGCCACGCGCTAGCGCTGACGAAGTAACTCTCGGGATCGCGCTCGGGATGCGTGAGATACGCATCGTCGTGATGTCGAAGATGCGAATCGCGGTAAATGCCATACGGAAAGCACACGGCGAGCGGCGCGAAACCGAGCAGCGCGTTGACGAACGGCGAACGCGTGGGGTGGCCGTGCAGCAGTTCATGCTGCAATGACATGTACCACGTGCCGAGCACAGCCAGCAGGAGCGTAGTAAGCGGTAAGCCGAGGTCGCGCACATGTGTCGCCACGCTGAACCATCCGCCATAGATCGTCACGATCAGCGCCCAGGTTGGCCATTGCGTGCGCCATGTCCAGCTTGTCGCGAGGCGGGCGAGTGTGTTGCGTTGCGTGTCGTCGAGGTAAATCGCCATGAAAGGGATCGGTCGGAATGCAGGTTCAGACCGATCCTACGGACCCCCGAGCATTGCCAGAACCAATTTGTTCAGCAATGCATCTGCTAAAACGTGCATAGCGGCGCCAGCTTGCGCGCGGCGGGCCGCCTAGCCTCGTTGGTCAGGCGCTTACCGGGCGTCCGCCACGCGGCACGCGTGATCGAGCAGGCCTTCGGCCGAGCCGTTGCCGTTCTCCACGTCGATCCCGCTGTTCACGACCAGCCAGCCGTCTTTTTCCGCGGAAGGCCCCGCACCCGTCACGAGGATGGTTTGCGTGGCCATCGTCCCGGCCCCCTGATTGTCCCGCGCGACGATGTGAAACGGATTGTCAGCGTGCGTGAGCGCGCTCACGCGCATGATGCGGTAACGGTTGCCGTCGAGCGTATCCCAATGCCATTCGTCAGGCGCATCTTTCGCGTGCCGTGCGAGCGCTTCACTGATAGCGCCGCGCATGCAATCGATATGAATATGCAACTGGTTTTGCGAGCGGCGGTATTGCGAGTTGATCTCGAGGCCGAGTTGATTGTCCGGCAGATCACGCTTGACCGACTTCTCGACGTAGGTCCGCGCGTTCCAGGCGTCGGCCCAATAGTCCTGCGCGTGCGGCGCGAGCACGAGTGGGCTTTCAATGCCGGTGATACGGTCGGTTGGAATCAATAGATACTGCGACCGTCCGACAATATCCTTCAGGATAGCGTAGCGTTTGTCCAGGTCGACTGCCGTGCATTGGCCCGGCGTGCCGGTGGCCTGTTGCGACGGCACACAGCGCAGGTCGACAATTTTCCACAGCGCATTCGAGTCGATTGTGGCGAGGCGCGCGCATGCGCTTGCAGCCAGCGCGACGGCTAACGTGGCCACGATTCGCGCACCGTAGCGAAAGCGGGCCCGTCTGCGGTGGGCGGGCGTTGGTGTTTTCATCGGCGGCAGAGTCAAATTTTTTAGAGTTGTCGCGAAGGTTGTTTCGGTATCAGAGCAACGGCGCCGGCAGCGCGCCGAGGATCTGCTCGAAGGCGACGCCGATGGCAAGAAGGCGCCGGTCCTCACCGAGTGGCCCATCCAGTTCCAGTCCAACCGGCAGGCCGCCCGCCGTCATGCCCGCCGGCAGCGAAAGTCCCGGAATGCCCGAGGTGCTGGCCGGATCGGTGTTGCGCAGGAACGCGTCCATCGTGTCGATCGGCGGCGATCCGTCTATGGATACCGTCGACGAGCCGTTCACGTCGTCGATCGGCACGGCGGCGAGGCGCGTGGTCGGAAACAGCAGCGCGTCGAGGCGTTCATCGGCGAAGGTCGCGGCAACGTATTGCTGCAAGCGCGGCCGCCAGTCACTCAGCGCCGCGTCGTAGTGCTCGCCGAGGACATCGGCGAGTACGCCGTCGTAGATCGCGCGCACGTCCGGGCTCGCGATGCGGGCCGCCATGTCGACGACGGTTCTGACCGGCGCATCATTGGCGACGAGCCAGGCGAGCACGTCGTCGCGCACCTCATGGATCGCAATCGGGCCGCCCACCATGCCATTCAGACCGTTCAACTCGCTCATTGCCACGGGCACGAACACCACGCCCGCCGCTTCGAGCCTCTTCAACGCGGCACGCGCGACGTCCTCCACCTGCCGTTCGAGCCCTTCCCACAGCGGCGCGGGCAAGCCGATGCGCAAGCTGTTCAGCGCGAGGACCGGCAACGCGCCGGCGCCGGTGATCACGCCGTCGAGCAGCGCGATATCGGCGACGGTGCGCGCCATCGGCCCCACCGTGTCGCGCGTATGGCTGATCGGCACCACGGCGTCCGGATCGTGATAGCGCCGCTCGGCGCCGCCGTTGCCGACCGACGGACGAAACCCCACGGTGCCCGTCAACGCGGCGGGGATGCGGGTCGAACCGCCCGTGTCGGTGCCGAGGCCCGCCGGCGCGATACGCGCGGCAATCGCCGCCGCCGTGCCGCCGGACGAGCCGCCCGGAATCAGCGTGGGATCGTAGGGATTGCGCACCGGCCCGGCGTGCGAGGCGAGGTTCGTGCTCGTAATGCCGAATGCCAGTTCGTGCATATTGGCTTTGCCGAGTATGATCGCGCCCGCGTCGATGAGGCGCTGCACCGAGGGCGCATTGGACTTTGGCACGAAGCCCGCGAGCGCCGGGGTGCCCGCCGAGGTTTGCAAGCCGGCGGTGTTGATGTTGTCTTTCACGACAATGGCGAGGCCTGCGAGAGGCAAGCGCACCTTGTCGGCCGCGGGCAGTGCGTCGATGCGCCGCGCGGCGGCGAGCGCGCCGTCGAGGTCGAGCGTGGTGAGCGCATTGAGGCTCGAGAGCGCCGCCGCTCGCGCGAGCAGGGTGGCCACATAGTCGGCGGCCTTCAGGCGGCCGGACTGGATCGCGGCAACGGCTTGCGTGGCGCTCAGCGCGAGTTGTTCATCAACGGTCCATGTCATGGCCGGTGTCTCCTTCGTCTTATGTCGGTGTCCGGCGCGAGGGTTTCATGAAGCGCAGGGCGAGACGCGCGAGCGTCGGCACCAGCTTGGGACGCAACAGTCTTGCATCGTAGCCGCTCATGCGCCGGTCATTTTCCGCGAGGCACAACGCGAACAGGTCGCGCGCGTTCATGGCTTCGCCGATCACGCCGCTGCTCGCGGGAAGAAAATTCGAATCGTGCGCCATGCCTTCAGCGTCGATACCTTTCGCGATCGCCACACGCTGCCAGACCAGCACCACCCAGATCGCGGCTACGCGCAACGCGTGCCACGGTCTGCGCCACAGCGGCATGGTGCGGCGATGCCACGCCACCCAGTTGATGAAAAACAGGATGTGGCGCGCCTCTTCCTGAATCACGGGCTCGAAAGTCTCGACCAGCGCCTCGGGGAAAAAGCCTGACTGCTGCGCCGAGCGGAACAGCCCGAACGCAAAGAAACTGTCGATGCACTCGCTATAGCCCGTGCGCATCCATTCCCACTCGGCGTCGCGCGGGACGGGATAGGGTGGCTCGGGTGCGATCTCGATCCCGTAGGCGGCAATCAGCTTCGAGAGCACGTGCTTGTGACGTGCTTCTTCGTCGCCGTCCATGGTGATCGCTTCGCGCAGCAGGGGATCGCTCAATTGCGCGGCATAGGTATGCACGGCGATCGACGCGCGGCCTTCGGTCTGCACCGCGATGTCCCAGATCGGCAGCGCGCACAGCCGTTCGAGCGCATCCGGCGGCAACGCCGGCCAGTCGATCACGGCCGGCTTATAGGGGTTGTGGGTTTCAAGCAGCATGCGGCAAAACATCTGCTTGTGCGCCTCGGAACCGATCTTCACGCGGGCGGGGCCGTGGAAGGTCCAATGGCGCAGGGTGCGGTCTTCGGCAACATCTGTCAGTGTGTCGGACATGGCAGGCGTACAGAGGGCGAACTCGATGTGTCGCCTATTCTGGCACAACCTTTCAAATTCCGACGTCGAGCGGCGCACGCCTCGCGGCGCCGCTCCCGACGCGCATGATGCGCTTGAAGCGAGAGGCGTTACTGGTGGTTATCGATCCACATGCGTCCCCAGCGGAATGCGTAGGCAAGAGCGTGCTCTTCGTCGAAGAAGTAATCGAGCGCGTCGAATGAATACGCCTGAGCGTGGCTCGCGGAAGTTTTCTCGATGGTCAGGTTGGCGGCGAACAGGCCATTGGGAAGCTGTTGTGCGGCCGGTGCAACTTCATAACCCTTGTAGCGAATATGTGCGTTCATGATTTTTGACAGTCAGTGTCCCCGCGTGCGTTGCGAGAAGGCCGGCTCGTCGGACGCAACCCGTAGCGTCACGCGGCCGGTAAATCAGCGGGCAGGTCAAAGACTAGGCCGCGCTGCGCAGCGGGTGAACCAATCAATCGTCGTTAGCAAATCAGCAGGCAGGTTAGGAGTAGCCCCGATCGGATCATATGCGCTGTGTTCGAGCACACTATCCGGCGTTGTGGATCGCGGGTCTGTTATGTGCCGCACGGTTTGCACGAACGACGACGACCGCCGTGGCCGCCCGGGCGGATCCACGGCGTCGTGAGACGGTAGGCAGAGAAGGGAACTAAACCGAGGGAGTTAAACCGAGGGAATCAAACCGCGTGCAGCAGGCGTGCGGACGGCGTGTCCTTGAGCGCGCTGCCGATCGGCGCGGCGTCCGGCGTGCGATGCGCGTTGAACGCCAGCGCGAATTGCGCGGCTTGCTGGCCGACCGTGGCGAGCTGATCGACGACCTTCGCGTCGGAACAGGTGTCGACGGTATCGAAGCGCGTTTCCAGCGTGTTGATGCCGGCGCCGAACGGCGTGGGCCAGCCGCGCAACGCGTGAACGATCGAGCGCAACGACGTCAGCACCGAGCCGGCGGCTTGCCAGCCGTAAGCCGTGACGATACAGCCGACCGCGCGGCCGTCCAGATACGGGCGTTCGTCGGCGCGCAGTTCTTCCAGCGTGTCGAGCGCGTTCTTGACGAGACCGGATACGCCGCCGTGATAGCCCGGTGTGGCGATGATCAGCGCGTCCGCGTGGCGCACGGCCTCGATCAGTTCGAGCTGCTCGTCCGTGCGGTGGGGCTGTTCCGGAGCATAGTGAGGCAAGCTATGCAGGAAGGTGCCGCCGAACAGGCGGGTGTTCGCGCCGGCGGCTTGCGCGCCACGCAACGCGAAGCCGAGTGCGCGCTCGGTCGACGAAGCGGCGCGCGTCGTGCCGCCAATGCCGACGACGAGCGGCCGGCGAGAATGATCGAAACTGGTCAACGAAATGCTCCTTCGGTAGCGGCTCACGATGCGCCGGCGCGGGGCTGCGCGCAGCGGACCGGGGCGAACCGGACTTTGAAGTGTCATCTTAATGAGCGCGGGGCGCGGCACGAAGCGACTTTTTGTTCTAACGATATAACCGCGCGGCGTGTTGGCGCAGTGGCGGTGCGCCCGCCGCCGGCACGGCGGGGGCATGTAACACGCCCTGCAATGCACTTGAGGCCGCGCCGGATAAGCATATGGCGAAGCATTGGTTGGGCGCGCGACAACGGGCGGCTATGATCGAATCGTCTCCTCCATGACATCTCCTTGACATGGGATTCGGCCTCGCCACGCCAGTGGCGGGGCCTTTTTTTATCCGGCGAGCGAGCAGCGCCCGCGCGGACCGCTTCACGATAAAGCCGTTTTTTGCATGCTACGATGGTCCGCGAAGCGAATCACCGCGAGGTCGAGCAAGCAATGGCAACCCTTTATGACACCCTCGGCGTGCCCACGCACGCCACGGACGAAGAAATCAAGCGGGCCTACCGGAAGGCCGCGATGAAGTGGCATCCCGACCGAAATGGCGGCGCCGAGGAAGTTGCGCGCGCCACCTTCCAGGAAATCAAGGACGCGTATGCGATCCTCTCCGACGCCGCGCAACGCAAGGTGTACGACTCGGTCTACGCCGAGCAGATGCGCGGCTGGGAAGCGCAACGCGCTCGCCAGCAGCAGGCCCGCGCCGAGCGCGAAGCGGCGGCGCGGGCCGCTGAAGAGGCCGCGTATGCGGAGATGGTCTCGCTAGCCATGCGTTTCGCCGATGATGGCCACAACCGCGACGTGCTGTTCGGCGTGCTGCTTGGGCGTCGATGCGAGGCGCGGCGAGCCGCGCAGATCGCGGATAGCGTGTCGGCGCTGCAGATCTCGCGCCGTGAAGCTGCGAAGGCAAAAGCGAACGCGGCGGCCGATACGGTCAATGCGCCCGAGGCTGCCGATATTGCCGATGTATCAGCGCAGCCCGAAACCACGTCTGCGAAACAGGACGGCGCGACGCAAGCCGCGCAGGCCAACCGCACCGCTCCTGACAAGCGTGCGGAACCCGCAGCCGAAGCTCATCCGGCGGGTGTCTTCGAAGGCTTGTGGTTTCAGTTTCTCAATGGATTGCGGTTTTAACCTGTCGCGTTTCGGGCCGAGTTTCGGGCCGAAACAGGAGCCCTCGAATCGCAGCCATGTGAGGAATAGCGCCTTGGCCGCTAGACCATAGAGGTAGACCGAATTGATATAGAGAGCAGGCTTTAGCGCCCGAATTTGCGCTTCTAGAATTAAAAACATGGCCGTGGAATGCGAGGTCCGATCACGGCAAGTAAGAGCGATGCCTGCTCATTGCCACGCGAACCGCTTCGCTCGATTTCCACGCAGTCGATCCCTAGAGGCACGACGGCCATGTTCACTTTCATCGTAGTCGTTGCGGTGGCGGCGTTTATTCCCTACGTCGCGGCACCCGGTATTGCCAATGGCGTGAAGGCGATCAGCACGCCGCCCGCGGCGATGTTGTTCGACACTCCGCCCGCACCGGCGGCCGGCGGAAGCGATGCAGCCAACCGGATCGTGTCCGGTCAGCGCGAGACCGACGCTTCCGTCTGAAACGTGCGCGTTTCGGTTGCTCTCGAATGAAGGCTCAATGAAAGCTTTGCGCGTGCGCTGGTACACTTCGGGACGGCGCAGCGCACGGTGTCCGTGAATGAAACTCCCCTGGTACAAATTCTCGTGGCGCAACAAATTTGATCATCGTAGTGTCACGAGGGCGCAAGACTGAGCCGGCAGAATTGCAGATAGAACCAAAAAAATACAGGGTACGGGGTAAGCGTGACCAGAAAATATAAGGTGCTGTTTCTCTGTCGCGAGAATTCGGCACGCAGCATCATCGCCGAAGCTCTATTGAGGGAACTGGCGGGACACCGGTTCGACGCATTCAGCGCGGGACCGGAGCCGGCCGCCCGGGTTCATCCATTCGCGGTCGCGCAATTGCGGCCAGGCATCTCGGATCTCGGCGTGCTCAGCCCGAAAAGCTGGCTGGAATTCACCGGGGAATGGGCGCCGCGCATGGACCTCGTCATCGCGCTGGACGACTCCGTCGACGCACGCCATGCGCCCGCGTTTCCGGGTGCACCACCGTCGTGCATCTGGAATTTCGCCGATCCGCTCGCCGTGGAAATCTCCGAGTCCGAACGCGTGCGCCTGTTCGACAAGGTGTTCTGGCAAATCGTGCGGCAGGTCAGTGGGTTTATCGAACTGCCGGAATACGCAACGCCGCCATCGGCCACGGTCAACGCGGCATCGATTTGCGCGCCCATCGTTTCGGCGCACGGCGCCACCACTTGCGACGCGTAATCGCTATCCGGCTCCGCTGCGGACACGACTGCGCCCAAAGCAAAACGTCACGCAAGGTCACCGCACGGATTGCGCGGAAGTCGGCGGGTCGCCAACGGCTGCATGCGGTTAGCGCGCGAAGCCCGGTCTTTCATGGCGTTATGCCGCTCAATCATTAGCGTGAGCCCGCACGGTGCGGTGGCTCAGCGGTGGTTCAGCGATTGTTCGAGCGCGCGAGCGGACTGCCTGCGAACGGATCATTTTGCCAGTCCACACGTTTTTTCGGCTGCGGCGCGGGCGCCGGCGCCGGCGCGGCCGACAACTCGAAGTGATCGATAGACTGCCCCGCGCTGATGGCCTGTTTCAGCCACTGGGGCATCTCGCCCTGGCCGTCCCAGCTATCTCCGGTCGCGCTACGGTAGCGTTCGCCCTTTTTCGCAGCCGGCTCGGACGCCAGTACTGCAGCAAGGTCTTCTGGTTTGATACCAAACTCTTCCATGCGGTGGCGGAGATACGCAATCATGCTATCTCGCTTCCTTTCGTCCATAAGATATTCGTCCTTCTAAAGCGTCCAGCGTTCTGTCAATTACAGATTGCAAGGGGAAACCGCGACAGCATCGAGCCCATATAGATGGGGACGGCCCGCGGTGTGGTTATCGATTGAAGGAAATCCAAAGGCAGCGTCAGAAAAAAACGTCGTTCCCTATATCGCGGCGCAGCATATGGCCGAACCCGCCGCCTATCAAACCAGGTTATCAGTCAATGGATATTCGAGCAGCTCCACTGCGCGACAGATAAGGCTGGATGAGCCTCATGCCCACAAGGGAGGAAACGTTATTGACGATGCATTGATTGCGGATGACCGGTTTCATCTCCACGCTCCGTCTCTCGCCGGTGCCTCGCGCGGGGCCGATTATTTACGTTATGCCAGCATCATAACGCACTGTGTGGCCAAAGCACGTGCAGGGTCGATTGATTTTGTTTCAAATGCACGCTTTTGAACTCGCCCGCCGCGTTGGACCACGCCGGGTGTTCCGCGATTGAATTCCTGAGTGGCCGAGCTATAAAGAAACAGCGGAGCCAAAATCCGCACTTCCAGCCTGCGACGACTGATTCCGGCCAGTGGCGAGAACGCGTCCGACATCGGTTGCAGGTCTGGCAAGCTGTTACCCGTTTAGTTCGATGACTCGCCGCAGCAGTTCGCATCGACATCGACTCGTCCGCCAGCCCTATCGGGCCGCCGGGCGTCTTTTCACGGACCGATTGTCTGGAGGACGAGAACTGCTGCGCCGGATTCAAGGAGTCTGGACATGAAACTACGATTATTGATGGCGGCGGCCAGCGCCGTGCTCGTTCTCGCGCCGCAAACGGCGAGCGCGCAGGAGATGCAAAGCCCGCAGGCCGCCGGACTGTCGAGCAGCGCAATGATGCAACGGAACGCGAACGAATCGGCGCAGGCCACGACCGATATTTCGTTCGGCGAACCGGCAGGGGGCATGGATGCCGGCGCCCAACCGGTGCAGAACGTGTCCTATGGAGGCGTGGCAGCGGGGCAGTCGGAGGCAGGAGGCCGGCAAAGCCAACGATGCGCTTCTTCCGGGCCGCAATGCAGTGTCTATTTTGGTCAATGACAGATTCGTCTTTGGGAATGCGGTGTGCATTGCAGGCATCGCATTCCCGCCACTTCCTCGTCGCTTCCCCGTCGCTTCCCCGTCGCTTCCCATCACGCTGTGCTTATTGATTAAGCGAGCGACATGCCGTGCAGCGAATGACCGGCGCGTTCGCGTAGACGTCCCATCATCGCGTCGAGATCATGGCCCTGCACCGTGGCGCGTTCGGCGAAACCACGGAATTCATCCAGCAGTGCGCGCCACGACGCATGCCAGCGCGTTTCCCTGATGCACGTTCCCGCTGAATTGGCGATGCGCAACACGCCGTTGTCCGGATAAAAGGTGACGGTGACCGGCATGCCGTCGATCACGCAAGTGGCGGTGCAGGGGCGGGTGCTAACCATGGGCGATGTCCTCGTTGTGATAAGCGGTTGAATGCGCGTTAAACGCTGACGTGGCCTTCAGCAAACGCTGTGCCCAAACGTGCCCATTTGAATTCGGCAGAAATCGAAGCGTCATGCTCGCGCGGGTTGCAGGCGCAAGCGCCGCACGAATAACCCCACGCGTGACCGCAATTTTCCGGAGTCGTCAGCGGGCGATTTAATACGATGTTATGGTGTATTCCATTCGGGTTTTCACTCGCTAATCTTCCAGACTGCACTCGCATCGCTGCCGGCAAGCAGGCCAATATGGCCTGCTTTTTTCATCGTGCCTGCGCTTCGCGAATGGATTAGCGCGGTGTGGCCGCTCCAATCCCATCTGTTGTTTAGAGACTCGCTAACAATACTATGTTGATCGAAGATACTCTCCCGTCCAGCAGTGCCTCGCTGGACGACGGCGCCCCGTCGTCCCTGCGATCGTGGCTTGCCGTCCTCGCCGTCGCGGTCGGCGCTTTTGCTTTCGTCACGACGGAATTTCTACCGGTCGGACTGTTGCCGCGGGTCGCCGCGGAACTCGGCGTACTGCCCGGCACGGCCGGCCTGATGGTCACCGTGCCCGGCGTCATCGCGGCCATCTCAGCACCTGGCTTGATGCTGGTGGCGGGGCGCATGGATCGGCGGCGGGTATTTCTTTTACTGACAGCTTTGCTGCTCGCTTCGAATCTGATTTCGGCGTTTGCGCCGAATTTTCTCGTCATGCTGCTCGGGCGCGCGCTGCTCGGCGCTGCATTGGGCGGTTTCTGGACGCTGGCCACGGCGGCGTCGGTGCGGCTCGTGAAGCCGAGAGATTCGGCGCGAGCCATGGCGACGATCCTCACCGGCGTCACCTGCGCAACCGTGATCGGCGTGCCGCTCGGCACGTTCATCGCGAGCTTTGCGTCGTGGCGCGAATCGTTCATGGCAACCGGCGTGCTGGTCGCTATCGCGCTCGTCGCGCAGTTCTTCTTCGTGCCGTCTTTGCCTTCGGAGGCCGCGTTGCGCCTGCGCGACCTGGTGGCGCTGCTGCGCCGGCCGCATCCGCGCCGAAGCATGTTGATGGTGGCACTCGTATTCGGTGCGCACTTTTCGTCGTACACGTACATCACGCCTTTCCTGCTGCACAACGCGAATCTGGACATGTCGACGATCACGTGGCTGCTGCTCGGCTTCGGCATGATCGGTTTCTTCTCGAACTTCGCCGTTTCGTCGACGGTGACGCGCAACCTGAAAGTGTCGCTAGCCGTGATGGTTTCGCTGCTGCTGTTCGCGCTGGTATCGCTGCCACTGCTTCAGCATTCGACGATCGGCGTCGTGGCGCTGGTGCTCGCGTGGGGCATTTCGTTCGGCGCGTTGCCGCTGTGCTTCAGCATCTGGATTCAGCGCGCTACGCCCGACTCACCCGAAGCAGGTTCGGCATTGTTCGTGAGCATCATTCAGGTTGCGATTGCGCTGGGGTCGCTGGTGGGCGGCGTGGTGGTGGACCATGTGGGTATTTCCGCCGACTTCATGCTGGGCAGCGGTCTCGCGTTACTGGGGCTCGCCGCGCTCGCGAGCTTCGGCCGCAGTAAGCAGACTGTCGCGGCTGAGGCGTTGGCTTGCCCCGCGTGCACGGACTAATGATCGGCGGCTCGGCACAGTCTCAATGCGTTACGGTGATATTCTTGCGCCGCTTACCCACCCGATCCAGGTCCTGATGCGCTCTACTATCACCAAATGGCTGTTTATTGTTTACCTGCTCGGTAGCGGGACGCTGTATTCCATTGTCATTCTCCTGCTGTTTCCCTTCGTCGGACGGGCTGGACGATATTGGCTCGCGAAACAGTGGTGCCGTGCGCTGGTTTTCGTCATGCGCTGGCTGCCCGGCGTGTCATGTTCGATCGAGGGGCTCGAACATCTTCCCGACGGCCCCGCGATCATTCTGTGCCGTCATGAGTCGACTTGGGAAACGCTCGCGTTTCTCGCGCTGATTCCACGCCGCATCAGTTTCGTGTTCAAGGAAGACCTGCTGCGTATCCCGTTCTTTGGCTGGGTGCTGCGCGGTCTCGACATGGTCAGCCTGAACCGTGGCTCGGCCCGGCAGGCTCACCAGGCTGTGACGAAGGAAAGCGCGGAGAGGCTGGCAAAGGGCGATGTCGTCGTCATTTTTCCGGAAGGGACGCGGGTGCTTCACGATGCCCCGTTGAGAATGACATCGGGCGGCGTTCGACTGGCGTGTGCGACCGGCGTGCCTGCTGTTCCTGTGGTGTTGAACGCGGGTAAGGTCTGGCCGACGAAAGGCTGGCCTGACCGACGTGGGCATATTCGCGTGGTTATCGGACCACCGCTCTCGCCTCGGGAGATGACGCAGCAAGAGTTGAGTCATGCCGTTCACGACTGGATGAAAAACGAACTGGAGCGGCTCTGACGATTCTCGGCGCTGACTTTCGGTCGTGATCGTTGGCCTGCAGTTTCGGCGTTGACTCTCAGCCGAGACTCTCAACCCGGCCGCGCCCCAGATCGTCTGGACACTCAGCACCGCACGCGCAGGCCCGCCACGTCCGGCACGAGTGTCGCTGTGAATCGTTACTGCCCGGTCTTGGTCGACTGGGCGCCGTCGTCCGGCGACATGCCGGGCATGGTGGAGGCGCCGGTGTCGGCATGCTTTGTCATGTCGCCGGGAACTCGGTTCCAGGGGCTCGAGATAGGCTCGCTGTGGTAGGTCATGCCTGATGTGGCGGCGCCGTGAGAGCCGCCGCTGCCGTTTCCACCATTGCCATTGCCTCCAGCCTGCGCAACCATAGCGGCGCACGCACAGAGCGATGCGACACCAACCCGCGCCAGCAGGACTTTGAGCGTTAACTTTTCCATAACATTTCTCCAGCGATTCCGGCGCATGCTTCAGCACGCCCCGAAGCTTCATCTACCGCTAAAGACTGACTGATTGCGCAGCGGCGAAGCGCAAACAGCTGCTCGGGTCTGAATGACGCGGAAGTACGCCGCGTTCAGCCGCAAGCCACTGGTCAACCATGGGTCAGCGCCGGAATAAACAGAGCGGCGCTGG
This sequence comes from Burkholderia sp. WP9, assembly GCF_900104795.1. Classification (NCBI taxonomy): domain Bacteria; kingdom Pseudomonadati; phylum Pseudomonadota; class Betaproteobacteria; order Burkholderiales; family Burkholderiaceae; genus Burkholderia; species Burkholderia sp. WP9. The sequence continues at coordinate 3,005,599 of NZ_FNTG01000002.1, forward strand.
AGCCGGATATCCACCGGCTTGGCTGATATACGCGCGATAGTCGTGGCTGGATTCGAAAATTACTCGCGACGTGATCCGAAAGTGGCCGCCGTTCTGGGCGTTAGATTGAATTGGCGCCGAATTGAGCATATGGTGATTGCTCCCCAGTCCAATCGGAGTTCGTATGCGACGTCTTGCAATGACTGCGGCCGCATTGATGGCCGCTGGTTTCACCCTGTCCGCGACGGCCCAGGTCGTCGTCACCATCGGTCATTCGGCTCCGCTCACGGGCCCGCAAGCGCCGAACGGCAAGGACAACGAGAACGGCGCGCGGCTCGCCATCGACGAACTGAACAAGGCAGGAGTAAGCGTCGCCGGGCAGAAGGTCACCTTCAAGCTGGATTCGCAGGACGACCAGGCCGACCCGAAAATCGGCGTGCAGGTTGCGCAGAAACTGGTAGACAGCGGCGTCGTCGCTGTCGTTGGACCGTACAACTCGGGCGTGGCGATTCCGGCCTCGCGCGTCTACAACGCCGGAAACGTGCCGATACTGCCCGTTGCATCCAACCCGGCGCTGACCAAGCAGGGCTTCAAGAACATCTTCCGTATCGGCGCGAGCGACGAACAACTCGGCGGCACGATGGGGCAATTCGCCGCGAAGACGTTGAAGGCCAAAACGGCCGCCGTGATCGACGACCGCACGGCCTACGGTCAAGGCGTGGCGGAGCAGTTTACGAAGGTTGCCAAGGCGAACGGCATTCAGATCGTGGACCAGGAATTCACCAGCTCGTCGGCCACCGACTTCCTCGGCATTTTGACGAACATCAAGTCCAAAAATCCTGACGTGATCTTCTTTGGCGGATACGCGGCGCAAGGCGCGCCGATGGCCAAACAGATGCGCCAGCGCGGGCTCAGGGCGAAGCTGCTGGGCGGCGACGGAATCTGCTCGGCCGACATGGGCAAGGTTGCCGGCGACGCGGCGTCGATCGTCTACTGTGCCCAAGGCGGCATTGCGCTGGAGAAAACACCGGCCGGTCGCGAGTTCCTGCAGAAGTACAAGGCCGCGTACAACATCGATACCCAGGTCTACGCCGTGAGCTACTACGACGGCGTGAAGTTGCTCGCCGACGCCATGGTGAAGGCCGGGACGACCACGGACAAGGCGAAGCTGACCGCGCAACTCGCGAAGGAGAACTATAAGGGCGTCGCGGGCACCTATTCGTTCGACGAGTTCGGCGATCTGAAGGGCGCGCCGACCACCGTGTACACGATCAAGAACGGCTTGCCGGTTCCGTACGGTCAGTAACGGCAAGCGACCCAGCCACTTCACGAAGCAAACATGAAAATTTCACGCACGATCCAGACTGTCGAAGTCCACACCGGCGGAGAGGCATTCCGCATTGTCACCAGCGGTTTGCCGCGTCTGCCTGGCGACACGATCGTCAAGCGGCGCGCGTGGCTGAAGGAAAACGCCGACGATATCCGCCGGGCTCTGATGTTCGAGCCGCGTGGGCATGCCGACATGTACGGCGGATATCTGACGGAACCGGTCAGCCCCGGCGCTGATTTCGGCATCATCTTCCTTCATAACGAGGGGTATAGCGACCATTGCGGCCACGGCGTCATCGCGCTGTCGACGGCGGCGGTCGAACTGGGTTGGGTGCAGCGTCAGATACCCGAAACGCGCATCGGCATCGATGCGCCGTGCGGCTTCATCGAAGCCTTTGTGAAGTGGGACGGCGAGCACGCGGGCAACGTTCGCTTCGTCAACGTGCCGTCGTTTATCTGGAAGCAGGACGTGACCGTAGAGACGCCGTCGTTCGGTTCGGTGACCGGCGATATCGCATTCGGCGGCGCGTTCTACTTTTATACCGACGGAGCGCCGCATGGTCTCGAAGTGCGGGAATCGTCGGTGGAAGAACTCGTGCGCTTCGGTGCCGAAGTCAAGGAGGCGGCAAACAGGGCGTTTCCCGTCGAGCACCCGCATATTCCGGAGATCAATCACATCTACGGCACCATCATTGCGAATGCGCCGCGGCACGCGGAGTCGACGCAAGCCAACTGTTGCGTGTTTGCGGACCGCGAGGTGGACCGTTCACCAACCGGTTCCGGGACCGGCGGGCGGGTCGCGCAGCTTTATTTGCGTGGCAAGTTGGGCAAGGACGACACGCTGGTGAACGAGTCGATTATCGGCACGGTATTCAAAGGGCGTGTTCTCAGCGAGACGACCGTGGGTGATTTCAAGGCCGTGATTCCGGAGGTGGAAGGCAATGCTTTTGTCTGCGGCCTGGCAACCTGGCTACTGGATGAGCGTGATCCGCTCACCTATGGGTTCCTTGTTCGATAGGTCAGGCATCGGGTGGCAGCCGGCGGCGGCGACCGCTCAATGGGCTGTTTCGATAACGCTCCAGATTCGTTCGTCGGAATCACCGGCGAATTGTCTGGCGATAATGGCCCGGCATTTGTCGCAGCGGTAGTGCTCGAGAACGAGCGCGCCGTTGCGCTCCGCCACGCCAATCAGGGTGAGGTTTTCCTGCCGTTGAACATCGACGGGCCGGCCGTCGATATCGGAGCATCCATCGCAGACTTTCATGGCGCCTCCTGACGTTCGCATCCATCGTTCAAAAGAAGCCCGCGCGAAGCGGGCGAAGACTGATGCACCCGCTGAGGAGACAACGCGGGCCAAGTCAGTATCCGGCGCGATCGGACGGTTGTGCAAGTGCAAAAAAATAAACTAAAAAGGGGGCGACCACACAGGGGGGACCGTTGCCCGCGCGCGATTTCCGCGTAATTCATCTTCCCGCCGGCACCGTCTGGATGGGCCGACCGGGCACTTGCGCCTCTACGCGCGCCGTTTGCCCGCTCTGCGAAACCGTGCCGCCTGGTTCGCTGCACCGCACACGACTCCCGATCCACTTTTGTTATCACCCGCTCCAATACTCGGATTGTTAGCGCATCGCGCCGCTCGTATATTGGCTGGACCAGCAGCACAGACAGCCGGATACAACAACACAAAGGCATGCCGTTCAGGCCTGCCAACAGGAGCACAGCGATGAATCGAATCGATCTGGAGGGGCGCGTAGTCGCCATTACCGGCGGCGCGCGTGGTATCGGCTACGCAGTGGCGCAGCGGGCACTCAACTCGGGCGCGTCGGTCGCGCTATGGGATGTGGACGCCGAACGTCTTGCCCGCAGTCAGCGTGAGCTGAGCGAATTGGGCAAAGTCACCGCGATCTCAGTCGAACTGACACAGGAAGCCGCCGTCGCACAGGCCGTGGCGCAAACCGTTGCCGATCACGGGGCGATCGACGTGTTGATCAATTGTGCCGGCATCACCGGCGGCAATGGCACCACGTGGGAACTGGAGCCCGACATCTGGCGCCGCGTGATCGATGTCAACCTGATCGGCCCGTATCTGACCTGCCGCGCGGTCGTGCCGCAAATGCTCAAGCAGGGCTATGGCCGGATCGTCAATATCGCCTCGGTGGCGGGCAAGGAGGGCAACCCTAACGCCTCGCATTACAGCGCCTCCAAGGCCGGACTCATCGGCTTGACCAAATCGCTCGGCAAAGAACTCGCGACGAAGAACATTCTCGTCAATGCGGTCACGCCCGCCGCGGCTAAAACCGAGATCTTCGATTCGATGTCGCAGCAACACATCGACTACATGCTTTCGAAGATTCCCATGAACCGCTTCCTGTTGCCCGAAGAAGCGGCGTCGTTGATTCTGTGGCTCTCGTCCGAGGACTGCGCGTTCAGTACCGCTTCCGTATTCGACCTGTCCGGCGGCCGCGCAACCTACTGAGCCGGCGCGGCGTCGCACCTGCGTTAGCACGGTAGCGCTACACAAGAAAAGAAACCCGCAGAGCCGCCACCCGCGCGTGCTCTGCGAAGGAGACGACATGGACACGCATGCGCCCGTTTCACTCGAGGCGATCAACGGCAAGGTAATGCGCCGGCTACTGCCGTTTCTACTGCTGATGTATGTGCTGGCGTTCCTCGACCGCGCCAACATTGGTTTCGCGCAAAAGGCTTTGCAGCACGACACAGGTTTGTCGAATGCGGCGTTTGCCTTCGGTGCGGGCGTGTTTTTCGTCGGCTATGCATTGTTCGAAGTCCCGAGCAATCTGCTGTTGCATCGGGTTGGCGCGCGCGCCTGGATGTGCCGGATCATGGTGACATGGGGAATCGTGTCGGCCGCGATGAGCCTCGCGCATACGCCCACCGCGTTCTATACGCTGCGGTTTCTGCTCGGCGTCGCCGAGGCGGGTTTCTTTCCGGGCGTGATCTATTACCTCACACACTGGTTTGCGCAGTCGTCCCGGGCGCGTGCAGTGGGCGTGTTTTATTTCGGCGCGCCGCTGGCGTTTATTTTCGGCAGCCCGTTGTCGGGGTCGCTGCTCGAATTGCATGGCGCGCTGGGTCTTGCCGGCTGGCAATGGCTCTTTCTGGTGGAGGGCGTGCTGGCTTCGCTGGTGGGCGTGTGGGCGTTCTGGTATCTCGACAATCGCCCCGAAGACGCGCGTTGGCTCGAACCGCAGGAGCGCGCCACCTTGCGTAGCGCACTCGAAGACGATGCGCGTGTCGCGTCCGCGCACGGCCCGCATAACATTCTGGCCGCCCTGGTGGACCGGCGTGTGTTGCTGCTGTCGGCGATCTATCTGCTGATCCAGATGAGTGTGTATGGCGTGATTTTTTATCTGCCGCAACAGGTGGCGGCGTTCCTTGGAACGACGGTCGGCTTGCGTGTGGGTCTCGTCGCGGCGCTGCCATGGCTGTGTGCGCTGGCTGTGACGTGGTACGTGCCGCGCCGCGCGGATCGCACCGGTGGGCATCGGCGTTGGGCGGTGGCGTTGCTGATCGTCGCCGGGCTCGGCATTGGTGTGTCCGGACTCGCGAGAAGTCCTTCCGTCGGCTTACTCGCGCTGTGTTGTGCCGCGAGCGGTTTCATTGCCGCGCAGCCGCTTTTCTGGACGTTTCCCACGCGTCACCTCACAGGCGCGGCCGCGGCGGGCGGTATCGCGTTGATCAATTCGCTCGGCGGGCTCGGCGGTTTCATTGCGCCGAGCTTGCGCACCGCGGCGGAACATGCCTTTTCGTCGAAGTCGGCGGGATTGGTCGTGCTGGGCATGTCGAGTCTGCTCGCCGCGCTTTTGATCGGCACGCTATTGCGGCGCGACGCCGCCCAGCCGGGCGCAACTTTCAAAACCTTACTGCATCGCGCCCGCTAGGCGCTCGCTCGACGCACTCATAACGGAGCCTCCATACATGGCCATGCCTACCATTCGGCACGTGCGTGCCTTCATCGTCCGCGGCGGCGGTGCGGATTATCACGACCAACCCGGCGGACACTGGATCGACGATCACATCTCCACGCCGATGGCGCGTTATCCGGAGTATCGCCAGAGCCGCCAGTCATTCGGTATCAATGTGCTGGGCACGCTCGTGGTGGAGATCGAAGCGAGCGACGGCACCGTGGGTTTTGCGGTGACGACGGGTGGCGAGATCGGCGCGTTCATCGTCGAGAAACATCTCGCGCGTTTTCTCGAAGGGCAACTCGTTACCGACATCGAGAAAATGTGGGATCAGATGTACTTCTCGACTCTGTATTACGGTCGCAAAGGGGTCGTGCTGAATACGATCTCGGGCGTCGATCTCGCGTTGTGGGATCTGCTCGCGAAAGTGCGCAAGGAGCCGGTGTACCAGCTATTAGGCGGTCCGGTGCGCGACGAATTGGTGTTCTATGCGACCGGCGCGCGGCCCGATCTGGCGAAGGAGATGGGATTCATCGGCGGCAAGCTGCCGTTGCAGCACGGTCCCGCCGAAGGCGAAGCGGGCCTCAAGAAGAATCTGGAAAAGCTCGCTGACATGCGCAGCCGGGTGGGCGACGACTTCTGGCTGATGTACGACTGCTGGATGAGCCTCGATGTGCCGTATGCCACGCGGCTCGCGCAAGCGGCGCACGAGTATGGCCTGAAATGGATCGAAGAGTGCCTGCCGCCCGACGACTACTGGGGTTACGCCGAACTGCGCCGCAATGTGCCACGCGGCATGATGGTGTCGACCGGCGAACACGAAGCAACGCGCTGGGGCTTTCGCATGTTGCTGGAGATGCAATGCTGCGATCTGATTCAACCGGATGTCGGCTGGTGCGGCGGCATTACCGAGTTGATCAAGATCTCCGCGCTAGCGGATGCCCACAATGTGATGGTCGTGCCGCACGGTTCGTCGGTGTATAGCTATCACTTCGTGGTGACGCGGCACAATTCGCCGTTTGCCGAGTTTCTGATGATGGCGCCCAAAGCCGACGAAGTCGTGCCGATGTTCACGCCACTGTTGCTCGATGAACCCGTGCCCGTGAACGGGCGCATGAAGGTGCCGGACGCGCCGGGCTTCGGCGTGAGGCTGAATCCGGAATGCGCGTTGGTGCGGCCTTACGCGCGTTGAGTTCGCGATGAGTTCGCGATGAGTTCACGATGAGTGCGTGTTGATTACTTGTTGTCGGGTCGAGCCGCGCCGTGCGCGTCACCCGTCGCAAATTCGAACCCTGAAAGGAGAATGACGTGCTGCTCAAGGACAAGGTCGTGATCGTCACCGGCGGGTCGCGTGGTATCGGCCGCGCGATAGCCGTTGCGTGCGCAACCGAAGGCGCGGACGTGGCGATCAACTACTGGGGCGACAACGACGCATCGTATGGACGCCGTTCCGCCGTTGCGGAAGTGGTCGGTGAAATCGAGGCGCTGGGGCGGCGCGTGATTGCGATCGAAGGCAACGTCGCCGCGCGCGAAACCGGTCAGCAACTGGTGCGCCACACGGTCGAGGCGTTCGGCAAAGTCGACGTGCTGGCCAGCAACGCGGGCATCTGTCCGTTTCATGCTTTTCTCGACATGCCGCCGGAGGTGCTGGAATCGACGGTGGCTGTCAATCTGAACGGCGCGTTCTATGTGACGCAAGCCGCCGCGCAACAGATGAAAGCGCAGGGCACGGGCGGCGCGATCGTGGCGACAAGTTCGATCAGCGCGCTGGTGGGCGGCGGCATGCAGACGCATTACACGCCGACCAAAGCGGGCGTGCATTCGTTGATGCAATCCTGCGCGGTCGCATTGGGACCATATGGCATTCGCTGCAACTCGGTGATGCCCGGCACCATCGCCACCGATCTGAACGCTGAAGACCTCGCCGACGAAGCCAAAAAAGCCTACTTCGAAAAACGCATCCCGCTCGGCAGACTGGGCCGCCCGGAAGATGTCGCCGATTGCGTGACGTTCCTCGCCTCCGACCGCGCGCGCTATGTGACGGGCGCTGCGCTGCTGGTGGACGGCGGCCTTTTCGTCAACCTGCAATAACGCGCGATGCCGATTTCAGTTCACCGGAGCCGAAGCCGCGACCAGGGAGTCAGATGCGGCCGCGGCGGTGTCGTCGCGTTTGAGTTTGTGCGAGAAGCCGCGCAACAGGTCGATGAAACGCAGCGCCGGTTCAGCCAGCGGCTCTTCCTTGCGCGTGAGAATGCCGAAGCCCGAAAGACTCTTGCCGATTTCGAGCGGCAACGCAACCAGCAGTTTGCCGCGCAAATGATCGCGCACCACCGACTCGGGCAGCATGGCCACCGCATCGTAATTCTCGAGCAATTGCAGCGTAGCGAAGATCGACGCGCATTCGGTCAGATTCACCGGCGTGGCCAGTCCCGCGCGCGCCAGTTCCTCTTCGAACAGCACGCGCGCCGGACTGGTGACGGGCTGCGCCACCCACGGCCAGTCGATCAGCTCACGCAAGCTGACGCGCGCGCGCTGCGCGAGCGGATGCACCGCACGCACCACGAGCAGCAGCGTTTCGCGCGCGAGCGGCTCGAAACTGAAATCGTTGTGTTGCAGCGGGCTGGTCAGGCGCCCGAGCGCCAGATCGACTTCGCGGCGATGCAGCAATTGCACGACCTGGTCACTGGTCTCGCCGAGAATGCGCACGTTCAACAGCGGGCTTTCGGTTTTCAGCGCGGCGACCGCCATGGCCAGCAGATCGGGCGCGGCGCCCATGATCGCGCCGACCGTCAGTTGGCCGTGACCGCCGCGGCGTTTGACGTCGAGGTCTTCGGCGAAACGGGTCAGTTCCGCCAGTGCACGCCGGGCATAGGCCAGCGTGACGACGCCAAGCGGCGTGGGCGTCATGCCGCGCGCGTTGCGCTCGAACAGCAGAAAGCCGAATGCTTCTTCGATATCGCCGAGCATGCGGCTCGCGCTCGGCTGGGCCACGTTGACGGCCTCTGCGGCCTGATGGAGATTGCGCGCGTCGTCGAGCGCGACGAGCAGCGCGAGGTGCTTGAATTTGAGCCGATTGACGAGTGCGACAGTTGCTGAGTGTTGGCTCATGGGTCGGGTGCGATTCGGTTTGTGGATCGCCCAATCCCAACAACGGATTGAGATGCTATCGACGCTGGAATTATAGTCGCATCAGGCGCTTCTCCGAGAAAGCGCTCCGATACGACGGGAGACAGGCCGCAATGGAAACAATTGCTTTCCGGATGGTGCTCAACCCCGGCATGCGCGAGGAATACGAACGACGTCACGCGCAAATCTGGCCCGAACTGGTTGATGCATTGCACAATGCCGGCGTGCGCGATTACCGGATTTTCTTCGACCCGGACTCGCACCATCTCTTCGCCGTGCTGACGCGAAACAACCATCACACCATGGACGAACTGCCGCAACTCGAGGTCATGCGCAAATGGTGGGATTACATGGCTGACATCATGCACACGGCGCCGGATCACACGCCGCTTCAGCAGCCGCTCGAACCGGTCTTTCACCTGAACTCGCTGAGTTGAGCCGACTTGATCTGATTGCCGCTCAGCAGACTTACATGATCTGACTCGAAACGATCTTCACCGGACGGAGGATGTCGCATGCAGGTGGTCGATTCGCATATCCATTTGTGGGATCTGAAAACGCATCGCTATCCGTGGCTGGAAAACCCGGGCGTGTCGTTCGTGGGCGATGCGCGTGACTTGAAGCACGACTACCTGCTGGACGATCTGCTGGGCGAGGCGGGCGATATCGAGGTACTGAAACTGGTGCACGTGGAAGCGAATCACGATCCCACCGATCCGGTCGAAGAAACGCGCTGGCTGCAATCCATTGCGGATCGCAAGGAATCGCGCGGCATGCCGAACGCGATCGTCGCCGCGGTGGATCTGTCCGCGCCGAATGCGCCGGCCGTGCTCGAAGCGCATGCGTCGTTCGCGAATACGCGTGGCATCCGGCAGATTCTGAACGTGCACGAGAACAAGCTGTTCGATTACGTCGGCCGTCATTTCATGCGCGAGCCGCAATGGCGCGAACACTTCGCGTTGCTGCGCCGTTACGACATGTCGTTTGATCTGCAACTGTATCCGTCACAGATGGAAGAAGCGGCGGCGTTGGCGCGCTCGCATGGCGACACGCAATTCGTGATCAACCACGCGGGCATGTTCGTGGACCGTAATAGCGTGGCGGGCTATCGCGCCTGGCGCGACGGCATGCGCCTGCTCGCCGGTTGCCGCAATGTCGCGGTGAAGATCAGCGGACTCGCGATGTTCGATCACCAGTGGAGTGTTGAAAGCCTGCGGCCGTATGTGCTCGAAACGATCGATACGTTCGGCGTCGAGCGCGCGATGTTCGCCTCGAATTTTCCCGTCGACCGGCTGTTCGGCTCTTACGCGGATTTGTGGCATGCGTATGCATCGATCGTGGATGGCGCGAGCGTCGCCGAGAAAGAGGCGCTGTTTTGCCGTAATGCGGAACGTTGCTACCGCATCTGAAGGGCATTGGAACGCGAAAAAGAAGGAGACACGCTGTGCAGCAAGCCACATCCTCAGTGCCGCGGCTCGAATTGCGGCACGCGAGTAAATCATTCGGCCGGGTTCGCGCGCTTTCCGACGGCGATCTCGCGCTATGGCCGGGAGAGGTGCATGCGTTGCTCGGCGAGAACGGCGCGGGCAAATCGACGCTCGTGAAGATTCTCGCGGGCGTGCATCAGCCGGATACCGGCGAGTTGCTGGTGGACGGCGTGGCGCGCCGCTTCGCGACACCCGCTGAAGCGCGCGACGCCGGGCTCGCGGTCATCTATCAGGAACCGACGCTGTTCTTCGATCTGTCGATCGCGGAGAACATCTTCATGGGGCGGCAGCCGGTGGACCGGATCGGCCGCATTCAATACGACGCGATGCGCCGCGAGGTGGATGGCTTGCTGGCGTCGCTCGGTGTCGATCTGCGCGCCGATCAGCTGGTGCGCGGTTTGTCGATTGCCGATCAGCAGGTGATCGAAATTGCCAAGGCGTTGTCGCTGAACGCCAACGTGCTCATCATGGACGAACCGACCGCCGCGTTGTCGCTGCCCGAAGTGGAGCGGCTCTTTGCGATCGTGCGCAAGCTGCGCGAGCGTGACGTGGCGATTCTGTTCATCACGCACCGGCTCGACGAAGTATTCGCGCTGACACAGCGCGTCACGATCATGCGCGACGGCGCGAAAGTTTTCGACGGTCTGACCGCCGATCTCACCACTGAGTCGATCGTGGCCAAAATGGTCGGGCGCGATCTGGAAACCTTCTATCCGAAAGCCGACCAGCCGCCTGGGGAAGTGCGCCTGTCGGTACGCGGCCTCACGCGCGTGGGCGTCTTCAAGGACATTTCCTTCGACGTGCGCGCGGGCGAGATCGTGGCGCTGGCCGGGCTGGTCGGCGCGGGGCGCAGCGAAGTCGCGCGCGCGATCTTCGGCATCGATCCGCTCGACTCGGGCGAAATCTGGATTGCCGGCAAGCGTCTGACGGCAGGCCGGCCCGCCGCCGCGGTGCGCGCCGGACTTGCGCTCGTGCCGGAGGACCGCCGGCAACAAGGACTCGCGCTGGAATTGAGCATTGCGCGCAATGCCTCGATGACCGTGCTCGGGCGGCTCGTCAAACACGGCCTCATCTCGACGCGCAGCGAGACGCAACTCGCCAACCAATGGGGCACGCGTTTGCGTCTCAAGGCGGGCGACGCGAACGCGCCGGTCGGCACGTTGTCGGGCGGCAATCAGCAGAAAGTCGTGCTCGGCAAATGGCTGGCAACCGGGCCGAAAGTGTTGATCATCGACGAACCCACGCGTGGGATCGACGTCGGCGCGAAGGCCGAGGTGTATAGCGCGCTCGCCGAACTGGTGCGCGACGGCATGGCGGTGCTGATGATCTCGAGCGAATTGCCGGAAGTACTCGGCATGGCCGACCGCGTGCTGGTGATGCACGAGGGACGTATCAGCGCGGATATAGCGCGTGCCGACGCTGACGAGGAACGCATCATGGGCGCCGCACTTGGCCAACCCGTCGGCCATCCAGTCCAACCGATTCCACCGCTGGGACACGCCGCATGATGCGCCATTCTTCCACCCATCCCGCGCCGGTCCATCCGCCGGTCGCGAAGCGCGCGGCGGGCTCGCCGGGCGGCTTTGCCGCAAGCATCGCAAAGAGCCGCGAAACAACGTTGTTCGTCGTGCTGATTCTGCTGATTGTGGGCACTGGGCTCGCGAAACCGCAGTTCCTGAACCTGCAGAACCTGCGCGACGTGCTGCTGAACGTGTCGATCATCAGCTTGCTGACGGCCGGCATGACCGTGGTGATCCTGATGCGGCATATCGATCTGTCGGTCGGCTCGACGGTCGGCATCAGCGCGTATGCGGTCGGCAGCCTGTATGTCGCGTTTCCGCAGATGCCGGTGATCGTCGCGTTGGCTGCGGGGCTTGCCATCGGTCTCGTGGCGGGCGGCATCAATGCGCTGCTCGTCGCGGTGGGACGCGTGCCGTCGCTGGTGGCGACGCTATCCACGCTGTACATTTTTCGCGGTGCGGACTATGCGTGGGTGCATGGCGGGCAGATCAACGCCACCAGCCTGCCCGATGCTTTCTCTCGTCTCGCGACTGGAACGTTGCTCGGCATTCCGACGCTCGCGCTGATCGCGATCGTCGTGCTGGCCGGTCTCGCCGTGTATCTGAAGCAGTTTCGCGGTGGCCGCGAACACTACGCGATCGGCTCGAATCCGGAGGCGGCGCGTCTCGCCGGTGTGAACGTGGAGCGTCGCGTGATGGCGGGATTTCTGCTCTCTGGCGCGATTGCCGGTTTTGCGGGCGCGTTGTGGCTGGCGCGCTTCGGCACCGTGGATGCCAGCACCGCGAAGGGCATCGAATTGCAAGTGGTGGCCGCCGCCGTGGTGGGTAGTGTCGCAATCACTGGCGGCGTCGGCACGATTCTCGGCGCGACGTTGGGCGCGCTCGTGCTCGGCGTGATCAGCATCGCGCTGGTCGTGCTGCACGTGTCGCCATTCTGGGAGCAGGCCATCGAGGGCGCGCTGATCGTCGCCGCGATTACCGCCGATACCTTGCTGGCCCGCTCCGTCGCCAAACGCATGATGAGGAAACGCGATCATGGCTAAACCCGATTCCGCGCTGCTCACGCGCAAACGCGAAACGCCGCTGCAATGGGAAGTGTTGCTGGTGATCGTGCTGATTCTCTCGCTCGCGCTCGGGCGGTTGCTGTCGCCGGTGTTTCTCACCGGCGCGAATCTGAGCAACGTGCTGGCGGATCTGACCGAAATTGCGTTGATGGCGCTGCCGATGACGCTGATCATCGTCGCCGCCGAAATCGATCTGTCGGTGGCCTCGGTGCTCGGCGCGTCCAGCGCGTTGATGGGCGTGCTATGGCACATGGGCTTGCCGATGCCGCTCGTGATCGTGCTGGTGCTGATCGCGGGAGCCTTGGCCGGTCTGCTGAACGGCCTCGTGATCGTCAAGCTCAATCTGCCTTCGCTCGCGGTCACGATCGGCACGTTGGCGCTGTTTCGCGGCCTCGCCTATGTGCTGCTCGGCGACCAGGCGGTGGCGGATTTCCCCGCGGCTTACACGGCGTTCGGCATGGACACGGTTGGTTCGAGTTTCATACCGCTGCCGTTTGTGATCGTGATCGTCGGCGCGGTGGTGTTCACCGTGCTGCTGCAGTCCACGGCGTTCGGCCGCAGTCTCTATGCGATCGGCGCGAATCCGACCGCCGCGGCGTTCTCCGGTATCGAAGTGGCAAAGATCCGCTTGCGCCTGTTCGTGCTGTCCGGCGCCATGAGTGCGCTGGCGGGCGTGGTCTATACGCTGCGCTTCACGAGCGCGCGGGGCGACAACGGTGAAGGTTTCGAGTTGTCGGTGATCGCGGCGGTGCTGTTCGGCGGTGTGAGCATTTTCGGCGGACGCGGGTCGATGATCGGCGTGCTGCTGTCGCTGCTGATTATCGGCGTGCTGAAAAACGCGCTGACGCTCGACGACGTATCCAGCGAAACGCTGACCATCGTGACCGGCGTGCTGCTGCTGGCCTCGGTGCTGATACCGAATCTGGTGGCGCGCTGGCGCGCGGCGCGCGACCGGCGTTTCATCGCGAAGTCCGCATCTTCAGTCTAAGTTTTTAGCCATGCCTGCATCTGCGAAGAGAAAGTCCAACAACCGATAACCCGGACAACGTCACGTCCAACAACAAGGCAGGAGACACTTCATGTTCAAACCTCTACGTCACACCGGCACCGCGGCGCTCTGCGTTGCGTTGATCGCGATCAGTTGCGCCGCGTCCGCCGCGGGCCTGAAAAGCGGTCTGAAAATCGCATTCGTGCCGAAGCAGATCAACAACCCCTACGAAGTGATCGCCGACGACGGCGGCATGACCGCGATCAAGGAGTTCGGCGGCGTGGGCAAAGCGGTGGGGCCGTCGGATGCGGGCGCGTCGTCGCAAGTGCAGTACATCAATACGCTGATTACGCAGCGCCAGGACGCGA